>JAJZRD010000073.1 GCA_021845945.1 Chloroflexota bacterium
CCGGAGGATGCACTCCCGAGCATAGGGGTCGCCGATCCGCGACAGGTCAAGGTCTTCGAGCACCGACAGGTACGCCGTCTATCTAGGGCCAGGGCCAGGATGTTCAGATCTGTCCACTGGCCCCCGTATGCAAGAACTCGGCCGGGGCCTGCCCTGAGTTATTGAGAAGTTACTCATGTTGAGAAGGAATACGAGGATCGTTTCCTGGTGAGCGCCCTTCAGTGGAAGCGGCTTCACGGCTGAAGCCCGAGTCGCCCATCTCCGCCAGCGGGAGAACCCCGCGCCTTGCGAAAAGGGCAGAGGGCAGTCTCTTTCGTTGGGGACAGGCTTCTCCCGCGGCGACCGCCGCGGGAGAAGTTGCGTACCTATGGTTCGGTGGGTGGCGCGGTTATTCCGACGGTTACCGCGCCGAGCGTCTCAGTACCATCCCTCCACTCGAGGCCAGCAGGCCGGCCAGAACCAGCAGCAGCGCCACGTTCCCCTGGCCGTCGTCAGCCTCACCGGCGGAGGGCAGTGCCCTCACCCCGGCGACCTCCGGGGGAGGCGGGGGCGCGATTCCCAACACCTCCGGCGTCTCCGTGGGTGGCACCGGCGTCTCCGTGGCTTGCGCTGCGGCCGGCACGGGCGTTTCCGTGGCCGGTGCCGCGGGTGGCGCCGGCGTTTGGGTCGGCGGGACCGCCGCAGCTACGCCCGCTACCTGTGGGGTCTCGGTGGGGATCGGGGTGGCGCTAGCGGCCGGACCCCTTTCCGGGACTCCAGGTGGCGGTGAGGTCGGGGTTGCCGTCGGAGGCGTGCCGGCGGCGGTAGGGGTCGGGGTGTTGGTGGCCTCGCCACCACCTCCGCCGCTAGTGGGGGTGGCCGTCGGCGATGCCGTCTCTGTGGGGGTCGACGTAGCGGTGGGGGTCGCCGTGACCACCGTTCCGGTAGAGGTCGGCGTCGCCGTAGCCGTGCTGGTCGGGGTAGGCGTCACGGTTGGCGTACTGGTCGCAGTGCTCGTCGCCGTTGGGGTCGGAGTGTTGCCACAGGGACCGTGGGACAGGTTGAACTCACCGCTCCATCCACTGTAGATGGTGGTGGAGGCCGAGACGACCGTCGAGTCGAGATTGGCAGTCGTTACGTAGTGGGCCGTGCCTCCCGTCAGTTTCTTGCCGCTGAACAGCTTGACCGGGACGGTGGCCGTCTGCCCGTTGGCCCAGGTCACGCTGATCGAGTCTGGCGCATGCGCCTCTGTGTCTATCTGAGTGATCACAAACTCCCACTCGCTGCTGCTGCATTCGTGGTCGGTGAGCGCCTTCGCGTATATGGTTTGGCCGGTCAGCACTCCGGCGTAGCCGACATCGGTGGGAGCCAGCGCTATCAGGCATAGCGCCGCCGCACCCAGGACCAAGAGGCCTGCGTAGAAAGCATTCCTCATGGGGAGTCCTCCTTATCTCCCTGGCTCTCGAGAAGCCGAAGAATCGAGCGTCTACGGGATCGTCTATGGGATATTGCACGCAGTTAAAGGTTAGCTGTGCGTAGAAGATGCAGTTTCCATGCCATCTTGTTGGCAGTTGCTGCGGGGTCAGCCGCCTGCTATCGGAAGCCGGGGTGAGAAGAGGTCCGGGGAAGGTGCAGGAATCACCGGGGACAGAGCCGCATTGTCATGCCGATACACAGCGCTGCACGGTTCCGAGTAGAATAGCTTCTGGCCCGGCCTGCCCCGGAAGAGCGTCTGACCGGAGGGTCCATGTCGCGGAGGGCTACGAGGATCGTCTCCTCGACCTTTTCCGCCGGCACCGCTGACCTACCCCCGGCCCGAATCTGCCGGATTCGCCTCCATTGCAGGGCTGATTCCGGGAGCCATACAGCCAGGCGATATTCTCGGCACGCCATGTGCTACTTCTTCGCCCCAGGCGACGGATCCGCCGTCCCTGTCCAGTTGGGAAAGGAGCAATCACATGGCAGAGACCATCGGCAAGCAGGATCTGGTGTCCAAGGTCGCTCAGCATGCTGGTATTCCCAACAAGCAGGCTGAGAAGGTAGTCAACTCCTTCATCGACACCATCACCATGGAGATGGAGAAGGGCAACGAGGTGCGGCTGACCGGCTTCGGCACCTTCAAGGTTGTCCAGCGGGCCCCTCGCAAGGGGCGCCATCCCCGCACCGGCCAGGAGATGCAAATCCCCGGCAGCCGGCGCCCGACCTTCACTGCAGGCAGCAGGCTGGTCGAGGCCGCCCGCAAGGGCGCGGGCGAGATGAGAAGGGCTGCCTAGCCCTCTCGGTAGATCTCCTTCGCTCGGGACCTGGTAGAGACGCTACCGGGCGCCTCTACCAGGTCCGGGAAACCCCGCATCCCGTCTCTTCGCAATCCGGAGGAGGCGACCATGGCGCGTCTGATCGACCTCAGCCATCCCATCCACAACGGGATGCCTGCCTACCCGGGCTTCCCTGAGCCCCACATCGGCGCCCACCTGACCCACGAGGAGTCTAGGTCTCACTACCAGGGTCGGGCCGAGTTTTACGTCAGCCGCTACGACATCGTGGGTAGCCTTGGCACCTACATGGACAGCCCCTTCCATCGTTACCCAGAGGGGATCGACCTCTCGCAGATCCCGCTGGAGAAGGTTGCCGACCTGCCGGGGGTGGTGGTGGACGCCCGGCGGTCGCCGCGGCGGGCCCTGGGGCCGGAGCTGCTGGAGGGGCTGCGGGTGCGAGGAAAGGCCGTCCTCTTCCGCACCGACTGGTCGGAGCGGTGGGGTACCCCTGCCTACTGGGAGCCGGCCCCCTACCTCTCCGCGGAGTTGTGCCGTACCCTGGTCGCGCGGGGCGCTATCCTGGCTGGTGTTGACTTCTGGAACGTGGACGACACGGCGGACCCCTCCCGCCCGGCCCACTCGACCCTGCTGGCCGGCGGCGTCCTGATCGTGGAGAACCTGGCCAACCTGGCGGCGCTGCCCCTGGGCGGCTTCCGGCTGCACGCTGCCCCCCTGGCCATTCGGGGCGGGGCGGCCGTCCCCCTAAGGGTCTACGCCGTGGCGTGAAATATCGATCGGGTGTGAACTACAAAGTACCAAATGATGAGAGATTATGACTTCGTGGTCGAAAGGGATTCAACTCCCTCCGGGCATCTAACGTTTACGTAAGCACTTGACGTGAACGTAAGAGTAAGCTACGCTCACCCTGCACTCTCGGCTGGAGGTGATCGATGCCAGGCTTGTTTCAGATCGGCGACGTGGTGGAGCGCAGCGGGCTCACCCACAGGGCCCTTCACTACTACGAGGAGATCGGGCTGCTGGTCCCCAGCGTCAAGCTGGACGGGGGGATGCGGCTGTACACCGAGGAGGATCTGCGGCGGATCGATCGCATCCTGGAGCTGCGGGAGCTGCTGGGCCTCTCCCTCAAGGAGATCAAGGGGATGCTGGAGGCCGAGGAATCTCGGGCCTCGTTGCTGCTGGCGGCGCAAAGGGAGTCTACCGCCGAGAACCGCCGGGCCGACCTGGAGAAGGCTCTAGCCATCGCTCAGGAGCAGGTCGGTCAGGTGCGGGCCCGTCTGGAGCAGATGCATATCCTGGAGGGCCGCCTGGCCGAAGAGGTGCGAAGCCTGCGCGAAGCGCTGGAGTCATCCCCTATGCGTAACGGGAAGTGAAACATGGCGATGCTGCCTGACCCGAAATCTCCGGAGGAGCCGGTCATCCAGGTCGAGGGGCTGAGGAAGAGCTTCGGGGAGATCACCGCTGTCGACGGGGTCTCCTTCGCGGTTCAGCCCGGGGAGATCTTCGGCTTCCTGGGTCCCAACGGGGCCGGCAAGACCACAACCATCAAGATGTTGTGTACCCTCTTGAAGCCCAGTGCCGGACAGGCCCTCATCGATGGCCACGATGTGGTCGCCGAGGCGGCCGCGGTGCGGGCCGACATCGGGATCGTCTTTCAGGATAACACCTTGGACGAGTACCTCACTGCAGAGCAGAACCTCCGCTACCACGCCATGATCTACCACGTCCCCCGCAGCCAGCGGGCGGAGCGGATTCGGATGATGCTGGAGTTGGTGGATCTGGCCGACCGTCGCGCCGACGTGGTGCGCACCTTCTCGGGGGGCATGAAGCGGCGGCTGGAGATCGCCAGGTCTCTGCTCCACCTGCCCCGGGTGCTCTTCCTGGACGAGCCGACCGTCGGGCTGGACCCTCAGACCCGCCACTACGTCTGGGAGTACCTGAGGGAGGTGCGCCGGCAGCAGCACATCACCATCTTTCTGACCACCCACTACATGGACGAGGCGGAGAACGCCGACCGCATCGCCATCATCGACTACGGCCGCATCATTGCCCTGGATACCCCGGCCGCCCTTAAGCGGATGGTGGGCGGCGACGTGGTTACCCTCTCTACCGCCGACGACGAGCGGGCCCGCCAGGAGATCTCGACCCGTCTGGGGGTTGAGCAGATCTTCCAGCACGACGGCCACCTCACCTTCGAGGTGGAGAACGGGGAATCCTTATCGCCCTCTGGCTGCTGGAGCGGGAGGGGTGAACCCGGTCTTGGCCCTCACTCCAGGCGGGCATCGTCGAAAACCGGCTCTCCGGATAGATACCGCTGAGCGATCCTCGGATCGGCCAGGGCGATGGCCAGGGCGCTGTTCAGCGCCAGCAGGGAGCCGTCCAGCCCCAGCTCCTTCAGACCGGCCCTCAGGCCAAGCCACACCTCCTGGGTCGGCTGGTACCTCACCTCCTCCATCTCCAGGTACTTCTTCGTGCGGTGCACCAGGAGGTCGAGGCACGCCTGAAGGCTGGGAGAGCAGGCCCAGCGGCAAACCAGAGGACGGTTCTGGTAGGCCGAGCAGCCGCCGTCTCGCAGGAGGGCGCAGGGCATCCGGGCGTCCAGCCTTTCCCCTCGGTTCATTTGCTGAAGCCGTTGGCCCTGATTCTCCGCCCTATCGGTCAGAGCGGACAGTTCGCCCTGCGGTAGCTGGGCTCTCAACCCTTCTGCCAGGTAGATGGCTTCCGGCGCCACCACTCCCACGGTCGCCCAGCAGCAGTGGTAGCAGCCTCTCTTGCAGGCGAGAGGCAGAACGGGGGGACTGATCCTCAGGGCGCCATCGCCGTAGCGCCCGGCTCGGTCTCCTGCATCCCGCATCAAGTGCGGGATAGATCCCGACCCCGAAGCAGCTCTTAGAATCTCGATCGTCGCCTCCTTCTGGCTCCTGCGTGCCTCCGCTAGCAGGGCCAGATAGGGATCATCCAGCTTCTCTCCTGTCAGAAGCGCCATGCTGCCGCCCTCTGCCGGTAACAGGCTATCCATTGATCCAAATGACTGTACCTGAACCCTTTCATCCAGTAGAATGAGGTAGACCCGGGGGCAAAGACGACCCCGATCCATCCCTTCTCCTCACCCCGGTCGTTTCCCCGGTGTCCTAATTCTACCGGACGTCATCCGTCCGCGCATCGAAGGAGTAATAGACGATGCTAGACCAGGCGCGATTGACCCAGGTGGCCGAGAAGTTGGTGGGCCAGGTGCTGGGGGTCAAACCCGGCGAGAGCGTTTCCATCATCCGGGATTCGGAATCCGACTCGGCCCCTGTGGCTGAGGCGGTGGTCCAGGCCTGTGTGAAGGCGGGGACGGATCCCGTATGTCTGATTATGCTGCCCCGCGCCATCAACGGCGCAGAGCTGCCCGAGCCGATGTCGGGGGCCTTCGTCGGCTCCAAGGTGCTCATCAACCTGAGTCGAACCAGCATAGCCCACGTTCGCGCAGGTACCGCTGCTCTCCAGGCCGGCGCGCGGATGGGCAGCCTCCGCAACTGGGAGGAGGGGATCCTGGAGAGCCCCGGGGTACTCGCCGACTACGAGATGATAAAGCGCAACGCCCTGGCCGTGGATGCCCTGCTGGAGAAGGGACGGGAGGTGCACATCACCACCGCCGAGGGGACCGATCTGACCCTGCAGCTGTGTGGCCGGAAGGGCAAGGCCCAGACCGGGTTCGCCCGCGAGCCCGGACTCTTCACGGCGATCCCGGACGGGGAGTCCACGGTGGCGCCCCTGGAGGGGACCACCAACGGCCGGTTGGTGAACCCCTACACCATGGAGAAGATCGGCCTGATCGACGAGCCCTTCGAGATGGAGGTTCGGGACGGCATGATCGTGGGGATGAAGGGGGGCAAGCAGGCGAGGGCCCTGGAGGCGCTGCTGGAGGATAAGGATCCCAACGCCCGCCGCTTTGCCTCTCAGCTCGCCTTCGGGATAAACCCGGACTGCCGAATCGTCCCCAACACCTTGGAGGTGTCGAAGAGGCTGGGCACCATCCACCTGGCCATCGGGGACAACTTCACCCTGGGCGGCACGGTCAAGGCCGGACACCACATGGATATCGTGGTGCTGAACCCGACAGTCACCCTGGACGGCAAGCTGCTGCTGGAGAACGGGAAGCTGTACCTGTAGCCGCACCCTTGGTAATTTGCGGATCGAAAGTGGTGGCAAGCCACCGCTCCAAGTCGGCTACGGATGCGCCCTTCCTGCTCCGGCCAGCCGCTGGGGTCCCTCGGGCTCCCCCTGGTGGCTCCGCTGGTCGCCGTCGATCCGGCCGTCCTTGAGCCGGACCGTCCGCTGCACGTAGCGAGTGTTGTCCGGGTTGTGGGTCACCACCAGCACCGTGAGGCCCTCCCGGTTCAAGGTCTGGAGCAGCTCCATCACCTCGGCTCCCGTTTGGGTGTCCAGGCAGCCCGTCGGCTCGTCTGCCAGGACGATGGGTGGCTCGTTGACGATGGCCCGGGCGATGGCCACCCTCTCCTGCTCCCCTCCAGAAAGCTGGCCGGGCAGCCGGCGGAACTTGTCCCCCAGCCCCACCCGTTCCAGGGCGGTCTGTGCCATCTCCGTCTGCTCCTGATGAGGGCGGCGGCTGATGGCCATGGGCAGCATCACGTTCTCCAGGGCCGTCAGGTAGGGCACCAGATGTTGCTGCTGGAAGACGAAACCCAGATACTCGTGGCGGAAGTCAGCCCGCCGCTCCGAGGAGAGGGCGTAGACGTCGATGCCGTCTACCAGCACGACTCCGGAGGTGGGTGGGTTCATGGCCCCCAGGACGGTGAGCATGGTGCTCTTCCCGCTGCCCGACGGCCCCATGATGGCCACCATCTCCCCCTCTTCTATCTGCAGATCCACTCCCTTCAGTGCTGCCACCGGTAGCCCGCCGCTCGAGTAGCTCTTGCTCACCTGCTGCAAATCGATCAGAGCCAACGTCTCCTCCTCGTGGACCTAACCCCCCCGGCCCTCTTCCCCACGGGGGAAGGGGGAGACGCCCCCTCCTCGTGTCGGGGAGGGGGTAGGGGGAAAGGTCTGTCAAATGCTTCGCAGCGCTTCGGCCGGATCCAGGGCGGAGGCCCGGAGGGCCGGATAGAGGCTGCCCACCAGCCCCACCAGCAGCGCGAGCCCCAGGGCCCAGCCCGCCAGCAGGGGGTCCCACGAGATGGGCGCCTCCAGTTGCGCCACCCGTTCGGCTATGAAGGAGCTGCCCAGGGTTCCCACGGCCCAGCCCACCAGGCCGCTCATCAGGCTGAGCAGCATTGCCTCCAGCAGGATGATCCGCACCACGTGGCTCTTCCGGAACCCCACCGCTCGGAAGATCCCGATCTCTCGGGTCCGCTCGTTGACGCTGGACATCATGGTGGTCAGCACCACCAGACCCCCGACCAGCAGCACCACCGCGGACACGGCCAGGGAGAAGTTCCCCAGCTGCTCCACCGTCTGCTCTCGGGACTTCATCACCTGGGCGAGGGCCGTCACCTTCGCTCCGGGCAGCTTATCCCCGATCTGCTGCACGATCTGGTCGATGGGGCAGGTGGAGCAGAGGGCGCTCACCTCCACCAGGCTCACCTTGCCCGGTTTTCCCAGCATATCCTGGACGACGCCCAGGTCGGCGTAGATCAGACCGTCCTCCTGGTCGCCGATGGGGTTCAGCACGGCCGCCACGGTGAAGGAGCGGCCGAGGATCTGCAGGGAACTCCCCGGACCTACCTTCAGCCGGTGGGCCGCCTCCTGGCCGACCATCAGCTGGTCGGGGCTCTCGGGCTTCTGGCCCTCGAAAGTCCACCACCGCTTCAGCCGCATCTCTTGGGGGAAGTCCACCCCCACCAGGAGGGCTCGGGTTCCCCCCACCTCCACCGCCCCCAGCAGCTTGGGGGCGACGGTGCTGATGTTCTCCGAGTTCTTGATGGTGCGAATGGAGGCGACGTCCGCCGTGGATAGCTCCTGGACGGTAGTGCTCACTCCCACGGCCACGCCCCCGTAGGAGAGGGCGAGGTCGTCGGAGCGAGGCACCACCAGGATGTTGGCGCCGTACTGGTCGATCTTCTTCTCCGTGTCGGTTCGCAAGGCCGCGGTGATGGCCAGCATGCTCACCACCGTGGCGACCCCCACGGCCAGCCCCAGCACCAGCAGCAGCGCCTTGCCCTGCCGCCGCCGCAGGTTGTTAAGAGATATGGTGCTAAGCCTCATCGCTACGCTCCGTTTCAGGACTGAGGACTGAGTAAGCTGGCGCAGACCGACTCAGCACTCAGCACTCAGCACCCGCTCAGTCCTCAGTCCTCTTCGCTCAGTCCTGAGCTAGATCCTGGGCTTCCAGCTGGATACCTTCTGCTCGTCCACGGTGATCTTGCCGTCCACCACGCTGCCGGGCAATACGTCGGGCGGGTAGCCCTGGCAGCCGCCGGAGATCCCCTTTGAACTCTCCAGATCCCAGCGGGTGCCGCAGGTGTTGCAGACGATCTGGTTGCCCTCTATGCGGAAGCTGAAGCCGTTGCACGGCTCGCAGGTGCGGACGGCTACCTTCACCGCGCCCGAAGGTGTCACGTAGGCCATCAGCGGGATGGATGTGCTCCCCTTCTTGTAGTCCCAGGCCACCAGCTTCTTGTCGGTTACCTCCTGGACGGTGATCCCCACCCTGCCGTTCTCTGCGGTGGCTGTGGAGGCCGGAACCTGCTGCAGCACCGCTGCGGAGGCGGTGGAGGTGCTGCTGTTGCGCAAGGTCATCACCCCGACGAAGACGATCATCAGGGCGATGAAGCCCGCGGCGATCAAGGCTCGGGTGCTGAAACCGTGGCCTACCCTATTGTTGCCGGCGAAGCGCTGCCTCTTCTCCTCCCACCGGCCGGACCGGTCCCTACCGCCCGGTTCCCCGTAGTAGTCTCCCTGACTGCCCCTGTGCTTGCCCATGGAAAACCTCCTCGTGCTCTTACACTATGTAAGACTATTGAGCAAAGGCGAGTCGCTATCGGGGCTGCGCGAGGCCCCCGCCTGACGGGTTGCAGGTACCGTTGGTCGCGCAGCAGCTCCCGCCGGCCGGGGACGACCGCCCCGCCGCGTAGCTGGATCCCGCGGAAACCACCAGCACTATCGCCACCGCCGTCAGGCTCGCCGCGATCCTCCACTGTCCCAGGGGTGCCCGCTGCTGCCCCGGTCCTGCCAGCTGCCGGATACGCTCGCCCACCACGTTGAAGGGACCAACCGCTGCCGCCGCCAGCTCCGATACCGGGCGGAGGGCCGAGCTGCGGCAGATCTTCAGGATCGCCGCGGCCAGCGGCTTGGGCGACAGCCTGTCCACTACCTCGGCGTCGGCCGCCAGCTCCTTGTCCAGAAGGTAGCGGTCCCGCAGCTGCGCCGCTACCGGCAGCAGGAAGAGCGAGGCGGCCATCGTCCGGCTGATCAGCACCTTCAGGGGGTCTCTGTGCTGGAGGTGGATGACCTCGTGGAGCAGCACCGCCTTCAGCTCCCCCAGGGTGAGGGTGCGGCCCATCCCGGAACTGAGGCAGATGCGGGGCGACAGGAAGCCGTAGCAGAAGGCGTAGGGGGCCGGATCGAGGACGTAGGTGATGCGCTCCTCGACGCCCAACTGGGTGGCCAATCGCGCCAGCCGCTGCGGGGGTCTTGTTGCCCGGCACTCCATCCGGCGTACCAGCCGTCGGGTCGACCGAAGCTGCTTGCCCAGCACCACCAGTCCAGCGACCAGGCCGCTGGCGACGGCTACCACCGAGAGGGCCGCACCGCCCCGGGCCAGGTGCATCAGCATCGGGTCCCGGGCACAGGCCTGCAGGCAGGCTGATGCCAGGGGGATCAGCACCGTCTGGCAGAGGAGGACGGCGAGGGTGAGGCCCGTGGCGCCCAGGGCTACCCCCAGGGCGAGCATCACCCTGAAGGAGCCGAGGGGAGGCTGGAAGGCTCGAACGGCGGCACTCACGCCTTTCCTCCCCGCAGCACCTTGCGGTGGACCAGCTCCTCCAGCGCCGCCAGTTCCTCCGGGGCCACCTCGCCCACCACGTCCACGAACTGGGCGATGGCCGAGGTGCCGAAGTCGTGCACCAGCCCGGCGACCACGGAGCGGGAAACCCGATCCAGGAAGGCCTGGCGGCTCTCCAGGGCCGAGTAGAGGAAGGCTTTGGAGACCCGCCGGCGGGAGAGCAGCCGCTTCTCCACGAGCCGGTTCATCACCGTCATGACGGTCTTGTAGTTGTGCTCTGGGCCCAGGGCGTCGCACACCTCCTGGATAGAGGCCTCGCCCATCTGCCAGACCGCCTCCATGAGGGAGGCTTCCAGCTCTCCCAGCACCCGTTCCAGGCCGCTGCCGCCCAGCCGAAAGGCGCGCACGCTTCCTCCGCGATTGGCTCCCTTGCCGGTTCCTTCCTCGGCCATTCCCCTTCTCCCCCCGGGCGACCGGCAGCTGCTTCCTGCCGGCTCCAGCTTCTTACGCATTGTAAGAGCTTCTCCATCCACAGTCAATTACTTCTGTTGGTTGTGGGTGATGGTGAAGGGATTGGACGCGGGATGGAAGCATAGCACCTTGCCTGGCACGGTGGTTGCCAGCCATGAACCGACTTCCCGTACT
This sequence comes from Chloroflexota bacterium, assembly GCA_021845945.1. The sequence goes on from JAJZRD010000073.1 coordinate 10,843, forward strand.
CGGAGGACCTTATGATCGGGTTTCGTGAGTTGGGACTGAGCGAGCTAGTGCTCCGCAGCATTGCCGAGATGGGTTTCGAGGCGCCGACTCCGGTCCAGGCGCGGGCCATTCCCTGTCTCTTAGAGGGGCGCGACATCGTCGCCCAGGCCCTCACCGGCACGGGCAAGACCGCCGCTTTCGGCATCCCCATCGTGGAGCGCATAAATATGAAGCGGGCAGTACCGCAGGCGATCGTCCTCGCACCGACCCGCGAACTGGCGGTGCAGGTGGCCGAGCAACTCAACGCCATCGGCCGCGACCGGGGTCTGCGGCTGGTGCCCATCTATGGAGGCCAGCCTATCGAACGCCAGCTTCATGCGCTACGGCGGGGCGTCCACGCCATCGTGGCGACCCCCGGCCGTCTGATGGATCACATGCGCCGGGGGACGATCGACCTGTCCATGGTATCGATGCTGGTGCTGGACGAGGCCGACGTGATGCTGGACATGGGCTTCCTGGAGGATGTGGAGTATGTGATGGGCCACCTTCCTTCTCCGCGGGTGACGGCCCTCTTCTCGGCGACCATGCCGGATCCTATCATCCAGCTGGCTCGCCGCTACATGCGCGAGCCGGAGATCCTGCGGCTGAGCCGGCCCCGGGCGCTGACCGTTCCCGAGGTCAACCAGGTCTTCTACCTGGTGCCCTATCGGCGTAAGTTCGATGCCCTCTGCCGGGTTCTCGACGCGAAGCGGCCCGAACGGTCCCTGGTCTTCTGTGCCACCAAGCGGACCGTCGACGAGGTGGTCGAGGGGCTCCAGGGGCGAGGCTATCTCGCCGAGGGGCTGCACGGCGATATGAGCCAGCCGGTGAGGGAGAAGGTGCTTCGGGCCTTTCGCGCCGGGCAGACCGAGGTCCTGGTGGCCACCGACGTGGCGGCGCGGGGGCTGGACATCCCGGATGTGAGCCCTGTGGTCAACTTCGATCTCCCGCCCGACCCCGAGTACTACGTCCACCGGATCGGCCGCACGGGCCGCCTCGGGCGAAGCGGCGAAGCGATCACCTTCGTGAACCCCTGGGAGATGCGGGAGCTGAAGGTCATCGAGCGGATCACCGGAGCCCGCATTCGGCGGGAGGAGGTGCCCACGGCGGCCGAGGTCGAGGAGCGGGACGCGCAGATCCTGGAGGAGCGTCTCACCCAGATCCTGGAGTCCGGGCGGTGGGGGCCCTACCGGGCGGTGGTCGAGGATCTGCTGGACGACCGCGACCCGATCGATGTGGCGGCTGCCGCCCTCGCGCTGGCGGCCGGCCGACCGGCTCGGGCAAAGCCACGGAAGATCCGGACCGCTCGTGCAGCCTAATGCTCCGCCACACAGATCCTGATGTTGTCATCCTGAGCGCCAGCGAAGGATCTCTTCGGCGGAACGAGGAGATGCTTCGCTTCGCTCAGCATGACAGTTCGTGTCACCTTCACTGTGTCAAGGTACTAGACTTCCCGGCCGGTTTCACACGTCTCCGCGATGAGCCCCTCTCCCCGGCCAGTACATTTGCCGCAACATTAGCGACTATAATTGACGGGAGGATGGCGATGGACCCCATCGCGCGGGAGAAGAGACAGGGTGCAGGAACCGACCGGCGACATCGCCGGGCTGATCCGCCGGGCCAGGGGCTACGACAAGATGGCCTTTGCCGATCTCTACCGCTTTGCGGTAGGGCCGGTCTACCGTTATCTCTCGGCTCGGGTGAACAGCGTGGAAGAGACCGAGGAGCTGACCCAGGAGGTTTTCGTGGCGGCCCTGAACGGGATTCAGGGGCTGCGGGCCGAGGACGAGGCGGGGTTGCTCGGCTGGCTCTTCCAGATCGCCCGCAACAAACTGGCCGATCAACTGCGGCAGCGCTATCGCCGGCCCTCGGCCTCCCTGGAGGAGGCCGAGGCGGTGGAGTCTCCCCAACCCCGGCCGGAGGAGGTGGCCGAGGCAGAAGAGGAGCGGTCCGAGGTGCGCCAGGCCCTGGAGCGGCTTACCCCGGAGCAGCGGGAGGTCATCCTGTGCAAGTATGTGCTGGGATACGACAACGATAGGACCGCCCGCCAGGTGGGGAAGAACATCAACGCCGTCAATCAACTGCACCATCGGGCCCTGGCGAGTCTGGGCCGGCTGCTGAAGGCAACGGAGAGGGCCAGAACATGACCACCTACGAACAGGACGCACGTTTCGAGGCGGCGCTGGAGGGCTGCTGCCGTCGGGTGCAGCAGGGCGAGAGCCTCGCCAGCTGCCTGCTGGACTATCCCGTCGAGTACCGGGAAGAGATAGCCCATCTGGTCCCCGTGTCCGAACGGGTTGCCCTGCTGGGCCGCGATCCCTCACCGGAGTTCCAGGCGCGGCTGGAGCGGCAACTCCTGGCGTCGGTGGAGGAGGTCCGGCGGGCGCAAGGGGTTTCCCGGGGCTGGTTCGGCCGGCTCTTCCCGGTGGGCCCGGTCCTCAAATCGGTGGTGGCGACCCTGGTGGTGCTGTTGGTCCTCAGCCTCGGCGGGGTAGGCGCCGTGAACGCCTCCGCCGACAGCCTTCCGGATAGCCCTCTCTATCGGGTGAAGGCTGCCAAGGAGTGGGTCCAGCTGGCCATGGCTCGGGATGGGGAGGCCCAGGTCAACGTTCGCGCCGGTCAGATCGTGGAGCGGGGCAAGGAGCTGCAGAAGGCGGTTCAGGAGAAGAAGCCGCCCAGGGTGGTGGAAGTCCTCAGCCTGGCATTGGGGCAGTCGACGGAGAAGATGGTCGACCAGGCGCTGGTCCTGGAGACCAGAGGTAAGACCCAGCAGGCTGCCAGGGTGCTGACGGCGCTGCGGACCATGGGGCGCCAGCTGAATCGTCTTGCCGCTCAGGCTCAGCCCGTCTCCCGACCCGCCCTTCACCGGCTGCTCAACTTCCTGAACGGGCAGGAGCGGCGGCTGCTGGAGAAGGGTGTGGGGGCGCTGGCCCGGTAGCCACCTGCCGATACTATCGAACCTGTAGGGTGAAGCATTCGCCGCGGCGAATGCTTCACCCTACTTCTTGACCCCTCGTTCGTCCGGTACTATCATGGTGTTCCTGGTCATAATGTCATATCCTCCGAGGAGGGTTCCGGTCATGAACAATACCGCCGCCATTCCCAGGGAGGAGTTGGGCAAGGGTACGCGAGCCAGGGTTGTTATCTATCCAACCCTGGACGAGCTACACGAAGCCTTCGAGCTCCACCTGGCCAACCTCATCACCTCTCGCGCACGGGAGGGCAAGTCCGCAGTCGTGGTGTTCCCCGTGGGCCCCATACAGTTCCGACGGCTGGCCCACTCGCTGAACTCCAGGGGCGTGAGCTGCGCGAACCTCTACGTGTTCACCATGGATGAGTACTGCGATGCCCAGGGGCGAATGATCCCGGAGGATCACCCCTTGAGCCTGCGGGGCTTCTTCCGTCGGGAGTTCCTGGAGGCGCTGGATCCCGACAAGAGACTGCCGGAGGGCCACTGGATGGGCCCCGATCCGGACAACCTGGAGGGCTACGTCCGGCGGATCGCCGAGGTGGGCGGCATCGACGTGGTGTACACCGGCTTCGGGATCAACGGCCACTGGGCCTTCAACGACCCGCCGGAGCCGGGCCAGGAGATGACCCTCGAGCAGTTCCGGAACCTCAGCGCCCGGGTGGTGACCCTCAGTCGCGAGACCATCACCCAGATGGCCATGGGGGGCACCGGTGGCGACCTGCTGGGCATCCCTCCGAGGGCGGTGACCATCGGCCCTAAGGAGATGCTCTCGGCCCGTGAAATCTACTGCATGGGGATCCGGACGTGGCACTCGGCGGTCTTCCGCCGCGCCCTGCACGGTCCCATCACGCCGGCCTTCCCGGCCTCGCTGATCCAGCTCCATCCCAACCTGACGGTGACCATGACGGAGACGGTGGCGGAGCCACCCGAGCTGCTAGTGCTGCAAAGGCTGTAGACCCAATTTAGGGTGCGGTGGCAAGCCGCAGCACTCCAAAGCTACTGTAGGAGGTCTTCATGGCTCGGACCCTTTGGGAGCTACGGGCGATGGCGCCCCAGGAGGTGGAGCGGGAGGCCGGGGCCCGGCTGGTGATCGCCCCGGACCTGCCCTCTCTCCACCGCCATTTCGCCGAGGCCATCGCTGGCGAGATCGCGGCCAACAACGCTGCCGGCAGGCCCACCCGCCTGATCCTCCCCCTCGGACCCCGGGGGCAGTTTCCCTTGCTGGTGGAGATCTGCAACCGCCGGCGGATCAGCTGGGCCAACGCCCACATCTTCTTCATGGACGAGTACCTGGATTG
>JAJZRD010000338.1 GCA_021845945.1 Chloroflexota bacterium
ATACTTTATGTCAAGCGCATCCCTATTCCGCCACCGACCCCCGAGAACAGGGAGAGGCGGCTGCAAATCCTTCGGGACAAGGCGATCCTCCATACCCTCTTCGCCTCCGGCATGCGGCGCGAGGAGATCTCCCGGCTGAACCGGCAGGACGTCGACGACGGATACTCGGCTCAGGCCCTGATCACCGGCAAGGGCGACAAGGAGAGGGTCGTCTTCTTCACTGAGGAGGCGCTGGAGGCGATCCGGGAGTATCTGGGGGAGCGCGCGGACCGGCACACTCCCCTCTTTATCCGCCACGACGCCCGCCGGGGCAAGCCGGCTCAGGGCGGGCAGAACTATCGGCTCCACCCGCGCACCATCTGGCACGTCGTGAAACAGCACGCCGCCTTGGCCGGAGTGGACGTGACCACCCACGACTTCCGCCACGCCAAGGCCAGCGTCATGCTGAACCGCGGGGCGAAGCTTTCCGAGGTCCAGGACATCCTCGGCCACTCCTCACCGGAGACCACCAAGAAGATCTACGCCCACTACGAGGTATCCCACTTGCGCAGCGCCTTCGATCGCTTCAGCGCGAGCGCCGAGGAGCTGGTGGCCGAGATGGAGCCCTCGGCGAGACAGCCTCGCCGGCTGCGCCGCCCTTCGGGAGAGGGCCCCGATCCAGCCCCCTGAGGTCCGGCGACGGAAGTCTCAGGCCCGCCGCCGGGGCTGGATCGGGGCCCTCTCCTCCCGCAGATCCTCGATGGTCCTCCCCGAGAGCACCGACCGATCTTCCGCCTGCAGCTCTCGGCTGGGCTCGGCGAACAGGTCGTCCCGCTTCATCAGGAACCACTCGGTTTCGCTTCCGCGCCGCCGGGTCAGCGACCACGAGCCGGCCAGCTTGTAGCCCCAGAAGAAGATCGAGAGGCTTCCCTGGGCCAGGCCGCGCCGCACCCGCTCCTCCGCCCCTACGCGGTCCCCGAAGAAGAAGGTGCTGTCCTGGTCCGGCGAGTAGACGCCGGCGTCCCAGACGATGACCTCGCCGGCCCCGTACTCCCCCTCGGGGATCGCCCCCTCGAAGGAGGCGTAGTCCAGGGGGTGGTCCTCAATCGCGACGGCAAGCCGCCTCTCGTTAGGATCCGAGGAGGGTCCCCTCGGGATCGCCCAGCATTTCAGGACCCCGTCCAGCTCCAGGCGGAGGTCGTAGTGGAGGCGGCGTGTAGCGTGCTTCTGGATCACGAAGCGGAGGGGCTCCCTGCTTGACTGCGGTTGAACCCTTCCCGCCGGTTCCGGTGTGCGATCGAAGTCCCGCTTCCTGAAGTACTCCTTTAGCGTCCCGTTCATCTCACCCTCCTGGACCCTTCCCGCGACGAGGCGACGCGGCATCTCCCCATTCTCGGCTCCCGACCTGTCGCGATGAGCACCGATGCCAACCGCCGAACAGCTTCCGCCGGTAAGGTGGAGCGACGCAAGAAGTGCGCCAGCGACGTCATCATGATTACCCAAAGATAGTAATCATGATGACGCCCGCTAAGCAGAAGCGCCCCGCTTGCTCCCCCCGGCCTCGACGCTCGCTGTTGCCAACCCGTAAGCATGGAGGGTCCCCAAGGTCGCGGTCGTCGTTGTCTACCCGTAAACGCCAGGGGGGCGAAACTCGCGGCCGAACCTTTACCTGTTGACATCAGCGGCGAAACTGGTGCACATTATCCCTGTGGCCCTGGAAGGGGCGCAGCGGGGCGGACGATGGCTTCAAACCGGGAGGGTGGTGAGCTTGCCAACCTTTGCGGAGCTGCTGAGGGGCTATCGGGGACGGACCGGTCTCTCCCAGCGGGCCCTTGCCCGGGCCTCCGAGATCAACCCGGCCATCATCAGCCGGCTGGAAAGCGGCGACAGGGCACCTTCGGGCCCCGAGCAGGTGCTGGCAATCACCCGAGCCTTGGCCCTGGACGACCTCAGCGCGGACAGGCTGCTGGCCAGTGCCGGCTACTGGCCCAGGGCGGTCCTGGCGCTGGGACCTCAGGACGAGACCCTCCTCACCCTGGCCCGGGTGCTGGCCGACGGCCGGCTGGATCGGCAGGCCAGGATCCGCTTCCGCCACATCCTGCAGCTGCTGGCGGAGCAGTGGATGGCAGGCGAAAAGTGAAGCTGTACGACGTCACCCTGCCCCCTCCCCTCGCGGTATCGCCGCTGGCGTAACGCCCTCATCGAGGCCGGGGTCGCAGGGCCCGGAAGACCAGGTAAACCCCCAACAGGATCAGAAGCAGCGGCCAAACCAGCCCGACCAGAGCCGAGGACGCCGCCAAGATGAAGATGCCGACCAATGCAAGCACCGCCGCCGGAATCAAGGCCCAGCCCATTCGCCCCGGGACGTCCGCCAGCAGGTACACCAGCCCGAAGGTGGCGCTCAATCCGAGGAAGAGGACGGCGCCCGACAGCGACCCGGAAGGGACCCTCGGCAGCCCTGCCACGACCGCCAGGGTGAACAGCGTGCCCCCTGGGATGACGGCCCACCAGTTCTTGCGGTTGGCCAGGAAGACCAGCCAGAAGCCGAGCCCGATCCCACCCAGGAAGAGCGAGCTGCCCCAGGCTCGAGCCAGCCAGGGAGCCGTGGCCCCCAGAAGGATCAATGCCCCGATGGCCAGCAGCGTGAAGGCAGGGATCGACGCCCACCAGTGAGCCGGTCTCTCCAGAAAGACACCCAGAAAGGCCATGCCCCCGGCCAGAAAGAGGGCGGCCCAGAAGATATCCCAGGGGATCAGAAAGA
>JAJZRD010000074.1 GCA_021845945.1 Chloroflexota bacterium
CAGCGCCTACCTGGGGACCCTGGGCAGAGGGCTGGTGGAGTCGGTGCTGACGGTGCCGGGAGCCGTGAAGGGGCTGGGCGACGTCGAAACCTTCAGGTACGCGAGCCTGCTGTTCCTGCTGCGCGACCGCTCCTTGCGCCTCATCTCCGTCTGGAACCCGACCTATCTGGAGCTGCTGCTCGCGCCCCTGGGGAGGTGGTGGGGCCGGCTGATAGCCGACGTGTCCCGCGGCGGCATCGACCCGCCGGCCGAGATCTCCCCGGGACTTCTTGAGGTGCTCGCCAGGACCCTACCACCCGATCCGGCGAGGGCACGGGAGTTGGCTCGCCTCTCGCCCTCCGGCTACCTGGGGATCTGGCCGGACCTCGGCCTCCTCAGCTGCTGGGCGGACGGGCCGTCGAGGGGTTACGCCGAGCAGCTGGCCGCCCTCTTTCCCGGGGTACATCTTCAGCCGAAGGGCCTCCTCGCCACGGAGGCGTTTGTGACCCTGCCCATCCTGTCGGCCCCCGCCCCGGTCCTCGCGGCGAGGTCCCACTTCTTCGAGTTCGTCCCGGACGGCGAGGGGGAACCCGTGCTGGCCCACGAGGTGGAGGTCGGGCGCAGCTATTCCGTCGTCGTCACGACCGGTGGGGGATTCTACCGCTACCAGTTGAGGGACCGGGCGGAGGTGGTGGGGTTCTACCGAGGGCTCCCCTGCCTCCGGTTCCTGGGCAAGACGGACCAGGTATCAGACTACTTCGGGGAGAAGCTGGAGGAGGGTTTTGTCGCCGGGGTCATCGCGGAGGTCCTCGCCTCCCGCGGCTGCACGAGCAGCTTCACGCTCCTGGCGCCCGACGAGGATGCGACGGGCTTTCGCTACGTCCTGTACCTTGAGACCGAGACGGCGGACGTGCCTGCCGCATCGCTGGCAGAGGAGCTCGACCGCGGCCTGCGGCGCAACTTCCACTACGACTACTGCCGGCGTCTCGGACAGCTGGCCCCGGCCGAGGTCGTGCTGCTGCGTTCGGGGGCGTCCGAGCTATACCTGGATGCCTGCCGGGAGCGGGGACAGCGGCTGGGAAACATCAAACCGCTCACGCTGCAGAAGACGACCGGGTGGCGTCAGCGGTTCGAGGCCCTCCGCTACTGAGCAGCTGGCCCCAGATAGTCTGCCCTTCGTCACCCCCGCGAAAGCGGGGGTCCAGGACACCACCGCGGGAGGACCCTGGATGCCCGCCTTCGCGGGCATGACGACGAATTGTATACGCGATCTCAGGCCAGATGCTCAGAAGGCAACGCTGGCATTTGTCACCTCTATCAGCCTTATCTTCCGAAGTTTGAGATGGGATGACCAGGCCCTGACGATGCGAGAGGGGCAGCCACTCGGCTGCCCCTCAACTGCTTTACTGATGTGCGAACTGGTCCTGCGAATTGCCCGCGTGCGGTCTAACCCGGATTATTCATCGGCTTGTAAACGCATCCTTCACGGGTGCGCGTAGCCAAGTTCGGCAGAGCGTAGCTCCACCACGTGGACCGCGCAGGCGTAAAGCCTGCGGCTACAGGCTTGATCTCTTGCCCTCCGCGGCCGTGAATAATGCAGGCTAATTCTGCCAATCGGCAGAGTAGCTCCCTTACGCCCCCTGCTCGGGCTTCTTCAGCTTTGCCTTCAGCTCCTCCAGCTGCTGATCGACGTCGCTGCTCTTCTCCAGGGCGGCGAACTTGTCCTCCAGGGTGTCGGTGTCCAGCTCGGCCGCGGCCTTGGCCCGGGCCTCCTTCTCCTCCACCCTGTCCTCCATCCGCTCGAAGCCGTCGAGGGCGCTCGCCTTGCCGATGCCGGCCATGGTGTCGTGGATCTTCTGCTCGGCATCCGCCCGGCGGCTGCGGGCGATCAGCAGGTCCTTCTTCCGCTCGGCCTCGTCGAGCTTGGCCTCCAGCTTCTGCAGGGCTTCCTTCAGCACCTCTACCTGCTGCTTCTGCTCGTCGTACTGGGTCTTGTAGCCGTCCGCGGTGCTCTGGAAGCTGTTGCGCCGCTGGAGGGCCTGCTTGGCCAGATCGTCCTCGCCCTTGTTCACCGCCAGCTCAGCCTTCTTCTGCCACTCGGTCGCCTCCTCCTGGTTCTGCAGGTAGCGCTGATACAGCTTCTGCTCGTCGGCAATGGAGGCGGCGACCTGGGTCTTCACCTGCATCAGCTGGTTCTGCATGTCCAGGATGTACTGCTTGATCATCTTCTCGGGGTCTTCCGCGCGATCCAGCAGATCGTTGATGTTCGCCCGCACCAGGGTTCCGACTCTGTCCAGTAGACTCACTTTCGTCTCCTCTCTCTCCCAGTTCTGAGTTCTGGGTTCTTGGTTCTGAGTTCTCAGTCCCGAGTACCCAGAACTCAGAACTCAGAACCCCTTCCGTTGTCCTATGCAGTTGGTGACTTCTCCTCGCCGTTGACGGTGGTGAGGCCGGGCACCTTGCCCATCAGTTCGCCCACCTTCATGCCCGACAGGGTCTCGAAGAGGGCCGGTACCTGCGCGATCATCTTCGCGACGTCGCCGGTGATCTGGCTGGCCCCCAGCCCGCCCTGGCCGTCCCCGGTGGATACGATGGTGATCTTGTCCACCTTGGACAAGGGCTCCGCCATGGCCCGCACCACCTCCGGGAAGCCGGTGAGCAGCTTGTCGAGGACGGCGGCCTGATTGTACTGGTGGAAGGCGGCCGCCTTCACCGTCATCGCCTCCGCCTCCGCCTGCCCCTTCGCCCTGATGACCTCGGCCTCGGCGAAACCCTGCGCCCTGATCGCCTCCGCCTGGCCCTCGGCCTCTATGGCCAGCTTCTGCTTCTCGGCCTCGGCCAGCGCCTCGATCTTCTGGCGCTCTATCTCCGCCGCCTTCAGCACGGTGGCGATCAACTCATTCTCGCGTCGAGCGATCTCGGCTTCCTGCACCTTGACCTGCTCGATCTTCTCCACCTGCTGGACCTTGACCTGCTCCGCCATTACCTGCTGCTGCATGACGTTGGTCTGGATCTCGTAGGACTTGTCTGCCTGGGCCTGGGCTTTCTTGACTGAAGCCTCGAAGTCGGCCTTCTTCATGTCCAGGTCCCTGGTTGCCTCGGCCTGCTTGGCCATCGAGGCGGTCTCGGCAATCACCCTCTCCTGGTCGGCCTGTGCCTTGGCGATGGCCGCCTCGCGCATGGCGTTGGCCCGCCGGATGGCCGTGTCCCGCTCGGCCTCCGCCGCCGCCACGTCGGCGTCCCTCTTGATGCGGGCCACGTCCGGGCGGCCCATGTTGGAGATGTACTCGTTCTTGTCGCGCACCTCCTTGATGGTGAAGGACACCACCTCCAGCCCCATCTTGCTCAGGTCTTCGGCGCAGGTGCTGCGCATCTTGCCGCCCACCATCTCGGGCTCTTTGACGATCTGCTCCACCGTCAACTGGCCGACGATCCCCCTCAGGTGGCCCTCCATCACCAGACGGATCAGCCCCTCCCTCTCCTGGGGTTCCTTGCTGAGCAACTGCTCGGCCGCCGTCCTGATGCTGTCTGGATCCGACTTCACCTTGATCTGGGCCACGGCCTCGACAGTCACGGCGACACCCTGCTGAGTATACAGGTCCTGCTGGGGAGCCACGTCGAAGGACATCAACTCCAGCGACAGCTCCTGGCAGCTCTGCACCATGGGCAGGACGATGACCCCGCCCCCCTGCACGATCTTGTTGCCACCAAATCCGTAGACGATCAGCGCCTCGTTGGGGCCAACCTTGCGAAACATCCGGGCGGCGATCAGAAGGATCATCAGGATCGCCAGAACCGCCAGGCTCGCGATGATCAACACTTGGCCAAAAAACACTGCGAATCCTCCTCGAACATCGGCGCAGATACTGCGCTACCCTTTGCGTACGTAGCTGCTCCACGGCTCCACGTAGGCTATGCCCCGCTCGTAACGAACGATCACCACCTCCGTTCCGTGTTCTATGGCGCTGCCGTCCACGCTCCTGGCGCCGTCGCTGTGGCGGCTACCGCCCTTGCTGTAGACTACCTCCCCCACCATCCCAGGCTTGATGGCGATGGTCACCTCGGCAACGGTTCCCTCCATCCGGTAGTCGGCCGGATCCAGGACCCGCTGCCCCGGCACCAGAACCCTCGCCAGGAAGTAGAAGATGATCGCCCCTCCCGCCAGGCCTGCCAGGGAGGCAGCTACGATGCTGGCCAGCCCCCAGAGGCCGGCGTACACCCTCAGCAGGTAGCCGGCACCCCCGAACCAGGTGAGGAACGCCATGGCGGTGCTCAGGTTGAGGGGTGATACCCCGTGGCCGGCGTGGTGCCCCGAAGAGGTACCGTTACCGGCGCCGTCCGCACCCAGCCGGGGGTCGGTCGCTCCCCCGGCCTCCCCGCCCTCGATCCCTGCACCATCACCTGCCCCATGGTGCAGCCCTTCCAGACCACCGTGGCCCCCATCTCCATGAGACAGTCCGGGCAGGTGCAATGTGTCATGGGTTAGCCCCAGGAAGAGCGAGGCGAAGACGAACAGGAAACCCACGGCGAAACAGGTCAGATAGAAGGCAGCCATGGCATCGGGTATAGGGAACATCGTCGATCACCTCCCAGGTCAACCACGATGGGAAGGCCGCACGCTGTAGCCGCAGGCTTTAAGCCTGCGCCGATCTCGTGCCGTGGCGCTATCCCGGCGAGCGTGGCCACGCGCACCCGTGAAGGGTGCGGCTACACTGGTCGTTAACTCCTGCCGAGTCGTTGCTTCAGTTCGGCCAGCTGTCGCTCCAACAGATCCTCGCGCTCCAGGGCCTCCAGCTTCTCCGCGAGCGCGTCTCTTTCCAGTTCAACCCGGGCGGCCAGCTGCGCCCGTTCCGCCCTGGACCGTTCCTCCTGCTGCTCGATGCGAGAGAGGGCGTGTTCCACCTCCCTCACGTCCGGCAGCCGTCCGGCAGCCATAGGTTGCTGGCGGGCGCGCATCTCCAGCTCTCGGAGTCGCACCTTCGTGGCCTCCACGTACTCCTTCTGCGTCAGGTACTGCTGGTGAAGCTGCGAGGCCCTGGCGTTATGGTCGCTGGAGCGACCCAGGGCCGCTCTGGCCAGCTCCTCGGATCCTTCTCTACTACTGAGAGCCAGCTCTGCCCTTCGGCTCCATCGTTGGGCCTCGCGACTCGCCTCGGAGTATCGCTGGTACAGCCGCTGTTCCTCAACCACGGCCTCCAGCAGGAGCCGCTTTATCTCTATCAACTGGGAGCGGATATCTTGAACCTCCCCGCTGCTCATGCCACTGCGCTCCTCTCTAGCCGCCGTGACCCGCTAGTCTCCAATAACTCGTCCCATTTCTCCTTCGATGCGAGCGAGTTCCGAAGGAGGTAACTCCAACAGCCGGTCCAGCAGGGTGACGAATCGCATGGGGTCCTCGGCTCGAGCGATCTTGAACAGCAGGTGAGCCAGATAGGGCTCATCCCGCAGCACCTCGGCCTGGCTGAGAAACCAGCCCCGCAGACCCCCGGGCCTGGAGGGCAGCTCGGTGCGGAGCCCCACCTCGAACCCCTCCGGGTCGTCCACCAGGTAGCCCGGTAGAACCTGGAAGAAGCGGGCCAAAAGCTCCCGGGTCCTGGCGGTCATGTGGACCCTGGATCCCCCCTCCAGCTGGCAGAGGTAGGGGTGGCTGACGGCCTCGCCCAACTCCTGCCGCATGGCGCGCACCATCTCGGCCTTGGTCATCGCCCTGCCCAGTCCCCTCTGAAGGCCCTCCAGATAGCGGAGGTGCTGGAGCTTCTCGCCGAGCCTCATCCTTCCTCCTCTTGCAATTTGCAAGGCATGGTATAGCAAATTGCAAGAGGTATGTCAAGCCCCTCATTCGCCCGTTGTGCCCCCTTCGGGCGAGCCCAACCCTTCAGAACCCGGGCCGTCCTGCCGATATTTCCTGTGGGTGGACGATCTCTACCTGTAAAGCGTTAAGCTGAATCCCCCGAGCGCCGGACAGGGTCGTTCGGCGGAAAGGAGTTGCCCTCGTGCGTGTCACGGTCCGAGCCAAACTGCTGGCGGGTTTTGCAGCGGTGCTCCTCCTCATGTTCGCCGTGGGGGGGCTGGGCATCGCCCGGATGATCGCCCTCAACGCCGCCATGGAGAACGTGTACGGTGTTCACAGCAAGGCGGTCCAGCTGGTGAAGGACGCCAAGGTCCAGTTGGTCCACATGGACGCTGTGGTGCGGGACGCCGCCCTGGCCGAGAACAAGATGGGCGTCGAGGCGGCCACCAACAACTGGCAGCAAGCTGAAAGCTCCATGAAGGAGAGCCTGAAGGGATTGGAGCCGCTGCTCTCCTCGGAACAGGAGAAGGAGGCCCTGGGCCAGGTTACCCTGGAATGGGATGATGCCCGCTACATCCACGAGATACTGCTCAACTCGGCCCTGCGGGACCAGGAGAGCGGCTTCATCACGATGCTTCCCGAGATGAGGGGATTGGTCTCTTCGGTCCAGACAGTGGACATCGGCGTCGTAGATGCCATGGATGCCCTGGTGGACCAGATCCAGAAAGAGACCGAGGCCGCCTACGTCAGGGCCCGGCAGCAGTACGAGGAAGCCCGCCTCTGGATGCTGGGCATCATGGTGGCGGCGCTGATGGCCGGAGTGGTCATCGCCCTCCTGCTGTCCCGGATGATCGTGACGGGGCTCAGACGGATCGAGCAGGCCGCCGGGGGGCTGGCCGAGGGCGATGTCGATCAGCAGCTGCAGCTCCAGGTCAGGGGGGGTGACGAGATCGGCCAGGTGGTCCTCACCTTCGGAAAGATGATCGAGTACCTTCGGGAGATGGCCTCCGTTGCCGAAGCCATGTCCCGGGGGGATCTCTCCCAGCAGGTTACCCCTCGCTCCGAGCGGGACGCTCTGGGCAACGCTTTCAACCGGATGATCTCCAGCCTGCGGACCATGGTGAGCAGCGTTTCCTCCTCGGCTTCGGCCCTGGCGGAGGCCAGCCAGCAGCTGTCCTCGGCCTCGGATCAGGCTGGGGGCGTGACCCAGCAGATCGCCACCACCATCCAGCAGGTGGCCCGGGGCAACCAGGAGCAGTCCGGCGCCGTCGAGGAGACGGCTACCTCCATGGAGCAACTCACCCGGGCCGTCGATCAGATCGCCGAGGGGGCCAAAGAGCAGGCACGGTCTATCGAAAAAGCCTCATCTTCCGTGGCTCAGCTGAACGGATCCATCTCTCAGGTGAGCCTGGCGTCCCGGGAGGTATCCACTTCCACCCAGGAGGTCGAGGCGGCCGCCTCCTCGGGTGCCGAATCGGTGCAGAAGAGCGTGCAGGGGATGGCGGCCATCAAAGCTACCACCTCCAGCGCGGCGGCCAAGATCCGGGAGCTGAACGGCTACTCGGATCAGATCGGTTCCATCGTGGAGGCCATCGACGACATCGCCGAGCAGACCAACCTGCTGGCCCTGAACGCCGCCATCGAAGCGGCCAGGGCCGGGGAGCACGGGAGGGGCTTCGCCGTGGTGGCCGAGGAGGTGCGGAAGCTGGCCGAGCGATCCTCCCGAGAGACCAAACAGATCGCGGGGCTGATCTCCCAGGTCCAGAGGGGCACCCAGGAGGCGGTCTCGGCTATGGATCAGGGTAGCAGAGAGGTGGAGGCAGGCTCGAGAATGGCCGAGGAGGCCGGGGTCTCCCTCAAGAGTATCCTGACCGCGGTGCAGGTCGCCACACGGCAGGTGTCCCAGATCGCCTCGGCCGTTTCCCAGATGGAAGCTGCCTCACGGCAGGTGGTCAGCGTCATGGACTCCGTCTCTACCGTGGTGGAGCAGGCCACCGCTTCCACCCAGGAAATGGCGGCTTCCAGCCGTCAGGTAATGGGGGCCATCGAGAAGGTAGCGGCGGTGAGCGAAGAGACCAACGCCTCGGCGGAGGAGGTGAGCGCCTCCACCGAGGAGATGAGCGCGCAGATCCAGCAGATGGTGGCTCAGGCTCAGAACCTCTCGGCTATGGCCCAGGAGCTGCAGGCCGCGGTGGCCCAGTTCCAGCTGGGCGAAGGCGGCGAGGTCGTCATGAGACGGCGCAAGGACGACTGGGGCGGAGGCGTCGTGAACTCCACCCTGATGGAGGCTACTCTTCACCAGTAGCCCTGGCGCTCCCGGGGGCCGCTCGAGCACAGCTGTGCCCGGGCGGCCCCCTTCTGCTTACGCAGGTCCATCACGGTTATGGCGAGTAGCCGCTGGCTAACTGGGAACCAAGCTGGTTGACAGCGATATGTGACTCGTATACATTACGAAGCACGTTGTAATTGATCCCGAGGCTATTGCCGGGTGGCCTACCGGCCGGCTCCGGGAAGGAGGTGAGGGCACAAAGGGGCAAGAGGCTTCTACTCCTGCGCCGTTGACGATCAGATTCGTCAGAGAAGACAGAGGAGGATCCGAGGTGACACTGCCCTTAACGAGACACTGGCTGATCTGGGTGGCGATGGCCAGCTTCCTCGCCGCCCTGTTGATGTTGATCCTGCCGGGGCGAGGCTCGGCTCTGCCCACCTACAGCACCGCCACGGGCCAGCCCTGCACCACCTGCCACGTCAACGCCAGCGGCACCGGCGGGCTGACCGCCAAGGGTCAGGCCTTCGCGGCTATTCCTAACCACGCCGCCGATCCCGCGGGAGCTTTCGCTCAAGTGCAAGCGGCGGCCGCCCCTGCCGCACCCGCACCGACCACGGCCCCCGCGGCGCCGGCAGCGGCTCCTGCGGCTCCGGCTGCGACCCCTGCGGCCCTTCCGGTCTCCGGCGAGGCTTCCGCGAGCGCCGAGTTGCCGATGATCCTGGCCCTGTTCGGTTTCTTTGCCCTGGCTGCCGGGCTGAGCCTCGGCTTCCGAGGGGCGCGAGGCCGGTAGTCGGACCTCCAGGCCTGTCACTGGAGGGGGAAACCCGTCGAGCCCGGTGGCTCCCCGGCAGTCTCTTGGCATGTCGATGGGTGGGCCGTTCCCGGCCCACCCCCCCCATCCCTACAGGCTCAAATCCCTGGCGATGTCCCCCAGCCCCAACTCCTCCAGCCGCTCTCGCGAGGGCATCGCCGTCTCGGGGTCCCACCCCATGGCCTGGCAGAACTCCCTCACCTGGGTGGCCAGGTCCACCGTTACCCCCCGCACGTTGCCCGTCTCCAGGGGCGGGTTCCCGATCATCCGAGGCGGCACCCGATACTTCAGCGGGTTCAGCCCCTCCCTCAGGTTGAAGGCGTGCCGCACGTTGGCGATCCTCTCCCCCACCGCCAGGCACTCCTCCAGGGGGAAGCTCCAGCCGGTGACGGCCTCCAGGAAGTCGGGGACGAACTGCCACGGGTAGGAGTAGGCGGCGAACTGGCACACCCCGACGGAGTTGATCACGTGCATCAGTTCGTAGCCCTTGGCGTGGATCTCCCCCTTGCCGCCGTACTGGTACTTGTCCGGACGGGGGCCCAGATTCAGTCCGTGGGGTATGCTCTGCTCCCCGCCCTGAGTGTGGCGGCCGGGGGTGGCGTCCATCAGGTAGGTGGTGGCGAAGCCGGGCTGGAAGCGGGGGTCGTGGGCCGGCAACTCCTGGCCATGGATGTGGATGGCGAACTCCTGGGAGCCCTTGCCCACTCGCTCCGAGGCCCGCCACACCCCCTGGGCCAGCAGGTCGCCGAAGCCGCCCTCTCGCTTCGCCAGCTTCTCCAGGGTTGCCAGGATCGCCCGGTCGTTCCCCCAGGTCAGCTCGATCCCGTCGGTGTCCGCCCGGCTCAGGACCCCCCTGTCGTAGGCCTCCATGGCCCAGCCGATGATGGCACCGGCGGAGATGGTGTCCAGCCCGTATCGGTTGCAGATCTCGTTGGCCCTGATGGTGGAGGCGTAGCTGTCGTTCAGTAGATTGGTGCCGAACATGGCGCCGGTCTCGTACTCGCTCTGGTGCCCCTTCACTCCCTGGTAGGGGCCCCCGCGCTTCACCTCCTGATGCCCGCCGCAGGCCATGGTGCAGCGCCAGCAGCCGTACTTCTTCACCTGGTAGGTGGCGATCAGTTTCTCCCCGTCCAGCTTATCGGCGGCGCTGGGAAGGTCGGCTGGACCCGACCCGGCCCAGTTCTTCACCGGAGAGTCGCCACTCATGGCCGATTCCCCCAGGGCCCCGGGGGTGCCGGTCTTCACGAAGAAGTCGTATCCACCGCCATGCTGCTTCAGGTAGGAGGCCTTCAACTCCTTGACCCTATCGGGATCGGCCAGGGGAACGGGGAGCCTTCCCTTCACCACCACCGCCTTCAGCCGTTTGGAGCCCATGACGGCGCCCACGCCGGATCGGGCGGCAGCGCGGCCGTAATCGTTGATGATGGCGGCGATGAGGACCAGCTTCTCCCCCGAGGGGCCGATGCTGGCCACCTGGGCCTCCTTGCCGTGGCGGGCCTTCAATAGATCCTCGGTCTCGTTGGTGTCCCTCCCCCACAGATCCGAGGCGTCTCGCAACCCCGCCTTCCCCTCCTCCGCGAGGAGGTAGACCGGCCGCTCCGAGATGCCGGAGAAGAGGATCCCGTCGAAACCGGCGAACTTCAGATAAGGGCCGAAGGTGCCGCCGCAGTTGGCGTCACCCCAGGTGAGGGTCAGGGGCGACTTGCACACCACGGTAAAGCGGTTACCCTCGATGGCGGGCGTGCCGGTCAGGGGACCCGTGAAGAAGCCCAGCAGGTTGTGGGGCCCCAGGGGATCGACCCGCGCGGGCATGCGGTCGTAGAGCAGGCGGGCTCCCACCCCGTACCCACCCAGAAAGCCTCTCAGCAGCCCCTCGTCCAGGGTCTCTTCCCGGATGCTTCCCGTGGTCAGATCTACGTTGAGAATCCTGCCGGCGTATCCTCCAGCCATGATGCCTCCGAAGTGATGAGTCGTAAGTCATGAGTAATGAGTGATGAGTAATGAGTGTCGTGTATCACTACTCATCACTCATCACTCGTTACTCGAGTTTGCGGCGCAGGGCGGTGGTAATCTCGTTGATGATGGGGAAGCGATGCTCCTTCTTCTTGGAGAAGATCAGCTCGCCGTCGACGGTCACCTCGAAGACCCCACCCCGTGAGGGGATCAGGCTGAGTGCCTTGACGTCGTTTCCCAACTGGTCGAGCACCGCCTCCGCCAGGCTCACGGCCTGGGGGAGGTAGTTTCACATGTTGCAGTACTCGATGGATATGGACAGCTGCCTGGTCTCTGTCACCGGTGCCACCTCCTGAGGATGTTGGTTGCGCAACCTTCATACCAGGAAGCGACCTTCGATTCAACGGGGTAGAGGTGCCGCTCTACACCTCTACCCCGAGATGGCGGCTCAGTAGGCCCGAAGGGTCCGGTTTCCCGCTGAAGCCGGGTTCAGCTGCGCTTCCAGCTGCTGGGGGAAGGTAATGGTATTGGGGTCTCCGTCGCTCACGTATCGTTCGTCCGCGTTCTTGGCCAGGTAATCCAGCCACCTGTCCAGGTTGTGGTCGAAGACCTGGACCCGCGGCAGGGCCTGAGGGTCGTAATCCTTGCGATTGGGGCTGGGGGCCGGGTCCGACCCCACCAGGAGGACGGCGTCGTTCTGGTAGGATACCCCGTCGTAGGATCCGGAGAAGGCGAGGGCACGATCCTGGGGCCAGATGCCCAGGGGCAGCGCGAAAGCGCGCACCTTGTATCCCGGAACGGCCTGATCGATCTCCTTCACTGCCAGGGCCAGTTGCCTCTGGGCCTCCTGTCCGTCCACCTCGTCCAGCCGCTGATGCCAGTAGGTATGGTTGCCGATCTCGAAGCCGTGCTGCACCAGGTACTGGAGTTTCTGGGTCTCGTACTCGGGCTGCCCGAACAGCTTGTTGGGCTCCGCCGCTTCCGGCAGGACGTTAAAGGTGGCTCTGGCGGCGAAGTCCGGATGGGCGGCGTGGAAGGCCTCCAGCATGCCGACGGCGCTGTTGGGATCCACCACCACCTGCCCGTCCTGCTGGAGGAATCGGAACTGGCCGGGGCTGGAGTCGTCGAAGGTGAGCACCACCGGACTGGTGCCGGCCGGAATGTCGATGCGGTTGTCCAGAACATCGTTGAGGGCGACCGGCCGGAAACCCGCGTCGTACAGTTGCTGCAGACTCTGCCGGAAGTGGTCCGGAGTGATGCTCCACTGATCCTCTTCGGCGTCGGCGATCTGGTGAAACTCCAGGATCGGGATGGTGCCCAGCTCGTTGGGCTTCACCCTCTGGAGGTCTATGGTGGGCGTCGCCGTGGGGGCCGGAGTGGGTACCGACGTTGGAGCGGCCTGAGCCGCAGGCGGTTGGTTGCCGGGGCCTGTGTCGAGACTATTGCTGGTGGTGCTGACGCCGGAGCAAGAGACCGTGGCCAGGGCCAGCGCGATGGCAATGCCGGCCAGGAGCCATCCTGGTGCCTTGACACACCGCTCCTGATAGTTGTCATCCTGAGCGACACAGCTGTCATCCTGAGCGACAGCGAAGGATCTCCGGCCGCAGGGAGATGCTTCGCTACTCTGAAGACAGCCGTTTTCATTCCTGGTGGTGTCCGCCAGGACATGAACGCTTAGCTCAGCATGACAGTACCCATCACCATCACCGTGACGGTGCAGTAATCGCGCGAGGGAGAATCGGTGGTTGATACCGAGCTGGAGGAATGACATCGTTTTTTCCTACCGGTTCCATCCTTGGTGGGGTGCGCTCTCCAGCCCCTCGGGACCGAGGGGCGGATGCACCGCCGATCCTGTACAGTTGTATCGGTGAGGCCGCCTCCCTATCGACGGGAGGGGCGTGAGCCCTGCGAGGGCTGCCCTCGCCCTCGAAGGAGGGTAGAGGAGTAAGCAAGAGGAGGGCCAGGTAGGGAATCGCAGCCCGACCAGCCTCACGGCGGCGGCGTGTGCCGGATTGAGGAAAAGCCGTAGGGGCTGACCTGCGTGTCTGCCCTGCGGCCGAGAAGGCGCGTAGCCGTAGGAGGCCCGGGGCTGAATGGCCGGGGGCCGGGCCGGTTACACCCTGCCCTTGGCCTCGTGGGCCCTCTGCTGGGCGATCCTGTGCCACCCGACTGTGGCGGACTCGAGATCCTCGTCACCGATCGGGAGCCCCCCGTACCGGGCCTGCAGGTACTCCTCGGTTATGATCTGGAAATCGACCTCCAGCCCGGGCCACAGGGTAGAAAGGGTCGTGCAGTATTCCCGGGGGGTGGTCCACGAGGTCCGAGGATGTCCCCGCTCAGCCCCCCACCGCAGCAGCTTCCTGTAGATCTCCCGAATCGTTCCCGCCTGCTCCTCCCGCACTGCGGTCCAACCTATCCGTCGCCGGAGCCAGGGCCAGCGGGTCAGCAGCCAGAGGAGTAGCGCCTTCGGGGCCAGCCTCCATTCCCAGGGCAGCCTCTCCCGGGTCACACTGCCGCTGGCGCCCCTGCGGTGACCCAGCCTCCATCGCTTGGTCCACAGGTAGAAGGCGTAAAGGATCAGGGTGATCCAGCTCAGATCGAAGAGGCGGCGAGCAGCCGTCCGAAGCCAGTCGGGCAGGGTGGGAGTGCCTTGAACATTGCCTGCGGACGACACTCCGGGGCCGGGCTCGGCCGGCAGTGGCAGAGGAGGCTTGTCCAGCCCCAGCAGATGGATGAGCCACCTCAGGAACTCCATTATCGCCGGCAGGATAAGGTTCAACAGCAGGTCGCGCAGCCACGACGCTGCCTCCATCATCGAGGGAAGAAGGAGGAGGGTCGCCGCAAGGCCGGCGGCGAGCAGCAGAAGGGCGATGGCCGGCCCCCTCCATTGCCAGCCAGCATCCACACTCCCCCGCCGCTCCCTCCGCGTCGCCTCCAGGCGAGCCATCGATAGCGCCCCCAGCGAGAAGAGGAGGTACCCGGCCAGCCACCAGCCGGCCGGAGTTGAGTCCAGCAGCTCGCCCCCCAGGGTTGCTACCCCGAGCACGACCGCCGCTGACCCGAGGAAACGGGAGATCAGGGTGGAGAAGTCCCCCTCTTCCTGGATCAGGTGGGTTCCCCGCCACCACAGAAATAGGCCCAGTACCATCAGCCAGGCAAGGGATCGCAGAGTGCCGTCTAGAGACCTCTGGACGCCGTCCACGGCCATTTGAACCCAGCTGGCATCGAGGAGAGGCTCCGCACGGTACAGTTCCCACCAGACCACCAGCAGCAGGGATAAGGTCCCGGCTAGCAGGTGGAGAGCGGTAACGGCCAGGGCCTGGCGGGTGCTGGGTGCTGAGTGCTGAGTGCTGAGTTCCTCTCCTTTCCCCCCGGGAGAGGATGAGGGCTTGCCCGGGGTGTGCCTGCGGGAGCCGGCTCCCGCAGGCGATATCCTGCCCTGCAGCAGCAGGGTGGTAGCCGCCGCCATCCCATAGGGGAACAGCACCGCTTCTGGTGTGAAGGCACTTCCGGCTCCGGCGGCACTCGGCAGCAGGCAGGCCATCAGGTAAACCCACGCTGACTCGGCGAGCCAGGTGAAGAGGATCAGGCTCACCCTCGTGTCTCCGCTGTGTCGAGATCCGATGGCACGGCTTCCTCTGGTAGCGCCGGCTGCAAGGGGTACATGGTGACCCCTTCGAACCCCTGGGGCAGCGGCTTCTTCCCGATGAGCAGCACCGTCGGTTTTCGCCCGGTCCGTCCCAGCCCATGCAGGGCTGCCGCCAGCGACTCGGATAGCTCTCCCACCACCAGGATCACGCTGGCTCCCCAGGGGAGCCGGGGCGCTACCTCGGCGAGGAGCAGCTCCACAGGGCCGGAGGCTACCGGCTCGACGCCGGCCAGCAGTTCCAGGATCTGAATCAACTGCTCCTGGCTTGCCCCCGGAGCCAGATCCACCGGGTCTCGAGTGCCGGCCGTGCCGCCGTTCACATACAGCCCGACTGGGTGCCGCTGTCCGATCAGCCCGTGGGCCAGGGTCGCGGCCACGCTCACGGCGTACTCGAAGGCGGGTGCCGGGTGCTGACCACCAAATGCTGAGTGCTGGGTGCTGAGTGCTGAAGGGTTCTGGGTTCTGGGTTCTGGGTTCTGAGTCCCCGCGTCCCCGCGTCCCCGCGTCCCCGTGTCTCCGTGTCTCCCCATCTCCCGATCTTCGAAAGTGTCCACCCCTAGGAATATGGCCGTCTGTATGGTAGTGAGA
>JAJZRD010000075.1 GCA_021845945.1 Chloroflexota bacterium
CCTCCACAACGAAAGGGTGGACACCTGGGCCCAGGAGCGGGAACTGGCCCGCTACATCAACGAGCAGGTGCACGGGCAGGAGGTTCTGGTAGACGACTTCCAGGGGTATCGGGTGATCTTCTTCAGCGGGCATCCCGAGTACTTCTATACCCCGGCCGATCGGGACTTCCACGAGACGCTGCGCCAGCCCTACGGCAAGGTCACCTACATCCTGGTTTCTTCGTCGGAACTGGAGGGCAGTCTCAATCAGGTCAACATCGCCTACCCCACCCTCTACGCCCTGGGAGGCAGTTGGGTGAAACTTGAAAAGGAGATCTGGGTGTGGAAGCTGTACCGGGTCGTGGCCCCACCCAACTAGTACACGACCACAGAGAAGGTGATATGTACTGTCATGCTGAGCGCAGCGAAGCATCTCCCCGTGGCGAGAGGAGATCCTTCGCTATCGCTCAGGATGACACCTATCAAGATCTGTGTGGCGGAGTACTAGGTAGGCATAAAGAAGTCTTTGATAGTTCTGGGGACACCCCAAGCCCCGGCAGGAGGGGCTTAGCCCCTCCTGGACCTCCCCAGAAGCCATTCGCCGCCTACCCAGCGGCCTTCGGCGAGAGCTGGCTGGTTTTCGGGCTCTCCCTGGGCCTCAACCTGGCCGCGGTCTACCTGGTGGCGATCCAACTGAAGCTGTTCCTGCCCGAGGCCATGGCGTCCGCGGTGCAGGCATGGGAGCTGCTGGCCGGCAACCTGCTGGGGTTCGCCGCCCTCGGAGCCTCCCTGCCGCCGCTCGCGGCCCTGCTGCAACTCCCGCTGGCGCTGCTCCCGTCCCTGCAAGAGAGCGGGCTGTCCGCCAACCCGGCGACGGCCATCGCCGGGGCCCTTACCTGCGCCCTGCTGAACCTGATCCTTGCCGGCTGGAAGCTGGGGAGGGCGTGGCGCTACCCGGCGGTGGCCCTCCTCGCCTCGAACCCGCTGCTGCTCTTCTACTCCGGCGCCGGATCGCCCGACGTGCCGGCGGTTCTCCTCGTCGTGCTCTCCATTCACCTCTTCCTGCTCTGGCTTCGCCACCACGAGTCCCGACCCGCCATCGCCCTCGCATCGCTGATCTCCATGGGCTTTGCGGCAGGGCTGGCATCCCTGGCCCGCTACGAGGCCGCGGTCTACGCCGCCCTGCTGCTCGCCCTCCTCTGGTGGCAGGCCGGCCGGACCGGCCCTCCGCACGCCGGGCGAGTCGCCGCCCTGCTGATCACCTATGCCGTCCCGGTGATCTCCGTCCTCGGAGCCTGGGCGTGGCTCAACCTGCTGGTGCTGAACGATCCCTCCTCCGGCCCCGGCTACCTCGCTGCCGGGATGGACCGGGGCCCGGACATCCCCCCGATAACCCCCTCCTCCTGGCGCTACCTTTTCCTGGCCGCGCCCCTGATCCTGCTCCCGGCGGGCTGGCTCCGCTCCCGCCTGGCAGCTCCAGGCTCCCATCGAAGAGTAACGCTTCCGGCCGGCATCGCAGCGCTGCTGGCCCTCGCCCTGGCGGCGGTCGTCTCCGGAATGGTGATAGCTCAATGGGCCCAGCCGGATCGGGCAGGCAGCCCCTCTCCGCTAGGTGCGTCGTTCCTCAAGTCCGATACTGTAGGGCGGGGTCTTGTACCCCGCCGCCCGGCGCCAGACCCGCGAGTGGCGGCGGGGGATGAACCCCCGCCCTACGGAGGCAACTCTGAGAGGTGGGCTGAGGAGCAGGAGATCGCCCTCTACCTGCGGGAACAGGCCAACGGGCGTCGAGTGCTGCTGGACGACTGGGAGGGATATCGAGTAATCTTCTTCACCGGCCGACCCAAGTTGTTCATCGCCGCCGGTGACCCCGATTTCCTGCCATCCCTACGCTCACCGCAGGGCCGTGTCGCCTACATCCTGGTTCGCGACCCGAGGCTACAGGGATCCAGAGCGCTCGACGGCTACTACCCCGGCATCTACCAACTGGGCAGAGAATGGGCAACCCTCACGAGAGAGTGGCCCACCGTGGGCTGGCGCCTGTATCAGGTCAAGGCTGCATCGGAGTGAGCAGATTGTCGAACCGAGTCTGTCGTCGAACCCTCGGCGCGAGCCTTCTGGCCCTCCTCGCTCTCTTGCTGTTGGCGGCGCCGGCATCGGCGGCCCAGCCCGCTCCCCAGCGGGACGTCAGCTTGAAGCAGTTGCGCATGGGAGACCTGACGGCGCGAGGCAACGTGGCGACGCTGAGCATCTACCTTCCGGGCTACGGCGACTACGAGCTGGGGGAGGGTGGCTACCTGTACCTGGAGTACGACCACTCGCCGCTGCTCCGCCCGGAGGGCTCGACCCTCACGGTCGTGGCCAACGGCACCCCGGTGGGCAGCGTGCTGCTCACCGCCCAATACGCCGGGCGGACGGGATGGAAGGTAAGCTTGCCCGCAGATCGGCTCAGACGCGACATCAACCTGGTGGAACTCCGGTACCAGATGCGGCTGCAGGACGGTGGGGACTGCACCGACCAGGAGAACCCTGCCCTCTACAGTACGGTCTACGCCAACTCCTACCTGCACTACGATTACGCCTCACCCCTCCGCTTCATCCCCCTGCCGGCCCCGGACCTGGCGCGCTTCCCGGAACCGTTCCTGCGCCCCACCGCCCCCGGGGGGGATGTGACCTTCGTCCTGCCCGACCATCCCTCCTCCGGCGATTTCAGCGCAGCCGCCAGCATCGCCGCCCGATTCGGCCAGCTCGCCGGCAGCAAGCCGTTTACAGCCAGGCTGCGCCTGGCTGGAGGGATGAGCCAGGAACTTCGGGCCAGCCAGGACCTGGTGGTGGTCGGCACCCCTGAGGCCAACGGGCTTCTGCGAGAACTCTCGTCCCGGCTTCCGTTGAAGTACGGCCAGGGGGAGGGCGCCACGGGCTACGTCGACCAGGCCGGGCAGTCCGTCGCCCCCGACGGCGGGGTCATCCAGGAGCTTCCCTCGCCCTGGGACAACCGCTTCTCGGTTCTGGTGGTGAGCGGAGGCAGCGAGGAAGGCGTCAGCCGGGCGGCGCGCACCCTGAGCAGCCGGCTGGGGGCGTCCACTCTGCAGGGCTCGTACGCCATCGTGACCGAGGCCTCCGAGGGGCTGAGGCAGGGGCAGGGGCAGGGCACCCCACCGGAGGGTTCGACCTCGGCAGTCAGCCTGGAGCAGCTGGGGATCGGAAAGTCAACGGTCAAGGGAGCCGGCGGGCACAGCATCAGCTTCTCCTTCGATGCCCTGCCCCCCGACGGCTCGGAGGGGGTGTACTTCGACCTGGTCAGCAGCCACTCCCCGGTCCTCGACCCATCTCGGTCCACGGTAACCGTGGCAGTGAACGGTACGCCTGTGTACACGATGGCGCTCAAAGCCGACAACGGCGAGCGATCTAGCCGGCGGATCCGGTTATCGGGGCCCGCTCTCCGCCCGGGGAGCAACTCGGCCACCGTGACCTTCAACCTGTATCCGCCACCAACCGAGGGGTGCGGACCCGACGCCCAGGAGAGGGCCTGGGCCGTTCTTCACCCGGATTCCAGCCTGCAGCTGCCTCCGGCGACCAAGCAGCCGCCCCTGGGGCTGTCCAACCTGCCCTACCCCTTCGTTCAGCGGGGCACCCTCTCGAGCAGTCTTCTGGTGTTGCCGGACGACCCGACCTTCCTGGAGGACAGCCTGCAGGTGGCCGCGGTCCTGGGCCGCCAATCCTCGGGGACCAGCACCGAACTCCGGGCGGGCACGGCATCGGACCTGACCGAGGAGACGAAGCGGAGCTACCACCTGGTGGCCTACGGCCTGCCGGAGAACAACGGCGTGATAGCCGAGGCTGCCGGGATGCTGCCGATGGCGCTGGGGGCCGGGTCGGAAAGGACCCTGCGAGGCCCGGAAACCGTGCTGCTGGGGGTCAAGGACGCTGCGAACCTGGGGATACTGGAGCTGGTTCCCTCACCATGGAGCGCCGACAAGGCGCTGCTGGTGCTTTCGGGAACCTCCCCGGAGATGGCGAGGCAGTCCTACCAGGCGCTGGACGACCGGCTTCCGGCAGGAGACGTGGCCATAGTCAGCATGGATGACAAGGGCGAGTCCAAGGTTGCAGCGCTCACCCTACCGGTGGGGGTCGCCCACCCGGCGGGCGACACTCAGGTGAAGAACAGGTTGTACACCGTCGCCTCGATCCCGGCACTGCTGGTGATCGTAGGGATGGTGGGGCTGATGCTGGCCCGGTTGACGAAGCAGTAGAGGCGACCGGTAGCCCGCGCCCCTGGCGGGAAAGGAGAGGAATCCTGGACGGGAAACAGCTCTTGCTGGTAAGGTTCTCGGTCAGCCTGCTCGTCCTCGCGAGCGTCGCCGCCGCCGCGGTCTTCGCATTGCTGGAGGCGGGGGAGGCCGCGACCCTGGGATGGACGCTCATCGGGGCCCTCATGGCCACCTCCATGGCGCGGCCTTTCCGGGGCGCGGGAGTGCTAGCCACGGCCCTGGGGACGGTTCTCTTCTTCGGCGTCCAGCTGTATCGCAGCCTGAGCACGGCCGGCTCCGCCCTGGAACTCCGACAGCTAGCCCCGGGGCTGGAGGGTGCGCTGCTGCTGGTTGGGGTCGGGCTCCTGGCGGAGATCATCGCCCGGCGGCTGCAGCGAGTCGGCGACCAGATGGACCAGAACGCTGCCGCCATTAAGGAACTCACCCTTCGGGACGGCCTGACGGGAACGCTGAAGAGCGTCTACGCCGACAAGCTGCTGGCCGAGGAGATCGAGCGAGCTCGCCGGTACCACCGCAACGTCTCAGTGGTGCTGCTGTGCCCGGACGACTGGCCGGCAACGGTGCGGGAGCGGGGACGGGAGAAAGCGATCGAAGCGCTCAAGGAGGTGGGACAGGTGGTCATGAAGGGCTTGCGCAGCATGGACGTGGTCTCCCACCGCGAGGAGTCGCGATTCCTCGTCATCCTGCCGGAGACGCCCGCGCCGGGGGCTCAGCTGGTGGCAGAGCGGCTGTGCGAAGCGGTGGCGGCCGAGACGGGGCTGCGCTTCCGATCCGGCGTGGCCGAGTTCCCCGACGACGCCGTCAGCAAGGATGAGCTGATCGGGGAGGCGGAGGCCGCCCTGGAGTTCGCGCAGAGCGCCCGAATGACCGTGGCAAGCCGTAGCCTGCTGACGTGAAAGGCATGGCGTCTCACCCCTCCACCATCCCATCTTCGGAGAAGGGCGGGGTCACGTCGCCCAGGGTGAAGGTCGTGACCTCTTCCAGGCTATCGCCCTCCAGGGGCCCCTCGGCCAACTGCACGGTGCCGTCCTCCTCGAAGGTGAGGTGGTACTCGCTTTCGCCGTCGGTGAAAACCACACCCAGGTAGCGGCCCTCCTCGTCCTCGTCTATGTAAACGTCCTGGACTTCGGTCCCTCCGATGCGAGACATCAAGAGCTCCGCCAGAGATACACCGGTCCTGTACTCCATCATCCACCCTCCCTCCAAGAGGTGTTGAGCCCTGAGTTTCATCTAGCCCACCGTACCCTTCCGCACTACCAGTACCGGACAGGGGGCCTCCCTCACCAGGGCTTCGCTGGTGCTGCCCAGGATGGCTCGCTCGGCGCCGCCTTCGCCCCGGCTCGCTACCACCATCAGGTCGAACCCCTCACGCCCGGCAAGATGGACCAGTGCGTCGATCGGATCCTCTCCGGCCTCCACCAGTCCCTCCACCCGAGCCCCAACCTCGTGAAAGGGTCGCATGGCTCTATCCAGTATAGCTTGCGCCCCCTCCCAGAGGGACTTTTCCACGATCACGTCATCTTCCGGATCCAAGGA
The DNA here is from genome assembly GCA_021845945.1 of Chloroflexota bacterium. The sequence continues at coordinate 5,784 of JAJZRD010000075.1, forward strand.
GCTGGTGTCTATAGTACTGGTGCCCAGAGGGATCGTCGGGTTGGGGATCACGTGAACCACGGTGATCTTGGCCCTTAGCCCTCGAGTCAGTACCGCGGTGAACTCCGCCGCCCTGACGGATTCGGGCGAGCCGTCCGTCGCCACCAGGATCCTGTCCACCTTCACCCTGGCCATGACGCTCGAAACCTCCTTACCTAACCCCTACCCCCTTCCCCAGAAGGGAAGGGGGAGAGGTCAGCTTCCCCCTCTGTGGCATATAACCTGCCACCACGCAGACTCTCCCAACGGGACGACCGAAGGGTTCCTGCGAGGCGTCGCCTCGCCTTTGCCGATGGGATCGAAAAGCCCGAAGGGAACGGAGGTTGCCCGGTGGCCACTGCCCCGGCCCGCACCACGACCGCCGCAACAGAGCCGTGGTATCGTCTCCCAGTCGAGGAGGCGATCCGCCTCCTGGAAAGCAGCCTGCAAGGGCTGAGCCCCGAGGAGGTCCAGGCCAGGCTGCGCCGCTTCGGCCCCAACCAGATCGAACGGCGCCGGGGCCCCAGCCCACTCGTGCTCTTCCTCAGGCAGTTCGAGAGCCCCCTGGTCTACGTCCTCGTGGCCGCCGGCATAGTCACCGCCCTGGTGGCCGAGTACGTGGACACCATAGTCATCCTGGTGGTGGTCATCGTCAACGCCATCATCGGCTACGTCCAGGAGAGCAAGGCGGCGGCCGCCATGGAGGCGCTGCTGAAGATGACGGCGCCCACGGCAACGGTGCTGCGAGGCAATGCTCACGCCGAGGTGGAGGTCTCCCACGTCGTCCCCGGGGACATTGTGCTGCTAACCGGAGGCGACAAAGTCCCTGCCGACCTCCGGCTCCTGGAGGCCCACAACCTCCAGGTGGACGAGTCCACCCTGACCGGCGAGTCGCTGCCCGTCGGCAAGACCATCCACCCCCTCAAGGAAGCCAATCTCCCCCCCGCGGATCAGGTGAACATGGCATTCGCCGGCACACCGGTGGCCGCGGGCAGGGGGGTCGGGATCGTGGTGGCTACCGGCGTCAACACCGAGCTGGGCAAGATCTCCCAGCAGGTCACCGGGGTGGAGGCGGAAGATACGCCGCTCCAGACCCGTCTTCAGAGCTTCAGCCGCTTGCTCGGGATCGTGGTGCTGATACTGGTGGGCGTGGTGTTCGGCCTGGGGGTCCTGATCGGATACGGGCTCCTGGAGATGTTCCTGATCGCCGTTACCCTGGCCGTATCCGCCATCCCCGAGGGGTTGCCCGCCACCGTCACCATCATCCTGGCCATCGGCACCCGCAGGATGGCCGAGCGCAATGCCATCATCCGCAAGCTGCCCGCCGTGGAGACCCTGGGGACGGCCGACTTCATCTGCACCGACAAGACCGGAACCCTCACCCGGAACGAGATGACGGTGAGGGTGGTCCACGCCGCCGGCCAAAGCTACCAGGTTACCGGTTCAGGCTACGAGCCGGTGGGGGAGGTGGTGCAGGATCACCGCTCCGTCGACATCGCTTCCAGTCCCGCCCTGGAGATGCTGCTCACAGTCGGTGCCCTGGCCAACGACGCCCGGCTGGTCGGCCACGAGGGCGCCCGGAAGGTGCTGGGCGACCCCACGGAGGGAGCCCTTCTGGTGGCAGCAGAGAAGGCGGGCTTCGGCCTTCACCGGCTGCGAGAGCAGCATCACCGGCTGGCGGAGATACCCTTCGAGTCCGAGCAGCAGTACATGGCAACCCTTAACCGCTTCGGGGACCGTAACTTCATACTAGTAAAAGGGGCACCCGGACGGGTGCTGGGCATGTGCTCCAGCCGGATGCTGGACTCGGCGAGAGCGCCCCTGGACGCAGAGCGGGAGCTGGAGGAAGCTCGCCACCTGGCAGAGCAGGGTTATCGGGTATTGGCCCTGGCCTACAAACCCTCGCAATCCAAGGAGCTCGACCCCTCCGAGGCAACCGAGGGCCTCGTCTTTGTCGGGCTGGTGGGGATCATCGATCCCCCCCGTACGGAGGCCGCAGAGGCGGTGGAGGACGCCCGGCGGGCCGGCGTGCAGGTGGCGATGGTGACCGGCGACCTCAAGCAGACCGCCGCCACCATAGCCCGCCAGTTGGGCATCCTGCGCCACGGCCAGAGGGTGCTGACCGGTCGCGAGCTGGAGACCATCTCTGACGAAGAGCTGGACCAGATGGTGGAGCATGTGGCCGTATACGCCCGGGCGACGCCGGAGCACAAGCTGAGGGTGGTCAACCGGCTGAAGACCCGAGGCCACGTCGTCGCCGTCACAGGCGACGGCGTGAACGACGCCCCAGCGCTGCGGGCAGCCGACATCGGGGTTGCCATGGGGATCACCGGCACCGACGTCGCCAAGGAGACGGCCGACATGGTGCTGGCCGACGACAACTTCGCCACCATCTTCGCCGCCATCGAGGAGGGACGCATCGTCTTCGAGAACATCCGCAAGGCGATCTTCTTCCTCCTCTCCACCAACGCCGGCGAGGTGCTGGCGGTGCTGGCGGCCCTCCTCGGAGGGCTGCCCGTGCCCCTGATCCCCGTGCAGATCCTCTGGATGAACCTGGTCACCGACAGCGCACCGGTTATCGGCCTTGGCTTCGAGCCTGGGGAGGCGGAGTTCCTGCTGAGGCCCCCGCGCCACCCGAAGAGCGAGATGCTATCCCGGGTGCTGGAGCTGCGGATCCTGCTGGTATCCGGACTGATGGCCGCCAGTACCGTCGGGCTGTTCGCCCTGGAGCTTTCGTCCGGGGTGAGCCTCGAGTCGGCCCGCACCGTGGCCTTCACGACCCTGGTGCTGTTCCAGATCTTCAATGCCCTCAACGCCCGGTCGGAGAACCAGTCCATCTTCTCGCAGCTGTTCGTGAACCCGATCCTGCTGGCCGGCCTCCTGCTGGGCGCGCTGCTGCAGCTGGTGGTGATCTACGTCCCGGGGGTGCAGTCGGTGATGCAGACCACCCCCTTGGACCCCACTCAGTGGGGGATGGTGATCGGCGTTTCCGCCTCGGTGCTGGTGGTCGTCGAGCTGGAGAAGCTGATCCGCCGCAGGCTCGGCGCCGTGGACAGGCCCGGGGAAAGCTAGCCGCCGGCGTCTCGGCCGGCCCAAGGGCGGGCACAGAGGCCCGACCAAGGAGGATCCTACCCCCGGCCCCTCCCCGCAGCGGGGAGGGGGGACCACCAGCGCTCCGGCAAGTGGCGCACAGCGGCGGCCCCTCCCCGCAGCGGGGAGGGGGGAGGGGTGGGGTTATGATCCTACTCGTTGTGGGCCTTCACCTCGGTGTTGGAGAGGGTCTCGATCACCTTCACCACCGCCGAGTGGTCCAGTTCTCCCCAGCCCAGCGACTGCATGGCGCCGAACAGCTCGTGGGCCAGGGCTGAGGCCGGCAGCGAGCAGCCGTAGGCCCTGCCCGCCTCGCGGATGATGTTCAGGTCCTTGTAGTGCAGCCGGCTCCTGAACCCAGGGGCGAAGTCTCGCTTGGTCACCCGCAGACCGCGGTTCTCCAGCACGCCACACCGGGCCAGGCCGCCGCCCAGCACCTTGACGATGATCTCGGGGTCCACCCCTGCCTTGGCCCCCAGCACCAGCGCCTCGCCCATGCCGACCAGAGTGACCGCCACCAGGATCTGGTTGCAGGCCTTCACCACCTGGCCTGCCCCGCTGTCACCGCACAGGACCGGCTTGCCCATCACCTCGAAGATCGGCTTGACCTTCTCGAAAACCCCCGGCTTGCCGCCTACCATGATGGAGAGGGTCGCGTTCCTGGCCCCCACGTCGCCGCCGCTCACCGGCGCGTCCAGCATCGGACAGCCCCGCTTCTCCGCCGCCTCGGCTACCTTCTTGGCCACGGTGGGAGAGATGCTGCTCATGTCCACCAATGTGGTTCCCGGTCGGGCACCCTCCAGCACGCCCTTGGCCCCCAGGTAGGCAGCCTCCACGTCGGGCGAGTCCGGCAGCATGGTGATAACCAGATTGGCCTCTGCCGCCACCTCGGCGGAGGAGCCCGCAGCCTTGGCGCCCGCCGCCACCAGCTCCTGCACTCCGGCCGGAGCGATGTCGTACACCACCAGCGGATACCCCGCCTTGATCAGGTGCTGGGACATGGGCCTGCCCATGATGCCCAGCCCGATGAAGCCTATGGTCTGCTTCGTAGCTTCGCTCATACCTTCCTCCCGATCCTCCTGTAACTTGTCGTCGTTGTGCGCGCTATGATAGTCGAACGCGCGTCGCAGGTCCAAGCCCGTGGGGCGCGCTCCTGGGCGTGACGAGATGACCAGGGACAGATCGCCGGGTTCCGCCTCCAGGGAGGCGCTCAGGCCTCGCCGAACTCCTTCAGCCGCGGGTCCAGGGCCCTCCGAAGCCCGTCTCCCAGCAGATTCACCCCTAAGACGGTGAGAAAGATGGCGGCGCCGGGGAAGATGGACAGCCAGGGGGCCCTGACCATGTACTGGTAGGCGCTCTTCAGCATGGAGCCCCAACTGGGCTGCGGAGGCTGCACCCCCAGGCCGAGGAAGCTGAGGGCGGCCTCCACGATGATGGCAACCCCCACCATCAGGGACGCCTGCACCACCACGGCCGAGGCCACATTCGGCCAGATGTGTTTCAGCATCAGCCGCACTGGCCCCGCTCCCATCACCCTGGCCGCCTGGATGTACTCCATCTCCCGAACGGAGAGGGCCTGCCCTCGAACGAGGCGGGCAAAGAGGGGGGTGTAGACGATGCCGATGGCGATCATGGCGTTGGTGAGGCCGGGCCCCAGGATCGCGCCGATGGCCAGGGCCAGCACCAGGTTGGGGAAAGACCACATGGCGTCGGCAAGCCCCATCAGAAGGCTGTCCACCCATCTCCCGAAGTAGCCCGCCAGGAGGCCCATCATCACCCCCATGACCACCGAGAAGCCGACCGAGACCAGGCCGGCCTGGATTGAGACCCGTGAGCCGTAGATGATGCGGCTCAGCACGTCCCTTCCTAGCTCGTCCGTCCCCAACAGGTGGGCGGAGCTGGGGGTCTGGAGGACCAGGGCGTAGTCCTGGGCGATGGGGTTGTAGGGGGATATGAAATCGGCGGTCAGGGCCATGAAGATAACCACCGCCGTCACCACGAGGCCGAAACCCGCCCCTCGGGTTCGCAGGGTTCGGCGAAGCACCGCCAGCGGCAGCCGCCGCTTCAGGCGCTCGGCCGTTCCCTCTCGCATCTCCATGTGCAGATCGATCACTGCCATCTTTAGCCCTCGGCCGTGAGCTGATCGCTTCGCTACGCGTACTTGATGCGGGGATCCAGATAGGCGTAGAGCACGTCGGTCAGGAGATTGAGCACCACTACCGCCACGGCCAGGATCAGGATGGCCCCCTGCAGCATGGCGAAATCCCGGAACATGATGGAGTCGATGGCCAGCCGCCCCAGCCCGGGTAGGGCGAAGATGCTCTCCACCACCACGGCGCCGCCGAAGAGCCTTCCCACCTGCATACCGATGATGGTGATCACCGGAATGAAGGCGTTCTTGAGGGCATGCCTCTGGACGACCACCCGCTCCCTGAGCCCCTTGGCCCTGGCGGTCCTCACGTACTCGTTTCGCAACACCTCTATGAGGGACGAACGAACCTGCCTCATGATTACCGCCGCCTGGCCGGCCCCCAGGGTGAGGGCCGGCAGCAGCATGTACTGGAGGTTAGCCCCCAGGTTCTCCGTTGGGGACTTGTAGCCGGAGGCTGGCAACCAGCGCAGCCAGAGGGCGAAGACGTAGATCAGGATTATCCCCAGCCAGAAGTGGGGAACCGCCACCCCGCTGATGGCGAAGACGGTGCCGACGGAATCGGTCCTGGAACCGGGCCTCACCGCCGAGAGGATACCCACCGGCACCGCGATCACCACGGCGAACAGGATGGCCATCAGTGCCAGCTGGAAGGTGACCGGCAACCTGCCGGACAAGCCATCCGTAACCGGCTCTCGGGTGCGGACGGACCTGCCCATGTCCCCCTGGACCACCTTGCCCAGCCATTTCCCGTACTGGACGGGGAGGGGCTGGTCCAGACCCAGCTCCAGCCGCACCGCCTCGTAGGCCACCTGGTCCTTGGCCGCGGCTTCCCCCAGGTAGGCCAGGGCCGGATCCCCGGGCAGGAGATGGACGATGGCGAAGGTTATGATGGTTATCAGCAGCAGAACCGGAATGGATTGGATGGCACGCCGCAAGAAGTATCGGCTCATGGGACACCCTTCTTCTTAGCTGTCCAACCACGACTCTCGGATGTCCAGGTAGGTGAACTGGACCTTCGACCCCTTCATCTCCTTGCGCAGGGCCTTGTTCTCCGGCACCTGGAAGCCGCTGCCCAGGTAGGCCTTCTCCTGGATCAGGGTGAGCGCCTTCTTGTAGTACTCGGCCCGCTGCTTGACGTCGTAGGTGGTGCCCCCCTGCTCCATCAGCTTGTCCAGCTCGGGATCGGCGACGCTGCTCCAGTTGGAGGCCCCACCGGTGCCGAAGTAGCGCCGCTTCTCGTCGTCGTCCACCGGCTGGGTGGAGATGCGCCAGAAGCCGGAGTCGAAGTCGAACTTGCGCATCCTGTCGATCCAGGAGAGCCGCTCCAGGGTCTCCAGCTTGGTCCTGAGGCCCGCCTTGCTCCACATCTCGGCGGCCATCTGCCCGATGGTGTTCTCGGGCTCCCGAGCGATAACCAGCAGGTTCACGTCGATCCCGTTGGGGTAGCCGGCATCCTTGAGGGACTGCTTGGCCTTGTCCAGGTCGAAGGGGTACTTCACGATGGACTCATCGTACCCCAGGTGACTGGAGTTCCACAGAGGGTAGAGGGCAGGACGCCCGATGCCGAAGCCGATGGCCTTGGCCATGGACTCCCGATCGATGGCGTAGAGCGCCGCCTGGCGCAGCTTCAGGTTGGTGGCGAAGGGTCCAGACTTCAGGTTGAAGCCCACGAAGAAGTAGGTTGGTCCCGCCCAGGGCATCTCCCAGTAGACCAGGCTGGGATCGCTCTTGACCGTCTCCACGTCCTTGGGAGGGATGTTGTCGATGATGTGGATACCGCCGGACCGCAGCTCCACCATGGCGACGCTGGGATCGGGGATGTAGCGGCTGACGAACTGATCCACGTAGGGAAGGGTTTTCCCGTCTGCGCCCTTCATCCAGTAATCCTCGAAACGCTCGAGGACGACCCGGTCGTCGGGGATCAGCTGCTTGAACTTCATAGGCCCGGTGCCCACCGGGTTCAGAGCGAACTTGTCCGGGCCCAGCTTGTCCATGGCTGCCTTGGAGAGCATGGCCGTGGCGCTGCCGTTGCTGCCTCCCGAGAGGCCCGCCAGGATCGCCGGGGAGGGGGCCTTGAGGTTCAGCTTGATGGTGTAGGGATCCACGACGTCCACGGTGTCGATGGCGGCTGTCTGGTCCCTGGCGAAGGACTTCTTGTCGGACCTCATGCGGTCCAGGTTCCACCTGGCTACCTCGGCGTTGAAGTCGCTGCCGTCGTGGAACTTCACCCCCTTGCGGAGCTTCATCACGATGGTCTTGGGGTCCGCCTGCTCCCAGGACTCGGCCAGGCCGGGCTTCAGCTCGTAGCGGCCCACCTTGTCGTCCACCAATTCGTGGCGGATCAACGTGTCGTAGAGGCTGGAGTAGGCGGGGCCGGTGGGGATCGAGGAAAGGTGAACGTCCAGAGTGGGATAGGTCCAGGACTGGGAGTGTACCAGGGTGCCTCCCCGCTTGACCTTGGGGGCGGCGCCCGCTGCGCCCGCTGTCGGCTGGGCTGGCGAGCTGGGTGTCGAGGTCTGAGGCGTGGGTGCGCAGGCCGCCAAGAGGGTGACTCCCGCAGTGCCTACTCCCAGTTTCAGGAAATCGCGCCGGCTGAACGTCCTCATCCTGTTGCTCCTGTTGAAGTATTGCAGGGCTGCTGACGCCCCAGAGCCGAAATCGGCCCCAGGGGGCACCTCTTCTCGGCGAGGTGAGAAGGGCAAAGGGCGGAGGTACCGTGGATTTCGGTGTGTGCGCGAGTGCCGACTACGAACTTGGTTCACCAATATTACGGGTTCCATTGTGCTTGTCAATACCGTAATATGGAGATGTTGATATGATGTGGTTTGGAACCTGAACTGGTCTGACCAGATGGCTATGTTGAATGTCGCTCGCAGCCAAACCCTCACCGAGGATATCATCAACCAACTCCTCGGCCTCATCCGCAACGGGACCTGGAAGGCGGGGGAATCCCTGCCCTCCGAAAGGGCGCTGATGGGGCATCTGGGGGTTAGCCGTCCCTGTCTCCGCGAGGCGCTCCAGGCCCTGGCAGCCCTCGGCGTGATCGAGGTGCGAGCCGGACGCCGCGCCCGGGTCAAGGGCCCCACCTTCCAGTCCATCATCGACCCGGCCCGAATGGCCGGCCTGCTGCGGCCGGATGACCTGGTTCAGCTTTGGGAGGTGCGGGTGAGCCTGGAGACCGCCATCGCCCGCCTCGCCGCGGAACGAGCACACCCCGACGAACTCTCGCGTCTCGAAGAGGCGATCCTGATGATGACCCTGGCCTCGCAGCAGGACTCCCTAACCGGATACGTGGAGGCCGATCTCGATTTCCACCGCTGCCTGGCGGATGCCACCTGCAACCCGGTTTTCGTCGAGGTCTACGGGGTCATTCATCGAATGCTCCGCGTCAGCGTGCACACCACAGGCGCCGTGCCCGGCGGAATGGACCGAGGCATCCGAGCCCATCAGGGTATCCTGGAAGCCGTGCGAGCTCGCAACGCGTCGGCCGCCGAGGCCGTCATGCTCGCCCATCTCGGCGGCCCCAATCGCTACCGCGACGCCCTTGCCGGTCTACCTGCGGCGAGCCTGGAAATCCCTTCCTCAACCCGGTAGCTACAGCTCGATACCCGATGGCCGCTTTCAACCTGTCCCATTGCGACCACCAATACAACGACAGGGAGCAGACACCGGATGAACGAAAACCAACGGTTCATGGCTATCCTGCACGGGCAGGTACCCGATCGGATCCCCTGGGTCGCCAGGATGGCGCTCTGGTACACCTATCACAAGAGCAAGGGCACCCTTCCGGAGAAATACCGCAACTGGGAGCTGTGGGACATCCAGCGCGACCTGGGCGTGGGGATCATGGGACGCACCCGTCTGTACG
>JAJZRD010000076.1 GCA_021845945.1 Chloroflexota bacterium
GGCGCCGCGAAGAACGTGGTGGCGCTGGCGGCCGGCATGTCCGACGGGCTGGGCTACGGGGACAACACCAAGGCGTCGCTGATCACTCGCAGCTTGGCAGAGATCGGCCGGCTGGTGGTGGAGATGGGGGGCGAGCCTTCGACGGTGGCCGGGTTGGCCGGCATCGGCGACCTGATAGCCACCTGCACCAGCCGTCACAGTCGGAATCGGGCGGCGGGAGAGGCCATAGCCCGGGGAAAGACGGTGGAGGAGATCCAGGCCGGATCCCCCATGGTGGTGGAGGGGATCCCCGCCACCCGCGCGGTGCTGAAGCTGGCGCGGGTGGCAGGTGTGGAGATGCCCATCACCCACCAGGTCCACGCGGTCCTCTTCGAGGGGATCAGTCCCCCGGAGGGGCTCGCCCGGCTGATGGGTCGGGAGTTCACCTCCGAGCCCTGGATGTAGCCTTACTTCTGCCCACTCCATCAGCTTGCCACCAAGTTCCTCGAGAAGATTCCCCATAACTCGTCCGAATCCTCTTGACATGCCTGGTAGATGTGGCATCATACGTTCTCCAGACACTACAAGATGTTGTGTGTTTGGAGGGGGTGGTACACAATATCTTGTGTAACCTGTCTACCTGGTGGTATATGCCGCTAGAGCGTAGATGCAGCGAGCAGCAGGGCAAGGCAGGAGCAATGAGTGCGAGGGCGGGTGCTCCGAGGGGGCCCGCCGGTGGAAAGGGGAGAGATGACTGAGGTGGCAGGGATCAGCAAGACGGGGCGGTGGACCGAGTCGGCCCTCAAGGTGCTGCGAGAGCGGTACCTCGCCCGGGAGGGGGAGCAGGTCACGGAGACGCCCGAGGAGATGTGCTGGCGGGTGGCGCTGGCCATCGCCAAGGCTGAGAGCAGCTGGGGCAAGAGCGAGGAGGAGATCCGCGCCATCGCGGCGGAGTTCCGCGACCTGATGCAGGAGATGCTCTTCCTCCCCAACTCCCCCACCTTGATGAACGCCGGCAAAGAGAACGGTCTGCAGTACTCGGCGTGCTACGTCCTTCCGGTCGAGGACTCGCTGGAGGGCATCTTCGAGTCCATCAAGCGGGCTGCCCTGATTCACAAGAGCGGCGGGGGCACCGGCTTCGCCTTCTCCCGCCTGCGGTCCAAGGACAGCATCGTGCAGAGCACGGGTGGAAAGGCCAGCGGCCCCGTCAGCTTCATGAGGGTCTTCAACGCGGCTACCGAGGCGGTGAAGCAGGGAGGGACGCGGCGGGGCGCCAACATGGGGATCCTGCGGGTGGATCACCCGGACATCCTGGAGTTCATCGAGTGCAAGCTGGACGGGGGCATCACCAACTTCAACATCTCCGTGGCGATCACCGACACCTTCATGAAGGCGTTGGAGGAGGATGGTGAGTACGACCTCGTGGACCCCGGCAGCTGCTCGGCGGTGCGCCGGCTTCGAGCCCGCGAGGTGTTCGATCGCATCGTGCAGGCGGCTTGGCGGACGGGCGATCCCGGGCTGGTCTTCATAGACCGGGTCAACGCCAACCGTGCCAACCCCACCCCTCTGGTCGGCCAGATCGAGGCGACGAATCCCTGCGGCGAGCAGCCGCTGCTGCCCAACGAGGCCTGCAACCTGGGCTCCCTGAACCTCACCAGGTTCGTCAGGCCCACGAAGGGGAAATCCCAGAACGGCAAGGGGCCCATCGACTGGAAGGAGATGGAGCGGGTCATCCGGCTGTCCGTGCGCTTCCTGGACGACGTCATCGAGGTGAACCCCTATCCGCTGCCCGACATCGATCGGATGGTGAAGAGCAACCGGCGGATCGGTCTGGGGGTGATGGGCTGGGCCGACATGCTGATCCAGCTGGGGGTCCCGTACGACAGCGAGGATGCACTGGAGCTGGCAGCGCAGGTGATGGGATTCATCGAGCGGGTCGGCCACGAGGAGTCGGCGAAGCTGGCCCAGGAGCGAGGCCCCTTCCCCAACTGGTCCGGTAGCATCTACAAGGATGGTCCGCCGCTGCGGAACGCCACGGTCACCACCATCGCGCCCACCGGCACCATCAGCATCATCGCCGGGAGCACCTCGGGGATCGAGCCCCTCTTCGCCATCGCCTTCCGGCACATAGTGGGCGAGCGGCACCTCAACTTCGTGAACCCGCACCTGGAGCGTGTGGCGAAGGAGGGGGGCTTCTACAGCGAGGAGCTGTTGGAGAAGGTGATCCGCCAGGGGACCCTGCACGACCTGGAGGAGATCCCGGAGGAGGTGCGGCGGGTCTTCGTGACGGCGCACGAGGTGGCGCCCGAGTGGCACGTGCGGATGCAGGCGACCTTCCAGCGCCACGTGGACAACGGTGTCTCGAAGACGGTGAACCTCCCCAACTCGGCCAGCGTCGAGGAGGTGGGGCAGGTGTACCGGCAGGCCTACCAGATGGGCTGCCTGGGGATCACGGTGTTCCGGGACGGCTGCAAGGGCACGCAGGTGCTCCACGTGGGTTCGGCAGAGAAAGAGGGTACGCCCCTGGGTGCGGGCGAGGCCGAGAAGCTGGAGCAGGTTTCCGGGCTGAAGGTGAAGCCGCGGCCCCGGTTCGTCCACGGGGTCACCTATCGGGCCGAGACCCCTCTGGGCACAGCCTTCGTGACGGTGAACGAAAACGGCAGCGAGGAGCCGTTCGAGGTGTTCCTCAACGTGGGGAAGGCGGGCAGCGACACCGCTGCCGTATCGGAAGCCCTGGGCCGTCTCATCTCCATGATCCTGAGGCTGCCCTCGGCCCTGTCGCCCACGGAGCGGCTGAAGGCGATCGTGGGGCAGCTGTCGGGCATCGGCGGTGGCCGGCAGCTGGGCTTCGGGCGGAGCCGGGTGCGCTCGCTGCCCGATGCGGTGGCCCAGGTGCTGGCGGAGCACCTGGGGGAGGCGGGCTCGGCCGCTTCGACGCTGCTGGAGGAGCGCGAGCACGGGGGCTTCGAGGACGAGTCGGGCAAGGTAGGCGACCTTTGCCCCGAGTGCGGCCACGCCAGCCTGGTGTACGAGGAAGGCTGCCAGAAGTGCTACAGCTGCGGCTACTCGGAGTGCTAGCAGCGTGACTGTATATGGCTTAGAACTCCGAGAGGCGGGGCACAAGACCCCGCCCTACGTCGGTGCGGCCACCGTCCGGCCGGCGGCAGGGCAGGGCGCCCTGCCCTACGTGGAAGGCACGTCGTCACAGCAGCAGGTAGGGCTCCTCCAGAAGCTGCTTCACCCTTTGGAGGAACTGGGCCGCGGGGGCGCCGTCCACGATCCGGTGGTCGAAGGAGAGTGAGAGGGTCATCGTCGGGCGCAGGACGACCTGGCCGTCCCTCCCGACCGGCTTCTCCACCATGGCGCCCACCCCGAGGATCGCCGTCTCGGGCGGGTTCACGATGGGGGTGAAGGACTCGACCCCGAACATCCCCAGGTTGGTAATGGTGAAGGTGCCGCCCGTGATCTCCTCCAGACGGAGGCGATCCTCCTGGGCCCGGCCGACCAGGTGGTTCAACTCCACTGAGATCTCCTCCAGCTTCTTGTGCGCGGCGTCGCGAACCACCGGCACCACCAGACCGTCCTCCACCGCCACGGCGACGCCGACGTTGACCGGCTCCACCAGCAGGATCCCCTGGTCGATCCAACGGGCGTTCAGGTAGGGGTGGCCGGCGAGGGCTGTGGCCACAACCTTGACCAGGACGTCGTTGTAGGAGAGGCGGACACCGGTGCGGGCCTCGTAGACGGGGAGGAGGCGGCCGCGTAGCCGGATCATCTCCGTGGCGTCGACCTCCACGTTCATGGTGAGCCGGGCCACGGTGCGGGCCGACAGGGACATTCGTTCGGCGGTCAGTCTCCGCTTCCGCCCCAGGGGTACCAGCCGGCCGGGGAGGTCCCCCTCGGCAGCCGCCATCCCGGGCAGAGACGCCACTTGGCCGGCCCCTGGCCGCAGCCGTATGGCCTCCGCAAAGCGCCGGACGTCCTCGCCCTGTATGCGGCCGCCCGGTCCGGTGCCCTGGACCTGCGACAGATCGACTCCCAGATCCCTGGCCGACCGGCGGGCGGCCGGGGATGCTCGCAGCATGCCGGTGTCGGGCCGCTGCGGCGGCGGGGCGGCAGCCGGCGTAGCGGACTCGGCCGCGACGGCCGCGGTCTCCTTGCCGTTGGGCTCGGTCTCCGGCGTGTCCGGGGTCTCCCCCGGCTCGGAGCTCTCGATGAGGGCGATGGTCTGGGTCACGGGCACCGTCGCCCCCTCGGGCTGCACGATCCGCTTCAACACGCCGCCGGCGGGGGCGGTGATCTCGGTGGTCGCCTTGTCGGTCTCCACCAGCACCAGTGGCTCGTCTTTGGCGATGCTCTCCCCTTCGGCCTTGAGCCACTTCTGGATGATGGCCCCCTCCATGTCGAGGCCGAGGGTGGGCATTATCATCTTTCGGAGCATGGTTGCCTCCTTCGCCTACGCCCTTCCCAGCAACTCGTGGACGGCGTCGATCAGATGCCTCTCGTTGGGCAGCACCACCGCCTCCAGGGGCGGCGAGGCCGGCAGCGGGACCGTGGGAGCCACCACCTTGATGGGTGCCTCCAGGTAATCGAAGGCCACCTCCCCGACCGCTCGGGCGATCTCCGAGCCGAAGCCGCCGATCAGCGGCGCCTCCTGGAGGATCGCCAGCCGGCCTGTGCGGGCCACCGATGCGGCCACCGTCTCCAGGTCGAAGGGCACGAGGGTCCGGGGGTCGATCACCTCGACCTCGATCCCCTCGCTCGCCAGGGTCTGGGCGGCTGCCAGCGCTCGGGGCACCATGGCCGCGAGGGCCACTACCGTCACGTCCCGACCCGGGCGCTTCACGTCGGCCTTCCCCAGGGGGATGGCGTACTCGCCGTTCGGCACGGGTCCCCTGGCCCGGTAGAGCATCTTGTGCTCGATGAAGACCACCGGGTTGGGGTCGCGGATCGCCGTCTTCAGCAGCCCCTTGTAGTCGTAGGGGGTGGAGGGCATCACCACCTTCAGGCCGGGAACGTGGGCAAACCAGGCCTCCAGACTCTGGGAGTGGGTTGGGCCGTCGGCGGCCGAGCCGCCGCCCCCCTCGGTCCGGATCACCACCGGCGCCGTCTGCTTGCCGCCGCTCATGTAGTGGGCCTTGGCCGCGACGTTGACGATGGGGTCCATGGCCAGGGTGATGAAGTCGACGTAGCTGATCTCTGCGATCGCGGGAACGCCCGCGAGGGCGGCGCCGACGGCCGCGGCGGTAAAGCCGTTCTCCGAGATGGGGGTCTCCAGGATTCGGTCGGGACCGAACCGGTCCAGCAGCCCTTTGCTGACGCCGAAGGGGCCGCCCCGAGCGCCGATGTCCTCTCCCAACATGACGAGGCGGGGGTCTCGCTCCATCTCCTCCCGGATCGCCTCGTTGAGGGCCTGCAGGACGCTCAGATCCCGCTGCTCCCCCGAGGGCCCGGTAACCTCCGGCTGGTAAGCCGGCGCGAAGAGATGGGCCGTCGCCTCGGAGGGGTCGGGGTCCGGGGCCGAGAGGGTGTAATCCACCGCTTCCTTCAGACTGTGGGCTACCTCGCCCTCGACCGTCTCGAGCGCCGCCTCTTCGTAGGCTCCCGACTCCAGGATGTAGCGGCGGAGGCTCGGGATAGGGTCCTTCTTCTTCCACTCGGTGACCTCGTCCCGATCCCGGTATCCGGTGCCCGGGTCGCCGGTGCTGTGGCCACCCCAGCGATAGGTCATCGCCTCGATGAGGGTCGGCCCCTGGCCGGCGCGGGCTCGATCCGCGGCCTCCCGCACCACACGGTACACCGCCATGGGGTCCATCCCGTCGACGATGACGCCGGGTATGCCGTAGGCGGGCGCCCTGTCCGCCACCTGCTTCACCCGCATGACGTTCTCCTGCTTGGTGAAGATGGCGTACTGGTTGTTCTCGCAGACGAAGAGCACCGGGAGGTCCCAGATGGCGGCCAGGTTCAGCCCCTCGTGGAAGGTGCCCTGGTTGGATGCACCGTCCCCGAAGAATGCGACGGCCACCCGCCCGTTGCGCAGCACCCTGGCTGCCAGGCCCCCTCCGACGGCCATGGTGATGGAGGCGCCCACGATGGGGAAGGCGCCGAGCATGTCGTGGTCTAGGTCGGCTACGTGCATCGAGCCGCCCTTGCCCCGGCAGAAGCCGGCGCTCTTGCCGCCCAGCTCGGCCATGGCGGCCAGGAGGTTGCCACCCCGGCCGATGGCGTGGCCGTGGCCCCGATGGGTGCTGGTGACGTAGTCGTCGTCGTTGATGGCTGCCAGGGTGGCGGCGGCTACCGCCTCCTGGCCGGAGTAGAGGTGCCCGCGGCGGGGCAGCTGCCCGGCCTGGAACATCTCCTGGGCTCGCTCCTCGAAGGAGCGGATCAGCAGCATCCGGCGGTAGATGTCGAGGAGCTTACTCCTGTCGACCGTCGGTTCGGTGGTGGTGAGGTCGGCCATGAGATGGTCCTCCCTACGAAACGTAGGGCTGGGCGCTCTGCCCCGCCGCCCGCCCATCGCCGTCCGGGTGCGGCGGGGGGGCGAGACCGTGCCCTACGTCGTGGACGTAGGGGCGGTTCGCGAACCGCCCCTACACAGGATAGCCGCTACGCCTGGACGGTCAGCGGCAGTGGAACGCCCCACTCCTTGCTGACGTCGGTCATGTCGGCCCAGACCGCCGGAGCAACGGCGATGCCCTTCTTCAGCCGATCCTCCCGCTTCAGCCATTCGATCTCGCCGGGCAGGTAGATCCGGTCGTTGCCGCGGGCCAGTTCCGAGGCGTGCATCTCGGCGATGGACTCGTCCATCCTGGCCTTGAAGTCGGCGGGCTCCATGAAGGCCTTGATGTCGATGGCCTGGAAGGTAAAGCCGGTGTTCTGGGGGTCCTTCATGTTGTGGTAGAAGTCCGTCACCTCGTGGGTGAAGGCGGCGCCGTTCAGGAGGGCGCCGATCACGCCGATCACGAAGGACATGTTGTAGCCCTTGTAGCCCCCCACGGGCTGGACCAGCCCATCGAAGGCCTCCTTGGCGTCGGTGGTGGGCTCGCCGTACTTGTTGAGGCCCCAGCTCTCGGGAATGGGGATGCCGGCCTTCATGGCGTGGACGATCTTGCCCTTGGCCACGACGCTCATGGCCATGTCCAGCACCACCGGGTGCTCCTTGCCGGCCGGTAGGGCGATGCCGATGGGGTTGTTGCCCAGCAAGGGGGTGATGCCGCCCCAGGGGGCCATGATGTTGCTGCCGCTGACGGTCATGGCGACGCCGATCATGTCGTGGGGCACCGCCATCAGGGCGTAGTAGGCGCAGGTGCCGAAGTGGTTGCTCATGCGGACTCCCACGTGGGAAACCCCTACCTCCTTCGCCTTTCGGATGGCGATCTCCATCCCCCGAACGCCGACGACCTGGCCGATTCCGTTGTCGCCGTCCACCAGGGCGGTGCCGGGCGTCTCTCGCAGGATCCGGACGTTGGGCCGGGGGTTCATGCCGCCGGCCTTCAGCCGCTCGATGTAGGGCTGGATCCTTATGGTCCCGTGGGAGTAGACGCCTCGCAGGTCCGCCTCCACCAGGTGGTCGGCGACGATCGCCGCCTCCTCTCGAGGGAGGTTCTGCTTCACGAAGAGGTCGGTGATGAACTCCCGGAGGGGAGTGGGCATCACGATGATGCCGGCTTCCTCGTTCGCCATTGGGTGGGCTCCTTTCGATGAGTGTGAGGGTCAGGCGCTGGTTTCCGGTGCGGCAGGGCGGGCGATGCGGCTCCGGTAGAGCCGGGCTCCCTCGGAGCCGAACTGTTGGAGCAGCTCCTGCGGGGGCTTCCGCCCCTCGTCGAAGTAGTAGCGGGCGGCGTGGCCCGCCACGTAGGTCCCTACGTAGGCGATGGCGGTCTTGGGGGCGGCTGCCAGAAGGGTGGGGAGCATGCCCGCGGCCATGCGAGCCGCCGAGCGCCACAGGATGCCGCCGCCTATGACGGGTGCCAGCTCCTTGGCCACCTGGAGGGTGGGGGCGATTTCCCGCCCATAGATGGCGCTGAGCCGGAGGGCCATCATGACCTGATTCTTCGTGAGCACGAAGAAGTCCGCGACGTTGCCGGCGACGCCTCCGAAGAAGGGGAGGTTGGCGGGCAGGTTCGCCGCCAGGGCGAACTGGGCATTGACGCGGCAGGTCTCGGCGATGATCTGCTCGGCCACCGCCTGTCGAAGCGGCAGCAGCTGCCGGGCCAGGGCCGTTCGGGAGCCCGGCAGACTATCCAGCAGCAGCGGCGCGACCATCTCCACGACCTCCTGCGGGTCTCGCGCGTCGACGAAGGCCATCCTCATGTGCGACACGAAGGAGAAGGCGCGATAGGCCGCGTTCCTCTCATCCCGTGTCCGCCCCGTGGCGTCGGCGTGGGTGAAGACCAGAAGGGTGGGGACTCGCAGCCGGCCAAAGAGCGCCGCTGCCCGGCGGCCCTGCTCCGCCAGCTCGCGGTCGAGTCGGGCCACCAGGATGACCAGATCCGGGCCGGCGAGCTCCGAGAACCGAGGCTGCTGGTAGTCGACGTCGAGGGTCCGGAAGGGACCACGAGCTCGGGGGTCGCTGCTGCCACCCACGAGGGCAGCGGCCAGGGTCCGCTTGCCGGAGCCGGGCTCGCCCGCTATCCAGAGATCCAGGGGTGCCGTGGCTTCTCGCTCTATCCCCTCGGGGTTGAACTCCCGGACCACGCGCCAGAAATCGCCCATGGCCGCGATACCAGCAAACTTCATTGGGACACCATCCTAGGGAACTAGACGTGGGAGGAGGCCGTACCGCCTCCGAAGCGCTATTCTATCATCGGGGTGTAGCGCGCTGCCACCCGCCCCCGCCAGGTTGTTGAAGAGAGTTCAGTACCGGTAAAGGGGGAACGATTCCGGTCATGGTGCACAAAGGGAAGAGGCGGCGGTTTGTGCGGGACTTACAGAGTTTCCTCAGGAATAGTAACGAGGCGAAACAGTCTTGACAAAGTCGTAAAGCTGCCGCTAAACTGCTTTGGCTTTTAAGGTACCTTCAGTTGATGGGACCCTCTCCTCTCTGGGTCTGTCCGGCCGTTAACTGGGCACAGGGCGTTAGGCCCCGCAGAGTCAGCGCACGTGGCTTCTGGCAGTCTCGACAGCGGCCGACATTACCAGGTCGTCAAAGGCGACGGCGTGCATGCTTTTTCCCGTTTTCTTCGTCAACTGGCCAATTTCGCCATGCAGCGCGGCATGGTCCGTCTGGAGAAAGGGGTGGCGTCGCCTGGGATGGTTGTGACTCGGTGGTCCAACCTGCGTTGGGCACGGGGGAGTCAGGGGTAGGCACCCGATTCTCAAGCTAGACCCATTTGGGACAATCGTGCTGCTGACCGAAAAGTACTGAAGCGCACAAAGGAGGAGAACAGTGAGGCACTTCAAGCCCTCTATACTGGCGCTGTTCGCCCTGGCGGTGGCTGGTCTCCTGGTGGTGGCAGGCTGCTCGTCGTCGGCGCCTGCACCGGCAGCCACCCAGGCGCCCGCAAAGGCTGCGGAGCCTACGAAGGCTGCTGCTCCGGCGGCTGCCGCACCCACTACGGCGGCGGCTCCCGCTGCTGCTCCGGCCGCCGGCAAGGCCGTGGCGATCAAGATCGGCGTCATCGCGCCGATGTCCGGCGACGTGAAGACCTTCGGCGAATCCACCAAGAACGGCTTCGACATGGCCGTCGCCGAGGCCAACAAGGGCGGCAAGGTGCAGATCACCACCGTTGTCGCCGATGACAAGAACGACCCGACCGAGGGCGTGAACGCGGCGACCAAGGAGATCAACCAGGACAAGGTCAAGGCGATCGTCGGTTCCGTTTCCTCAAAGGTCTCCATTCCGATCTCCGAAGTAGCTCAGACCAACAAGGTCGTTCAGATCAGCCCGACCTCCACCAACGAGAAGGTCACGGTGGATGGGGGCAAGCGCAAGGACTTCGTCTTCCGCGCCTGCTTCATCGACCCATTCCAGGGCACGGTGATGTCGAAGTTCGCCCTGAACACCCTCAAGGCGAAGACTGCCGCCGTCATGTACGACGTGGGGAACGACTACACCAAGGGGCTGGCTGAGTACTTCAGGTCCGGCTTCGAGAAGGCTGGAGGGAAGGTCACCAGCTACGACTCCTATGGCAAGGACGACGTCGATTTCTCGGCGGTCCTGACCAAGGTGGCCTCGAACAGCCCCGACGTGCTGTTCCTGCCCGACTACTACAACAAGGTCAGCCTCATCGGGAAGCAGGCTCGGGAGAAGGGCGTGAAGGCCGTCTTCCTGGGCGGCGATGGCTGGGACTCCTCCGACCTGGACGTCAAGGCTATGGAGGGTGGCTACTTCAGCAACCACTACAGCCCCGAGGACAAGCGCCCCGAGGTCCAGGATTGGGTTAAGAAGTACCAGGCCAAGTACAACAGCGTGCCCGACGCTCTTGCGACCCTGGGCTACGACGCCACCAACATCCTGATCAACGGGATAGTCGTCGCCGGCAGCGACGACACCGCCAAGATCCGTGATGCTATGGCCGCGACCAAGGACTTCAAGACCGTCTCCGGTACGGTCACCTTCGACAAGGACGGCAACCCCATCAAGAGCGCCGTCGTCCTCCAGATCAAGGACGGGAAGCAGAAGTTCGTGGAGAGTGTGGCCCCGTAAGGGCGGATCTGAGGTGGGGAGTCCGAGAGGGCTCCCCACCTTTCTATTCAGGAGTTACCGATGGGGGATTTCGGCTATCTCGCCCAGCAGGTGATCAATGGGTTGCAGCTCGGCCTCGTCTACGCCCTGATCGCCCTGGGCTACACTATGGTTTACGGCATCATCCGGCTCATCAATTTTGCCCACGGTGACGTGTTCATGGTGGGAGCTTTCGTGGGCTTCTTTGCCATCTCGGCCTTCCACCAGTCGTTTCTTCCGGCCATGCTAGCGGCCATCGTCGTGTGCGTGGTGCTGGCCGTTGCGATCGAGCGCTTTGCCTACCGCCCCCTCCGAAGTGCCCCCAGGATCGCCTCGCTGATCACGGCCATCGGCGTTTCCATCTTTCTGGAGTACTTTACCAGTCTGAAGTTTGTCTTCGGCCCGAACATCCGCACCTTCCCTCGACCATTCGAAGTGGTGACGTGGCAGGTTGGTGGGCTGAGCATCACCAGCATCCAGGTGATCGTCCTGGGAGTGACAGTCTTCATGCTGGCCCTTCTGCAGTTCGTGGTGTATCGCACCAAGATGGGCATGGCGATGCGGGGCGTCTCCTACGACTTCGATACGGCCAAGTTGATGGGGATCAACGTCGACGTGGTCGTCTCCTTCACCTTTGCGCTCGGGTCGGCCCTGGCCGGGGCGGGGGGTGTGCTGTTCGCCATTGCTTACCCGCAGGTTCAGCCTTTCATGGGGATCATGCCCGGCCTCAAAGCCTTCGTGGCGGCGGTGCTGGGCGGCATCGGGATCATCCCCGGTGCCATGCTCGGGGCGCTGATCATGGGACAGGCTGAGGTTCTAACGGCTGCCTTCGTCTCCACTACCTGGAAGGATGCGGTGGCTTTCGCCATCCTCATCGCCGTCCTGATGATCAAGCCCACCGGACTGCTGGGCAAGCGCGGCACGGACAAGGTGTAGGAGGCGAAAAATGAAGCAGCGGGAACTGCAAGCAGTCGCCGTAGCGATAGTCGTTGCCATCGTTATCGATCTACTCATCGTATCGGGCGTCATCAACCCCTACTGGGAGTTGATCATCCAGTACGCCTGCATAGTCGCCATCGCGACCCTGGGGCTCAACATCATCTACGGCTTCAACGGCCAGTTCTCCCTGGGCCACGTGGCTTTCTACGGACTGGGCGCTTACGCCTCCGCCCTGGTGACGAAGGCGTTCCTGGGTGAGAGCCCCCTGCTCACCGACGCTCTGGCCAACTACGAGCCCCTGGTGTTCCTGGCCTCCATTCTCATCGGGGGGCTGTTCGCGGCCCTGGTCGCCTACCTGATCGGGCTGCCCATCCTGCGGCTGGGATCGGACTACCTGGGCATAGCCACCCTGGGCTTCGGCTTCATCGTGAAGGTTGCCTTCGACAATGCCGATGGCCTGATCCCGGCCATGGGTGGGGCCAGGGGGATGACGGGCATCATCAAGCTCACAAGCTGGCCCTGGGTTGCCGCCGTGGCGATCGTCGCCGTGGTGGTGATGCGCAACTTCGTCTACTCCAGCCACGGGCGCGCGCTCCTCTCCGTCCGGGAGGATGAGATCGCGGCCAACTCCATGGGCATCAACATCGCTCGGTACAAGACCATCGCCTTCGTGATGGGCTGCTTCTACGCTGGGGTAGCCGGCGCCCTGTACGCTCACCTGTACACCTTCCTGCACCCCAGCAACTTCGACTTCCTGAAGTCGATCGACCTGTTGCTGATCGTGGTACTGGGCGGCCTGGGCAGCATGAGCGGCACCATCATCGCAGCCCTCGGTTGGACCTTTCTGCTGGAGGGGTTGCGGGTTCTCCTCCCGACCGAGATCCTGGACTTCCGCTTCGTGATCTATCCGTTGTTGCTGATCGCGGCGATGCTACTACGACCTCAGGGACTGTTCGGAGGGATGGAGCTCCCCTTCCTGCGGGCGCCGAAGGTCGAGAAGAGGTCCCAACGTGTCACTACTGAAAGTTGACCAACTCTGCAAGAGCTTCGGCGGCTTGAAGGCCGTGAACAACGTGTCCTTCTCAGTGGAGGAGGGCGGTCTCGTCGGGCTGATCGGGCCGAACGGTGCGGGGAAGACCACCGTGTTCAACCTGATCACCGGCCACTACGAGGCGACCTCCGGCGACGTCCTGTTCGACTCACGCAGCGTCTCCAGGATGAGCCCCAACGCCATCACCAGGCTGGGCGCCGCGCGAACCTTCCAGAACATTCGGCTGTTCGGCAAGCTCTCGGTCCTGGACAACGTGCGGATTGCCTACCATTGCCGGGTGGGCTACGGTATGGCCGATGCCATCCTTCGGCTCCCCGCGTTCCGCACGGAAGAGCGGAAGCTGACTCAGCAGGCGCAGGAGCTGTTGCAGCTGTTCAATCTCGCCGACAAGCAGAACGAACTGGCGGGAAGCCTGCCCTACGGGGAGCAGCGAAGGCTGGAGATCGCCCGGGCCCTGGCCACCAAGCCCCGTCTGCTCCTTCTCGACGAACCCGCCGCGGGCATGAACCCGGCCGAAGTGCATACCCTCATGGAGATGATCCAGTTCATCCGGAAGAGGTTCAGTCTCAGCATCCTGCTGATCGAGCACCAGATGAAGGTGGTCATGGGGATCTGCGAGCGGATCGTGGTGATGGACTTTGGAGAGGTACTGGCCGAGGGAACCCCCTCGGAGATCCAGGGCAATCCGAAGGTCATCGAAGCCTATCTAGGGAAGGAAGTAGCTTAAGTGCTGCTCGAAGTTCAAGATCTGAACGTGTTCTACGGGGCCATTCAGGCCATCAAGGGGATCTCCTTTCACGTCGAGGAGGGCGAGATCGTGACCCTCATCGGGGCGAACGGGGCCGGCAAGAGCACCACCCTGAAGACCATCTCGGGGATCACCCGTGCGAAGGGCGGGTCCATTCAGTTCAGTGGTGCGGACATCACCACCCGAGCCCCACACCTGATAGTGGCGGACGGCATCTCCCATTGCCCCGAGGGCAGGCGGATGTTCGCCAACCTGTCCGTGCGGGAGAACCTGCTGCTGGGGGCCTTCACCGTCAACGACCGGAGCAAGGTCTCCCAGAACATGGAGCGGGTCTTCGGCCGCTTCCCTCGGCTGAAGGAGAGGCTTGGTCAGGCGGCCGGCACCCTCTCGGGTGGCGAGCAGCAGATGCTGGCCATGGGAAGGGCCTTGATGTCGCAGCCCAAGCTGCTGCTGCTGGACGAGCCCTCCATGGGGCTCTCACCGATCCTGGTGCGGCAGATCTTCGACATCATCCAGGAGATCAACCAGACCGGCACCAGCATACTGCTGGTGGAGCAGAACGCCTTCATGGCGCTGGGGATCGCCTCCAGGGCTTACGTTCTGGAGACGGGCCGGGTTGTCCTGTCGGGCGATGCCGCCAAGATGCGGGAGGACCCCAAGGTGCGGGCTGCCTACCTGGGA
The DNA here is from genome assembly GCA_021845945.1 of Chloroflexota bacterium. The sequence goes on from JAJZRD010000076.1 coordinate 14,065, forward strand.
GACATGGTAGAGACGGGCAACGGGAACGCGCAGGAAGGCGCACCGGTCTAGTTGGCAACACAGGAGATGACCGGGGGCTGACGCAGGCGATTCGCCTGCGTCAGAAGATTCTATCGCTGGGGGGGAGCACAAGCGTGGCATGGGACTTGCCGCGGTATACTAAGCCTTGGGAGTGGGATCACTCCTGAGGATAGACGGATGGCGTAGGGAAGTGAGAGGTAAGTAGAATGGCGAAGCGGCTGTACGTCGGGAACCTCCCGTACAATACCACCGATGACGACCTCCGGAGCCTGTTTGGACAGGCTGGTACCGTGGAGGATGCCACGGTGATGACCGAGCGCGACACCGGGCGGTCCCGAGGCTTTGGTTTCGTGGAGATGACCACCGACGCCGACGCGGAGAACGCGGTTCGGATGTTCGACGGCTATACCATGGACGGGCGACAGCTTCGGGTGAATCCCGCGATGGAGCGAGAAGAGCGCGGCGCCGGCGGTTTCCGGCGAGGTGGTAGGGGCGGGTATTAGGGCCCCTGGACAAAGGTAGTCGTGGTCTTCTAGCCGTCGTTTCCAGGGAGTTGGTTGGATTCTAGCCGGTTCCTGGACGAAGGTGGTCGGGGTGCGCTCCTTCGGGTTCGTGCCCCGACCTCGTCCCTTGGAGGTAGGCTCTAGGCCCAATACGGTTCACTTAAGGTCCCGGACAGCCTCCCGGTAGGCAAAGGGCGGCTCGGGCTTCATCACCAGCAACGGCACAGTGGTGCGGTGGAAGACCGCAACCGCCTCCCGGAAGGGAACGGA
>JAJZRD010000077.1 GCA_021845945.1 Chloroflexota bacterium
CGATGGCCGGTCTCTCGATCCCCTCGATCCTGCCGAGGCCGAAGAGAGCGGCAGCCAGGACGGCCCCACTGTTCCCCGCCGAGACGAAGCCGTCGGCCTGGCCCTCTCGGACCAGGCCGATCCCTATAGCGATCGACGAGTGGCGCTTCTGGCGCAGGGCCGTGGCGGCGTGCTCCTCCATCCCCACCACCTCCTCGGCGTGGGCGATGGGGATCTTCAGGCCGGAGCTATCGTGCCGGGCCAGCTCCTGCTGGACCTGCTCCCTGGGGCCGACCAGGATGACCTCCACCCCGTACTCCCGAGCGGCTGCGATGGCGCCCTCCACCACCACCGAGGGAGCATGGTCGCCACCCATGGCATCCAGGGCAATCCTCGTTGCGGCCTCGGCCAACGGCGTCCTCCCAGAGAGGAGTAGGGGGATCGGGACATCCCCAACAACATACCAATCTCACCAGGTAAGTACCTGGCGCGGTTAGTATAGACCGGCGCCAGGCATAACGCCAATAGGAAGGGCGCTACCCGGCTTGGCGGCCGAGCAGCGCCCTCACCCTGCTCTATCGGTGTGAAAGCCTACGGCTTTCCTCTAGATCCCTCAACCACCGGCGGGGCTGCAACTGGAGGCGCCGCCGTAGGATCCCCCGAGGGAGCCTCCACTGGAGCCGCCGGAGAATCCGAACACCGATACCTTGCGGCTCACCTTGTCGGTGTTGCAGCGGGGACAGCGGACCTCCACCGATCCGGATGTGGTGCGAACGAGCTTCTCGAAGCTTTCGCCGCACTCCGCGCAGCTGTACTCGTAAATGGGCACCTGATCCCTCCCATGACGCACGGCAGTTTAACGTCGCCAGTATACCCCGGAGGGGTATATTTGTCAAGGATTGTGGCGGGAAGGCTGCCCGGGACTGCTCGTCGCGCTGCCGTCGACCGGAGGAACTGGTCCTCCGTCGTTGGCGTCGGCCTACTCTACGGAGTAGAGCTCGCCGCGAGTCCAGTTGGCGCCGGAGACCCGCTGTCTGATCTCCTGCAGCAGGACGTCCTCGGCGTTGCTCAACTGCTCCTTGGTCGCGTGGGTCTCGACGGAGAACTGGCGATCCTCATTGTGGTTGAACACCGAAGCCCTCACAGCATACAGGGCCGGCCCCACCCTCAACGCCCCTGGAGGAGTGTCGATTTCACGCCTCACGTAAAAGCCAACCACGAACTGCTGCCGACCCGAGTAGAGTCTCAGTTCGTCGCCATAAGGTTCCCACTTTGTCACGGTGACCCCCTCGCTGAACTGTCAACCGACACGGCACCTTGCTTGGGCCAGGAGGGTTGCGTAGCGGGCAGACGATAAAGGCGAGGGATCAAGACTTGATCTCCCTCGCCTCTCGCGAACCCAAGCTTCTAAGAAAGGAGCCAGGGCCAACCCAGGTATCCCCCTGGGGGGAATAAAGCGTTAGGCGCTACCCAACCGCACTCGGTTTTACCTCGCCACTCCGTTATTCACGGTATCCCATTCGGCATCTCACGACGCCCAGCCTCGCGACCTAACCTCTATCAGCGAATAATATACATCCCAGGGGTAATTATGTCAATACTCGATCCGGCGACTTTTTGGGGCGATTTTCCGAGGGGTTTCTCGTGGTTACCCTACCAGTCCAGAGGCAGCTCCAGATCCTTTAGTGCCTTTTCTCCCAACGGCTCCAGTCGCACTAACGAGTCCACAGGGGCGGCGCTCGTCGCCCCGGCGGCGTCCCCTCGATCCGCCTCGGGATGGTACTCCAACACCGCCGCCTGGAATCGCTGGGTCCATCGCCCGTTCCGCAGCTTCGGCTCCTCCTTGGGGTAGCCGAAGGCCCCTGCCCCACCGTGGCCGTCGAAGAACTCCTTGAAGTGGGTTCGGGTGCCGTCCGGGGCGTAGTTGGCCACGTAGTGGCCCAGCCCCGCCCCGGGGCTATTGGGGAAGTAGGTTGCCTCGCTTTGGGGGCGACGCATGGAGCCTGTCTCATTAGTCAGGCTTCAGGAACAGGTAAGTAGGAAGGGATTCCCTTGGGGTTGGGGAAGGATTAAGCTGGGGCGAAGTAAGCATGAGGAGGTGCCTTATGCCACTCCGCCCCTTTTCCCGTGAGCAGTCCTGGTTGTTGCCCCCGAGTCTGGATGAGATGGTTCCTGACGATCACCCGGCTCGGTTCGTGGCCGCATTTGTGGATTCCCTGGATCTGCATGCCTGGGCTGAGTTGGGGGTCGAGGTGGGGGGGGATCCATTGGGAGCCCCGGCCTACGATCCCAGGTGTCTGTTGAGTGTGTGGGTATACGGGTTCGTCAGTGGGGTGCGCTCTTGCCGCAAGCTGGAGACAGCCTGTCGGGATCAACTGCCCTACCTGTGGCTGACAGGCATGCAGCGGCCGGACCACAACACCCTGTGGCGCTTCTACGAGGGCCATAGGGGGCAGATGAAGGGATTGCTCAAGCGAACGGTCAAGACAGCGGTGCGGCTTGGTCTGGTAGATCTGGCGGTGCAAGCGTTAGATGGGAGCAAGATTGCCGGGAATGCGGCCAAGGAACGAACCCTCGATGAGGCTGGACTGAAGAAGCTGCTGGCAAGGACCGATGAGGCGATTGCCGACCTGGAAGCCCAGAACCGTACCGTGGGTGATCCGGTACCGGCTCGTCTACCGAGGGAACTGAAGCAGGCGAGGGTGCTGCGGGAGCAGGTGGAAGCGGCCATGGAGCAACTTAGAGCTGAGGAGGGGCCAAGGCAGGTCAATCTAACCGATCCCGAGGCGGGGCTGATGAAGGGTCGCCAGGGGATGGTGGCTGGATACAACGCCCAGGCGGTGGTATCGCCTCTGGCAACCGGTGCAGCCAAAGGGACTGGGCTGCTAATTACGGCTGCTGAGGTGGTGGACGGAGCCGATGACCACACTCAAGCGATGCCGATGCTGCGAGAAGCGGAGGAGATGACAGGGCGGAAGGCCACGGTGAGCCTGTTGGACGGTGGTTACCACTCAGGGCCGAACCTGGAGGCGTGCAAAGGAGAAGGGTACGCGGTCCTGATGCCTGAGGCCCAAGACCGAGCGAGACAGAGCCCCTATCACAAGGATCGCTTCCAGTACGATGCCGAGAACGACAGCTACAGTTGCCCACAGGGGCAGAAGCTGAGCTATGTTGGCATCAAACGGCGCAAGGGTCGGCCAGAAGCCAGGATCTATCGTTGTAAGGGGTCGCTATGCAGGGCCTGTCCAGCCTTCGGTCAGTGCACCAAGGGGAGGCATGGTCGAGGTCGAGACATTGAGGTGAGCCTCTATGAGGGGATACTACGGGAGCACCGTGACTTGATGGCTCGACAAGACTCCAAGATCATCTACAGTCGGCGGAAGGAGTTGGTTGAGCCGACCTTTGGGATACTGAAGGAGTTGCATGGGGCTAGACGCTTCCTGCTGAGGGGGCTGGCCAATGTCCGCGCCGAGTGGCTCCTTCTAGCAACTGCCTTCAACCTGAAGACACTGTTCCGCGTATGGCGGCGGACAACGATTGACCGAGGGCTGCTCGTGGGAGCGACCTCGTCCTGATAGGACCGGAACTACCCAGAGAGGGTCGAAAAAGGGGCGAAAAAGGGGCACCGCCGGGACGTTTCCGCCCCGGCGGTGGATAGTGAGCCAACAAGTGGGCTCATCAACTGTCCCGTACCCCTCCAACTGCGAAACAGGAGAGCCGTACTGGGACAGGCTCCATGCGTCGCCTCTACCTGTTTCCCTCCAACTGCTCTAACTGGCGGAGTTGGGCTCGGGTGCCCAGCACCACCAGCTCGTCGCCCTCCTGGAGCATCGTCTCCCCGCCCGGCGTCGTCACCATGGTGCCATCCTTCCTCTGTATGGCCAGGATGAAGCTGCCGGTTCGCATTCTGACGTGCATCTCGCCTATGGTCATGTTGGCCAGGGGAGAGCCCTCGGGGATGGTGATCTCCTCCAGCAGCAGCTCCATCTGCTCGCTGTGCATCACCGTGTCGAGGAAGTCCGCCACCAGGGGGCGCATCAGCAGGGTCGCCATGCGGCGGCCGGCGGTGGCGTAGGGTGTCAGGACTCGGTTGGCTCCCACCCGCCGCAGCTTGGACTCGGCGTCCTCGGAGGTGGCCCTGGCTACGATGAAGATGTCGGGCCGCAGCACGCGCGCCGAGAGCACCACGTAGAGGTTCTTCTCGTCGGTGTCCAGGGCGGCGACCAGCCCTCGCGCCCGGTCGATGCCGGCGGCCTTCAGGGTCTCGTCCTCTGTTGCGTCGCCGAGGAGACAGGGGTGCCCCACGGCCTCGCAGTCCCGCAGAACCTCCGGGTCGGCCTCGACCACGACGAATCGAGCTCGCTCTCGCGCCAACTCCTGGCCGATGAAGTGGCCCACCCTGCCGAACCCACAGAGGATGTAATGGTTTCTCAGCTCGGCTATCCTCTCGTTCATGCGTCTCCTCCGAACGATCCCCGGGAATTGAACCTCAACCACGTAGGCCACGACCGCCGTGGCGGTGTACAGCATGCCCCCTACGCCTACCACGATGAGGAGTATGGTGAAGATCTCGCCCGGCGTGGAGAGGTCGTGCACCTCCTTGTAGCCCACGGTGCTGAGGGTGGTGACGGTCATGAAGAGGGCGTCCAGGAAGTTCCAGCCCTCGATGGCCACGTAGCCGATGACGCCGATGGCCACCAGCACGATCAGCAGTGCGATGGCCCAGCGGAGTCGAGATTCAATGAGGCGTTGAGCGGGGGGGACTTGATTGTTCATGACGATGCATAGTCTACCCTATTCGCGGGATGGATACAGCATCCGATGTGGGACGTGATGCATCAACAGAACATGTCGGCGAAGGGGCAACAGTTCGGACTTGGGGGGAAGTCAGGAGGGAGAGGCAGGCAGCGAAGGGTAGGGGATTGACAACCACTCGGCAGCCTGGCTACGGTGGACCGGCGCGGGACGGCTCTCGACCGTCATGCAGTGTAGAGACGCGACATGTCGCGTCTCTACAGAATGACATAACCAGGACCGAACAGGGGTAGAGGAGGGTTCGATGGAGCTAGGACTCAAGGATAGGGTGGCGATAGTCGCGGCGGCCAGCAAGGGGCTGGGAAAGGCCGTGGCCTTCGGGCTGGCACGGGAGGGCGCCAGGCTCGCCCTGTGCGCTCGGGGCGAAGAGACGCTGAACGCCACGGCCGAGGAGATCCGCCGCGAGACGGGCGCCGAGGTGCTGGCCATCGTGGCGGACGTCACGAAGCCCGAGGAGGTGAAGCGGCTGGTGGAGGAGACGATCCGCAGATTCGGGCGGATCGACGTTCTGGTGAACAACGCCGGAGGGCCGCCGGGCACCACCTTCCTGCAGTCTTCACCCGAGCAGTTTCAGCAGGCCATCGACCTGAACCTGATGAGCACCATCCGGCTCTGCAAGGAGGTGGTTCCCTACATGCTTCGGGAGCACTGGGGGAGGATCGTCAACATCGTCTCCCTGTCGGCCAAACAGCCGTTGCCGGGGTTGATCCTGAGCAACACCGCGAGGCCGGGGGTGCTGGGGCTGACGAAGACCATGTCCAACGAGCTGGCGAAGGAGGGGATCCTGATCAACAGCGTCTGCCCCGGCTACACCCTCACCGACCGTGTGGCCGAGATAAACGCGGCCAACGCCTTGCGGAAGGGGATAACGGCGGAGGAGGAGATGAAGGGCGTCGCCGACAGGATCCCCATGGGCAGGCTGGGGCGGCCGGAGGAGCTGGCCAACGTGGTGGTGTTTCTGGCCTCGGAGAGGGCGAGCTACGTGACCGGCGCCGCCGTCCAGGTGGACGGCGGACAGTACGCGGCGCTGTCCTGAGACGGGAAGAGATCCGACCACAGAGACACAGAGTACACGGAGAAGACCTCGGCGTCTCCGTGTACTCCGTGTCTCTGTGCTTCCTTCTACTCTAACAGGTGCCTGAGCTCGGGGACGATCTGGCCGGCGAAGTCGATCTGCTTGGGGCAGCCCAGCTTGCCGGCACGGTCCAGGGCCCTGTCCAGCAACCCCAGGTCCCGCACCAGCTTGGCCCGCTCCGCCCCCAGGGCGTCTCGTGGATCGAGGCCCAGCCGGAAGGCCTTCACCATGGCCGCTGGGTTCAGCTCGGCCCGCGGATCACCCTCGTCTACCGATCCGTCCGCCTGGCAGACGCCGCACAGGATGCACTCGCCGGACTTCTCCAGGTAGCGCACCTCGGGCTGGGTCATCCTTCCTTGATAGCCCGGCTTCAGCACCAGCCAGGGGACGACGTTCCGCAGGGAGTCCAGGAAGCGATCGATGTCCACCACCAGGTCCTTCAGCACCCGGAAGTGGGGCAAGGGGCCGATGGTCATCTCCTTCCCGTTCAAGACGTCCGACACCAGGGTCTCGCAGGCCAGCTTCGGCGCCCCGTTGATGGTGACCGCGCAGGTTCCGCAGATGCCGCTGCGGCAGGCGCGGCGGAAGGCCACGGTGGGGTCGTGGTAGGCCGCCAGATCCAGCAGCAGATCCAGGATCGTCTGGTTCTCCCGAGCCTCCACGGCGTAGCTCTGGGGATGGGGAGTCGCATCCCGGGCGGGATCGAAACGGGTTACGGTAACCTTGACCTCTATCATGTCAGTGACCCCCGCTCATCAAGTGCTGAGTGCTGAGTCGCGGAGGTGGAAACCCAGGACTCAGGACTCGGGACCCAGGACTCCCCCTCGTGCCTTGAGCCCATCATCAGTACCCCCTTGCTGCAGGTGGGTACCTGGTGATGCTGACCGGGCCGTTGTCGAGGACCGAGCCCTCGGGGGAGTACCGGGCGTAGCTGTGGAACAGCCAGTTGTCGTCGTCTCGCGTGGGGAAGTCGGTGCGGTAGTGGGCGCCCCGACTCTCGGTGCGCCGCAGGGCGCCCTTGGCGATCGCCTCGCACAGGTCCAGCAGGAAGCCCAGCTCCAGGTAGTCGGTGAGCTGGTAGTTGAAGGCCAGGGGCGCTCGATCCAGCCGGATCCTGGGGTAGCGCTCCTTGAAGTCCATCAACTCCGCCACGGCCTCCTGCAGATCTCCTCCCTCCCGGAAGACCCCCACCTTGTCGGTCATGATGTCTCTGATCCGCCGGCTCAGGTGGGCGGGGTTGTCGCCGGCCTGGCCCGACATGACCGCGTCGATCTTTGCCTGCACTCCATGCATGGGAGCGGCATCGACCCTGGGGTAATCCATCCCGGCGGCGGTCTCCGCCGCCCGGCGGCCGGCACGTTTGCCGAAGACCAGGGTCTCCAGGAGGGAGTTGCCTCCCAGCCGGTTGGCGCCGTGGACGCTAACGTTGGCGCACTCGCCGGCCACCAGCAGCTTCTGTAGGTTGGTCTCGCCCCACACGTTGGATCGAATGCCGCCCATGCTGTAGTGCTGGCCCGGCTGTATGGGGATGGGCTCCTCGACGGCGTCTACCCCGTTGTAGCGGAGCGCCAGGTCGTGGACCTGGGGCAGCCTCTCCTTGATCAGCTCCTCGCCCAGGTGGCGCAGATCCAGGTAGACGTACTCGTTCTCGAAGCCCCGCCCCTCTTTGATTTCCATCATGATGCAGCGGGAGACCATGTCTCGGGGCGCCAGCTCCATAAATTTGGGGGCGTACCTGGCCATGAAGCGCTCGCCCTGGTTGTTCAGCAGGTAGCCGCCCTCGCCCCGCGCCCCCTCGGAGATCAGGATGTTGGTGCCGTAGAGGGTGGTGGGGTGGAACTGGACGAACTCCATGTCGGAGAGGATCGCCCCGCTTCGGTAGGCGATGGCCATTCCATCCCCGTTGTTCACGATGTCGTTGGTGGTCTTCCGAAAGGCGCGACCGTAGCCACCCGTGGCCAGGACGACGGTCTTGGCCCGGATCTGCTCGATCCGGCCGTGTTGGAAGTCGAGGGCGACCGCGCCGCAGCAGACGCCGTCCTCGACTATCAGCTCCAGCAGCATCCACTCCGGATAGACCCTGACGCTTCTCCGAAGGAGCTGCTCGTAGAGGGTGTGGAGCGCCGCGTGTCCGCTGAGGTCGGCGGCGTAGCAGCCTCGGGGGAAGCCGGCACCACCGAAGGGGCGCTGGGCGATCGTGCCGTCGGGCCGCCGGTCGAACAGCATCCCCCACCGCTCCAACTCGTAGATGGTGTCGGGGGCCTCGGTGATCAGCACCTCGATGGCGTCCTGATCCCCCAGGTAGTCGGAGCCCTTGACGGTGTCGAACATGTGGCTCTGGATGCTGTCGTCCTCACCGATGGGGGCGTTGATGCCGCCCTGGGCGGCGCCGCTGTGGGAGCGAGTGGGGTACACCTTGGATATGATTGCAACTTGCGCCGTCTGGCTCGCCTCCACGGCAGCCCTCATTCCCGCCAGGCCGGCGCCCACCACTAAGACGTCGTAGGTCAGCATGCTTCACTCCTAAGCTGGAATGCTTAGTATGGAAAGTGAACGATTTGGGGACCCCCCAAACCTCGCCAGGCGCTGCGCCCTGGAGCTACCCTCCCTAGTACTCGGCCAGGAGTAGCTTGACGTTGTCCATCCTTTCTAGCCGCGACACCCCTTCGATCAATCCCTCGGCTTGCGAATGGTAGTGGGTCCCGACCACCATGGAGCGGAACTTGTCGCGCAGCTCCTCTAGGCTGAGGGGGTTCTCGGGGTCGCCCTTGGGGGTCGAGGTGAACTGTTGGAACCGCTCCCCGGAAGCCGAGGTGATGGTGACGCGGCAGCACCATTCGCCGGGATAGCGGGCCTGGATCTCCGGATCCACTCGGACCTCGGTTCTGGCCATCAGCCGCCGGATCGTGGGGTCCTGCAGCCTATCGGCTCCAAAATCGCCCAGTGTGAGGTTCCCCAGGGCCAGGGCAGCCGCGACGCAGTAGTGAACCGAGAACTTGGCGGCGTACTCGTGACCCGGGTTCGGGTTATCGGTCAGGTCGAGGGTGGCCTGGTAGCTGTCGATCTCGACCCTGGCGATCCGATCGGCTGCCAACCCGGTGCTCCGACGCAACGCAAGGGCCAGATCCACCGGAGCGTGGGTGTGGCGGCAGGAGGGGTAGGGCTTGATGACGCACTCGGAGATCTTGAAGCGCTCCATGCCGTGGGCCAGCCCCGCCGTGACCAGCTGGGGTTTGGCGTCGGTGGAAGTGGCGGCGTAGAGCCCCCGTTTCCCCTCCAGGATGAAGCGGGTGCCGGTGAAGTCTCGAGCGGCCAGCTCGGCGGCCAGCACCCCCGAGGAGGCCGCGTGGCCCGCGTGGAGGTGCTTCGCCATGGCGCCGTCCTCGTTGAACTGCCACAGCCCGGAGGAGAGGGATCCCGCGTTGCCCAGGGCCCAGGCCATCTGCTGCCGGGAGAGTCCCAGGAGCCAGCCGGCGGCGGCCGTCGCCCCAAAGGTGCCGCAGGTGGAGGTGTTGTGCCAGTAGTAGTAGTGGGAGGTGCCGACGGACTCCCCGATGCGAATGTCCACCTCGTAGCCCAGCGCCACCGCAGTCAAGAGATCGATGCCCCGGGAGCCCAGCCTCTCGGCGATGGACAGGGCGGCCGGGATCACGACGACGGCGGGATGAAGGACCGCCGAGCGGTGGACGTCGTCGGTCTCGGTGATGTGGCCGAGGGCGCCGTTGGTGAATGCCGCGGTGCGTGGTCCCTTGCGCTCCCTCAGCCCGAGGACGGAGGAGTGGAGGCCCTGCTCCTCGGCGGCGTGGGCGAGGAGGATAGCTCCTGCCCTGGTTCGAGTTCCGGCGATGGCCGAGCCAAGCCAATCCAGCAGGAAGTACTCGGCATCCTCGACGGTTCTCTCCGGCAGATCGGAGGCCTTGGTGGCTGCGAGAAAGTCGGCAAGCTGCTCGGTGATGGACGCCCCCGTGGGTTGGACGGGCCTGGATGGCTTCTCCTGATCCGCTGTTGCCGACACCGCACACCTCCTTTCGAGATGAGTTGGGCGGACGGGATTCCGACGTGCCGCCGCTGCGGATTCCCGGGGTGCGGTAAGCGCTGGCCAGCAGTCTAACAATCCAGGGGTTGTCGCCAGGGGATAGATGGCTCCCGCTCATGATACTACTTTGAGGCAGGGCAAGGAAACAGCTGCCGACCAGCGGCGGACTGCTGGTGTGGATGAAGGAGTTCAACTGGACCGCTTTCACCAACGGCTTCAGGACCTGGGTCGACGGACCGCACGGTCTCCTGGACCGCGCAAACGGCGATCGGTTCGACTGGGAGCGGTGATGGAGACGGGGAGGCGGGGTGACTACTCTTCGCCCGCCACTGTGACCAGGGGCAGGGTGAAGCGGAAGGTCGAGCCATCGCCCTCGGCGGATTCCGTCCACACCCTGCCGCCGTGGCGATCCACGATCTCTCGGGCGATGTAGAGGCCCAGCCCCAGCCCCACATGGCCGCGATGGAGGGTGCCCCGTCCCTGCCCCTGGTAGAAGCGTTCGAAGATGTGGGGCAGATCCCGTGCCGATATCCCGATCCCCCGATCGGCCACCGACACCAGCGCCTCCCGCTCGCCCGGCCGGACGTCGGGCCGCGTTCCGACGGTGACCGTGATCTGTCCGCCCTGAGGGGAGTACTTGACCGCATTCTCCATCAGGTTGGAGAGAACCTCCTCGATCCGGCGTCGGTCGGCCAACACCGAAAGCTCTCCCTCGGATCGGAACAGGATGCGATGGTGCTGAGTGGTGAGCTGGAGACTCTCGGACACCTTCCTGGCCAGCTCCGCCAGGTCGAACCGGCTGATCTCCAGCGGTAGCTGCCCGGCCTCGATCTTCTGGAGGTCGAGGATCTGCTCGATCATGGCCAGCATCCTGTCCGACTGCTCCAGCATGCGGGCCAGCACCTCCCGGTCGGTGGCGCGCTGGGGATCGATCTCCGCCTTGCGGAGCAGCAGCTCCGCGTAGGCCTTCAGCACCGCGACAGGGGTCTTCAGCTCGTGGGACACCACGCCAAGGAACTCCTGTCGGGCCTGCTGGCGAGCGTGCTCCCGGCTGACCTCCAGCTGGCGCCGTGCCAGCTCCGTCCTCTCCACCGACAGCCCCACCTGGGTGGCCATCAGGGTGACGAAGGCCAGATCCTCCGGCCGAAAGCTGCCCTGGTGGGTGGTCGCCACCCGAAGGACACCCCGTCGAACGCCGCCCACCTGGATGGGCACGGCCAGGAGACTGCGGACCGGCGAGCCGGCAAACTCGGTGTGGAGTCGGGGATCCTCGGTGACGTCGCCGCACAGCAGCGGCTGCCCGGTGGCCAGGATCTCCGCGGCCCAGCTCGACTCCAGGGGGTGGGGCAGGGCAGAGTCGCTGCAGCCGCTGCCGCCGTTGACGTCACCGGCCTGGCCGGTGCAGATCACCTGCCGTCCGCTGCCGTCCAGGAGGACCAGCTCGGTGTCGTCGACCCCGAGGGCCGCATTGATGGCGTCGGCGACCCTGAGGAGGAAGGGTCTCAGCTCCAGGTCCTGGATGCCTGCCAGCTCCAGCAGCACGCCGGCCTGGTGGGCACGCCGCCGTTCCTGACGCAGCAGCCGGTCGTTCTCGATAGCCACGGCTGCGATACTGGCCAGGATCTCCAGGCCGGTCAAGCGGCTCCCGATGGGGGGAGATGGATCCATGCCGGCCGTAGCCAGAACGCCGACCACGTCGTCCCTGAGCTTCATCGGCGCGGCGGCCAGGGCGCGCACCCTGCTTCCGCGACCTGGGAGGTCCCGAAAGCGCCGTTCGTGGGTGGCATCGGCCAGGGCGACCGACTCGCCGTGGTCCGCCACCCACCCCTCGATGCCCTCTCCCGCCCGCACGAAGCTGCACCCCACCAGCTCCGATGGGAGGCCATCGGCGGCTCGGAGCATCAGTTTGCCGCCCTCCCGGAGCAGCAGGTAGGCCTCGTCGGCCAGCATCATCTGGCGGGCAGCGCGGGCGACGGCGAGAAGCACCTGGCCGGTGTCTTCTACCTCGGAGAGAACCTGCACTACCTGCTGTATGGCCTCTCCGATGCTGAGACGGCTCATGACCAATCCCTCGTAAGGGCGACGCCTGCGTCGCCCAGGGCGACCGCCGGTCGCCCCTACAGATGGTGGGTCTACTGGGGGTTGCGGAAGTCCACGAACCGGTATCCGAGGCCCCGTTCCGTCAGGACGTACTTGGGATGGCTGGGATTCGGCTCGATCTTCTGCCGGAGATAGTTGACGTAAAGGCGGACGTAGTGCTGCTCCTCCCGGTACTCGTAGCCCCACACCTTGGCCAGGAGGGTCTCGTAGGTGAGGACACGGCCGGGGTTGCTGACCAGGTGGTAGAGGAGGCGGTGCTCCGTCGGGGTGAGCGATAGCGTCTGGCCGCGAACGATCACCTCGTTGCGAGCGAAGTCGATGGTGAGATCCTCGTCGATCGCCATCTGGGTCTTGGGCACCGAGGGGGGCATCTCCGCCCGCCGCAGCACGGCCTGGATGCGGCTGAGAAGCTCGCGCTGGCTGAAGGGCTTGGTGACGTAGTCGTCGGCTCCCAGTTGAAGGCCCCGCACCTTGTCGGGTTCCTCGCCTCGGACGGTCAACATGATCACCGGGACGTGGTGGGCCTCCCGGAGTCGCTTGAGGGTCTCGAAGCCGTCCATCTCGGGCATCATGATGTCCATCACCACCAGGTCGGGCAGCTTCTCCCTCACCTTCTCCAGGGCCTCGCTGCCGTTGTAGGCGGCCAGCACCAGGTAGCCCTCCATCTCCAGGTACAGCCTGATGGCGTGGACCAGGTCTGGCTCGTCATCCACCACCAGAATGCGTCTCTGCTCGGCCATCGCTTCCTCACCGGCAAAGAGGTCTCGGGGGAGCGGCCTGGAGAGACCGCCCCCGATTAGTGTAACGCATCGGCTAATAGAAGGGTGTAGGAATCTACCGGGGTATGCCCATGGAGCTGTGGCCGCCCTTCCAGTCGGAGAAGTACATGGAGCGCTCTGCCACTACCGGCTGGTCCGACTGGACGCGGGTGGAGAAGGCCGTATCGGGGAGGATGTCGTTCATTTGCAGGGTGAGCCGGCTGGTGGGCTTCATGGCGTACTGCTTCTCCACCGTGGAACCGTCCTCCTTCATGAAGGACACCGTGAGGTTGGCGGCCGCGGGGTTCGGGTTGGCGATCAGAATGTTCTCGGAGAAGGGCTTGGCCGTCGAGCCTTCGGGCAGATACCACTGCTTGCTGAGGGCCGGGGCTGCCATGGAGTTGTGGCCGCCGAGGCCACCGGGGAAGTAGGTGGAGCGCTCGGCCACTATCGGCAGGTCGGCCTCGACCTTCGTCGCCACGCGGGTGTTGGGCGCCTCCTGGTTCACGTAAACGCTGAGCCGTGTCCGGGGAGGGAGCAGATAGCTGTTGCTGGTCATGGTCCCGTCCTCCCTCATGTAGGTCGCCTTGGCCGTACCGGGCACATCGTGGGGGTTCAACAGCAGGAGCCAGGTGTCGTAGCCGCCCCGGGTTACTCCCTCTGCCATGTACCAGTTCTTGGAGAGGGCCATCGCGCCCATGGAGTCGGTGCCCACCTTCCCCTTCTCCTTGTAGACGGCCCTCTCGGCCACTATCGGCCTGTCGGCCTCGATCTTTGCCCCCACCGAGGCGCCGCTGAACAGCTGGTTCAGCAGCAGGCTGGCCCGGGAGACGTGGGGGATCAGCATCTTGTGGGTGACCGTGCCCCCGTCTTCCTTGTAGAGGGTGATGGTGGCGGTCGTTGGCTCCTTGTTGGGGTTCTGCATCAGCAACCAGGTCTCGAAAGGGGGAACCGTGCTGCCCTCGGCGAAGTACCAGGTGGTGGAGGGCGACATGGTCCCGACGGTATCGTGGCCCTCCTGGTAGAAGTACATGGCCCGCTCGGCGAAGATGTAGCGGTCGGACTCGACCAGGGTCGAGACCTCGGTATTCGGGACCACCGAGTTCAGGTAGATGCTGGTGCGGCTGGCGGGCTTGAGGGCGTAATCGGCGATCTTCTGGCCGCCGTTGGGCAGCATGTAGGTGACCTTGGCGGTCGCCGGGGCCGGATCCGGGTTTTGCAGCAGCAGCCAGGTGTCGAAGGGCTTGGAGGTGGAGCCCTCGGCGAAGTACCAGCGCTTGGGCAGGGGTGTTGGGGTTGGAGGCGGCGTCGGGGTTGGAGCCGACTGGAAGATGGGCTGCGGAATGGGGCCCGACTTGGGGACCACCCTGGGCATCGCGACCAGCGGCGGGGCGGCGGCGTCGACCCACAGGAAAGTGGCGTCCACCCAGTCGGAGCCGGCCATCCCCAGATCGTCCCAGAAGGTGCCGTCGGCAATATCGATGGCGGCAGGGTAGAGCACCGGGCGGCCAAACTGGTCGTTGCCGCTGTTGTGGTTGTTGAAGAAGGCCGCGTTGACCTGAGGGGTGAAGCGGGGCAGGTCGTTGAACATCTCCCGCGGCGAGTCCCAGAAGTTGTCCTTGGTGTTCCACGGACCCACGTCCCAGACGGGGGCAGTCGCCTTCTTACCCTTGTAAGAGATCTCCACCTGGTAGTCCTTGCTCTCCTTGGGGTTGAGAGGCTTCTTGGAGGGCAGCGCGACGAAGTGGTCCCTCTCCACGATCTTGTGGCCGTTGGCCGTGGTGCGTCCCACCAGCCCCTCCCTCGTGGCGTACAGCCGGACTGTGGGGTGGGAATCCATCGCCTGGAATTGGGCGGGTGCCGCTGCCTCGGCCGGCTGGGTTTCGAGGCGAACCTCCCGCAGGGAGGCCGAGGCCGTCGGCTGCTCGGCCAGCAGGGTGGCCCGGTACTGGACTCCGACGCCGGCAGCGGGGCTGGAGAAGACCTGTTCGGACGCCTCCACCTCTTGCCAGGGGGACCATTTGCCTTCGGCCGTCTGCACCCTTACCTCCAGAGAGAGGGTAGATCCCGGGGAGGTCGAGGCGTCGAAGC
>JAJZRD010000339.1 GCA_021845945.1 Chloroflexota bacterium
GGAAGGGGCGCCAGGGCCGGCGTGGCCGGCCGCGAGCTGCTGGTGGGCGGTCCCCGACTGCTGGAGTCTCTCGGCCTGGGGCTCCCGCCGGAACTCCAGGAGGCCTCGACCCGCTGGGGCGACGAGGGGAAGACGGTGGTGTTTCTGGTGGGGGAGGGCCGGGTGCAGGCAGCCTTCGCCCTGGCCGACGTGATCCGCCCGGAGTCGCGGGAGGCGGTGACTCGCTTGAAGGCGATGGGGATGAGGGTGGCGATGCTGACCGGGGACAGCGAGGGGGTGGCCCGCTCCGTGGCCGGGGAGCTGGGGATCGACGAGTACTTCGCCCAGGTGCTGCCGGAGAACAAGGCGGATAGGGTGGCCGATTTGCGGCGGCGCGGGAATCGGGTGGCCATGGTGGGGGACGGGATCAACGACGCCCCGACGCTGCTCACGGCGGACGTGGGGATCGCCATCGGGGCGGGCACCAACGTGGCCATCGAGAGCGCCGGGATCATCCTGGTGAGGAACGATCCGCGGGACGTGGCGCGGATCGTGGAGCTCAGTCGAGCCAGCTACCGGAAGATGCTCCAAAACCTGGGATGGGCGACCGGCTACAACCTGGTGGCGATCCCCCTGGCCGCCGGAGTGCTGGCGCCGGTCGGGATCTTGCTGGCGCCGGCTGTGGGGGCGCTGTTGATGTCGGCCAGCACGGTGATCGTGGCCCTCAACGCCCAGCTGCTGCGGCGGCTGCGGCTGGACTGAGAGCAACGTAGCCGCTGGTTGCGGCGGCCCGGCTTCTGTGCTACTGTAAAACATACCTGCATACAATCCAGTGAAGGGGTCCATGGCGGAGTACATCCCCCCCGAGTCTATCCAGCCGAATAGCTACGTCCCTCTTCGGGTCCAGGTCTACGGCGCCCTTCGGACTGCCATCGTGAGTGGAAAGCTGAAGCCGGGCGAGCGGATCGTGGAGGACCGAATCTGCACGGAGCTCGGCGTCAGCCGAAGCCCCCTGCGCGAGGCTCTGCGAAAGCTGGAGGGGGAGGGGCTGGTTTCCATACTGCCCAGGCGGGGAGCGGTGGTGACCGAGCTTACCCCGCGGGATCAGCTGGACCTGTTCGCCGTTCGGGAGGCTCTGGAGGGTCTGGCTTCCAACCTGGCGGCCGCCCACATCACGGCCGATGAGCTGGCCGAGTTGGAGGACGTCTGCCAGGCGATGGAGAAATGCATCGGCGCCAGGGACATGGCGGTCGTGGTGGCGCTGAATACGCAGTTCCACGAGCTGGTGGCCAAGGCCAGCCGCAACCGCTGGATCCGGGAGTTCCTGCTCAGCATCCGCGCTCAGACTCGCCGGCTGTACCGCTCCTCCATCGAGAAGCCCGACCGGGCGGTGGACTCGGTGTCCGAGCACCGGTTGGTCATCGAGGCGTTGAGGCAGGGCGATGGTGAGCGAGCCGAGGCGCTGGCTCGACAGCACGTCCAGCGGGCGAGGGACGTGGCCGTCATGGCCACGCGCTAGCGGCGGGCCTCATTCGCACGTTTGAGGGGCGACTCACAGGGTCGCCCCTGTCCTTTCTCAGGACCCGCCCAGAAGCGGCAGCAGCACGAGTCCCACGAAATCGTTCAGGAAGTGGATCACTATCGGGGCCACCAGGCTCCGCCTCCACACGTACAGCAGGGCAAACACCAGCCCCAGGGCCCCCACCGTCACCAGCCCCGCCGTTCCCTCGTAGCCGTGACCGAGGGCGAAGATCGCCGAGGAGAGGAGGACGGCGAACGGGATACTGCCCGTGGTGCCGGCCATCCTCGCGATCATGTAGCCCCGAAAGATGGTCTCCTCGGAGACGGCGACCACGATTACCAGGATCATCGCCAGGGCGATCTCAGCGGCGCCGTGGGGTAGCAGGAAGGGCGGGGTGACCTGTGGCAGCCCCGATAGACCCAGCGAGCGCAGGAGCGTCTCCAGGGCGGCTGCCCCCACCAGCACCACGGGGAACAGCAGTGCCCCCAGGATCAGGTTCGACCACAGGGAGCTGTCCGTCCAGCCGATGCGCACCGGCGACTCGCCGTTGCGCCACAGAAAGAAGGCGATCAGGGATACCAGGGCCAGATCCCTGAAGATGGTGGACACGGCTACCACCACGAATCCCGTCTGGGCCGTCCCGAAGGTGAAGAAGAGGGACAGCACGATGGAGGGGACGATCAGGAAGAGGAAGACCAGCAGCTCGACGGTCTGCTCTTCCCGGCTGGGCGCCGCGTGGTTCTCCATGGTGCCTCGAGCTTCGCACTTGTCGTGCCAGTCGCGGCTGGCATGGGGCTTGCTCGCCTCTACCACCCTCACCACGACCCCCTTCCGGAGGGAGAGGGGACATCGAGGAAGCCCCCTCCCCGAGGGAGAGGGTGGGCCCGACCCGTTCGAGGGGTGAGGGCGGAGGGGTGTTCTGGTGATCCCCGGATGGGAGTTCGCCGCGATCCTGGCGGGGGGGCTGGTCATCGGTGTCCTGGGCGCCATGCTGGGCATCGGGGGCGGCACCCTGATGGTTCCATACCTGACCATGGCCTTCGGGCTCCCCATCATCAACGCCATCGCCGCGAGCATCGTGGCGGTGATCGCCACCTCCAGCGCCGCCGCGGCCGTCTATCTGGGGAACCGCATCACCAACCTCCGACTGGGGATCACCCTGGAGACTGCCACCACCGTC
>JAJZRD010000340.1 GCA_021845945.1 Chloroflexota bacterium
CAGGGAGTAGAGGGCGTAGCTCTGATCCTTGGAGGCGTCGGCGGCCTTCCGAAGGGTGCGGCGGCCCGACTCCGAACGACCGATGCGGGCGTAGTGGCCCGTGGCCAGGAACTCCGCATCCAGGGAGCGGGCCTTGGCCATCAGCGCCTCGAACTTGACGAAGCGGTTGCACCGGACGCAGGGGTTGGGGGTCCGCCCCCGAAGGTACTCACGGAGGAAGTCCTGGATCACCGTCTGGTCGAAGATCTCCCGGAAGTTCAGGGTGTAGTGGGCTATCCCCAGCAGATCGGCCACCCGCCGGGCATCCTCCACCGACTCCAGGGAGCAGCAGGCGTTGTGGCGGGTGTCGGCCTCCACCAGACCGGTCTCCGGCCAGACGTTCAGGGTCACCCCCATCACCCTGTAGCCCTGCTCCTTCAGGAGAGCAGCCGCCACCGAGCTGTCGACCCCACCGCTCATCGCCACGACGACCAGAGCAGACACCCAGATACCCCCAAAGACGGATTAGCCAGTATTATTCGACGTTAATCTTATTATAAGGGCCGGAGAGGAGGGCACACAACCGGGGCACGCAAAAAGGGGCCGGACGGCGAAGCGCCGTCCGACCCCGGTAGGGGGAGGCCTAGAGGTTGGGGGCACCGTTGGCGTGGGGCTCCTGGAACAGGGGCGTGCTCAGGTAGCGCTCGCCCGTGTCGGGCAGGATCACCACGATCAGCTTGCCGGCGTTCTCGGGCCGCCTCGCCAGTTGAAGGGCCGCCCAGGTCGCGGCGCCCGAGGAGATCCCCACCAGGATGCCCTCCTGACGCGCCAGACGCCGGGAGGTCTCGAAAGCGTCCTCGTTCTCCACCTGGATGATCTCGTCCACCAGCTCCCGATCCAGCACGGCGGGGACGAAGCCGGCCCCGATGCCCTGGATCTTGTGGGGACCCGCCGCACCGCCCGAGAGCACCGGCGAGCCCTTGGGCTCCACGGCCACCGCCTTGAGCCCGGGCTTCCTGGACTTGATCAGCTGGGCGACGCCGGTGATTGTCCCGCCGGTGCCCACACCGCCGACCACGATGTCCACGCTGCCCTCGGTGTCGTTCCAGATCTCCTCGGCCGTGGTCTCTCGATGGACCTTCGGGTTGGCCGGGTTCTTGAACTGCTGGGGCACCCAGCCGTTGGGCGTCTCAGCCGCGATCTCCTCGGCTCGCCGGATCGCCCCGTTCATCCCCTCGGCCCCTGGTGTCAGCACGACCTCGGCCCCAAGAGCCTTCAGCAGCTGCCGCCGCTCCACGCTCATGGTCTCCGGCATAGTCAGGATCAGCCGGTATCCCTTGGCCGCCGCCACGAAGGCCAGGGCGATGCCGGTGTTGCCGCTGGTGGGCTCCACGATCACCGACTTCCCGGGCTGGATCAGCCCCTGCTTCTCCGCCTCGACGACCATGCTGAGCCCGATCCTGTCCTTCACGCTGGACAGGGGATTGAAGCTTTCCAGCTTCGCTACCACCGTAGCGCCGGCCCCCTCGGTCACCCGATTCAGCCTCACCAAAGGGGTTCTTCCAATCAACTCGGTGACGTTATTGGCAATCCGCATCGAAACCTTCTCCTCCTGTAAGTCTCTCATCGACGACCAGATCCAGCTCGGTTATCTGCCGGTCGACGATCCTGAAGGCCCTCACCACCGGCAATCGCTCGTCAACCAGTGAGGCGATGAAGTAGACGGCATCGGGATAGTAGGAGAGTCCGACATCCGTCCCGGACGGGTAGGCCTCGCTCTCCGGGTGGGAGTGGTAGATGGCCAGCAGCTTCCATCCGTTCTCCTCGATCTCCCGCAGCGCATCCAGCAGCTCGCGGGGCTCCACGTTGTACCGAACCCGGGGCATGGGATCGTTGTTGGTGGTTCGGTACAGCTTCACCGGGCATCCATCGCGGCCGGCGATCAGGCCGCACACCTCGTTGGGCTTGCCCTCTCGGGCGTGGCTCACGATCTCGCGCAGGTAGCTGTCCGGCAGGTGCACGGTTCTATCTTCGTTAGGCACCACGTTCGTCCTCCGACCCTTCCGGCCCAGCCGCCAGACCAGCCCGTTGGCAGGCTCCGGCCGGGTGCTTTTGGTGAGGACAGTTGCAGGTCCCACGCCACCCGACCGCCGCCCAGCCCCTAGATGTGGTACATGAGCCCACCGTCTGCCACCGCCTGGCGGGAAGACAGCTCCTCGATGGTGATCCGGTCCAGGGTTCCCTCCACGGCGCCCCGCACCTCCAACCATAGCTCCCGCAGTACACAGGGGTTGGAATGCTGGCAGGCATCGGAGCTGTCCAGACAGTCCAGGACGATCACCGGCCCGTCCAAGGCCTTGACCACGTCACCCGCCGTCACCTGAGATGGGTGGAGGGCCAGGCTGTGCCCCCCCTGGGGGCCCCGCGAGCTGGCGACGAAGCCGGCCTTGCGCAGGGTCGTGAGCAGCTGCTCCAGGTAGGATTCGGGGATGGCGCGGCGCGCCGCGATCTCGCTGGTCTGAAGGGACCGGTTACCGTAGGCGGCAGCCAGCTCCATCATGGCCCGCAATGCGTAGTCGCTCTTCATCGAGATTCGCACCGTTGCCCTCCTGATTAGATACCCGAGTATTCCGACAGTCTAAGTCAACAACGTGGGAACATTATAGCGCGACGCGGCGAGTTGTCAACACCC
>JAJZRD010000341.1 GCA_021845945.1 Chloroflexota bacterium
TCCGATCTTGCGAATGGGCGCCAGCCAGAGCCTGCGGCCTGACACCTTCATCTACCCGGCCCTCCTGATGTACCTGTTCAGCGCTGAGTACCTGGGGCTGCTGGTCGTTGGCCCGCTCACCGGGGCCTTCCCGTCGGTTGTCCATTTCCGGGAGTTCGCCTTTGCCGACCCGACCCTTTTCTACCTGCGGCCCCGCCTCACCGTCGGCCTCTTGGGAACGGCCACCATCCCCCTCGTCTACCTGCTGGGCAGGCGCCTGTATGACGAGCGGGCGGGGATAGTATCTGCCGGACTGGTGGCGGCGAGCTTTGCTGATTGGTTCCAGGGCAGGTTGAAGCTCGTGAGGTGGGGAAGCAGGGTTGGCGTTGTCCTGACCGCTGGGTTTGCTGATACTGCATCTTCGTTTGGAGGTGAACTGTGAAAAGGCGCACTCTCCTTAGCGCCGTTCTTTTCCTGGTGTTGTTCGCCCTGGCGCTGGTCATGCGGGGTGGGCCTATCTCCGGCGACGAGGCCCTCGAGAGGATGTTCGGCGGGCATGAAGGAGCCGCTCTGAGCCTGGTGAGCCGCCTGGTGGGCCTGCCCGTCTGGACGGCCCTGGTTTTGGCCATAGGGGCGCTGCTCTGGCTGCGCGGAGCGCGGCGGGCCGGTCTCATCCTCGTGCTGGCCGATCTCTCCGCCGAGGTCGCGGCCTTCGCCCTCAAGGCGCTGGTAGGTCGCCCACGGCCCGTCCAGGGGCCGACCGACGACCTCGTGGCAACTGCCTCCTTCCCCAGCGGCCACGTCGTGCGGGCCACCGTGACGGTCGGCCTGCTCCTGGCCCTTCTGGCCTGGGACCACCCCAGGTTGCGCACACCCGTCATCCTGGTGTCAGTCGCCTTTCTCCTCGTGGTGGGGGCCGCCAGGGTGGCCTCCGGAGAACATTGGCCCAGCGACGTGCTGGGTGGCTACCTGCTGGGTGGGGCATGGGCCGACCTGGCCCTGCTTGCCGAAGGGTGGTGGAGGCGCAGGCAGGAGCGGCTTTCGGAGGACGTTGTATCATGATTAGGCACTCCGATAGGCTGCTCTCCTATCCATCTTGAGCCAGCGGCCGGAAGCCGGGTGGGGCAAAGGGTTGAAAGCTCTACTGTTGGTCACAGTCATCGCTGTCCTCTTCGGTGCCGCTGCTTCGATCGTGGGCCTCGCCGCACTGCCCGACGTTGCCGATGCCGAGACGCGGGTCTCCGAGGTGCTGCAAGCCCACGACGGCATCGATGCCGGGCTGCCGCTACCAGGAAAGGTCGCGCAATCGGTCGTCGCCATCGAGGATCGGCGCTTCTATTCTCACCGTGGCATCGACCTGGTGAGCGTGCTTCGCGTTGCCTGGTCCACCCTGACGACGGGTTCGCCCCAGGGCGGAGCCACGATCTCGCAGCAGTTGGCTAAGGTCCTGTACGTGGAGGACGATCACACCCTCGGAGCCAAGCTGCGGATGATGGGGCTGGCGGTCAAACTGGAGTTGCGCTACTCGAAGGCCGAGATCCTGGAGATGTACCTCAACGGCATCTACTACGGCGATGGACACTGGGGTATCGCCCAGGCCAGTCGGGGGTACTTCGGCAAGGCGCCAGAGGCTTTGGATTGGGCGGAGGCGAGCCTCCTCGCCGGGTTGCTCCAGGCGCCCTCGGCCTATGACCCGACGAAGCATTTCGACCTGGCCAGACAGCGCCAGCAGCATGTCCTCGCGGCCCTGGTGCGAGACGGCGTCCTAACCCAGGCCGCCGCCGACGCTGCCTACGCTGAGCTCACCGTTCTCAACCGCTGAGGACGCGGATAGGCTCAGCGATTCCAGGTCTCAGGTAGCCCGCGGGCCGGCCCGATGGGATCGGGGACCCCACTCCAAACCGCCCGACTCGGCCGTTGGACGCGGAAATCGCGCCCAGGGCGGGTCCCCCCGCCCCTACGGCCAACCGGGAAGCGTCAATAGCCAGAGGTCGCCACGACGCAGGTGAGGGCCGGCAGAGCCGCCGGCCCCCGAATCCCACGATTATTCGGGCAGCCGATCAGACCTCTCGGAACTCGCCCTCGACGGTGCCCTCGTCCGGACCCTTCCCGCCCTGCTGCTCGCCGCCTGGCGGGGTCTGGCCACCCTGCCCCTGCTGGCCGTACATATACTGGCCGATCTTCTGCAGCGACGTGTTCAGCTCGTCGGTGGTCTCCCGCATCCGCTGGGCATCCTGCCCCTGCAGGGCCGACCGCACCGCCGCGATCTTGCCCTCCACCTCACTCTTGATGTCCGCCGGCACCTTGTCCCCCAGGTCGCGGAGCATCTTCTCCGCCTGGTAGGCCGCCGTGTCCGCGGTGTTCCGGGCCTCGGCCTCGTCCTTCTTCCGCTCGTCCTCGGCCGCGTGAAGCTCGGCCTCCTTCATCATCTTGTCGATCTCTTCCTTGGTCAGACCGCTGGAAGCCTGGATGGTGATCCGCTGCTCCTTGGCCGTGGCCTTGTCCTTGGCGGAGACGTTCAGGATACCGTTGGCATCGATGTCGAAGGTCACCTCGATCTGAGGCAGCCCTCGGGGTGCCGGCGGGATACCGTCCAGAATGAAGCGGCCAAGGCTCTTGTTCTCACCAGCCATCGGGCGCTCGCCCTGGAGCACGTGGATCTCCACGCTGGTCTGGTTGTCGGAGGCC
>JAJZRD010000078.1 GCA_021845945.1 Chloroflexota bacterium
ATGCGGATGCCGAGGGAGCCGCTCTTCTCAGGGTGGAACTGGGTTCCCATGACGTTGCCCCTGGCCACCGCGGAGGTGAAGGGAACGCCGTACTGGGTGTCACCGATCACCACCGAGCGCTGCTCTGGATCCACGTAGAAAGAGTGCACGAAGTAGAAGTGAGAACCGTCGGGGATGCCTTCCCAGAGGGGATGGGGGCGCGCCTGGTGGACGTCGTTCCATCCCATGTGGGGCACCTTGAGCCCCATGGGGAGCCGCCGGACGCGCCCTGGGAGGACGTCGAGGCACTGCTCGCCGCCCCCTTCGTCGCTCTCCGTGAAGAGGACCTGAAGTCCCATGCAGACGCCCAGAAAGGGGGTGCCGCTCTGAATCACCTCCAGGATCGGGCCCACCAGGCCCTGGCGACGGAGCCCGCCCATGATGCCGGCGGCCGCCCCGACCCCCGGCAGGATCACCCCGGACGCCGACAGGATCTCTCCAGGGTCGCTGGTGATGCGGGCGGCGTGGCCAAGCCTCTCCAGCGCCTTCTCGACGCTCCTGAGGTTGCCCGCTCCGTAGTCAACGATGGCGATCAATTTCGAGCCCTGAGTGCTGAGCCCTGAGCCCTGGCCGCTGAGTGCTCGGCACTCAGGACCCAGGACTCAGGACCGGATTTCGATTAGGCCGCCTGGCCGATCTGCGAGGACAGATAGCCGTTGATGAACTCGTCGATCTCGCCGTTCAGCACGGCATTGACGTCGCTGGTCTCGATGTTGGTGCGATGATCCTTCACCATGGTGTAGGGATGCAGCACGTAGGACCTGATCTGGTTCCCCCACTCGGCCTCGACGTGCTCTCCCCGCAGCTTCGCCCTCTCCTCTTCCACCTTCCGGCGCTCCACCTCGAGGAGGCGGGCGGTGAGGATCTTCATCGCCGTCTCGCGGTTCTGGACCTGCGACCGCTCGTTCTGGCAGGTGGCCACGATCCCGGTGGGGATGTGGGTGAGGCGCACGGCGCAGCTCGTCTTGTTGACGTTCTGTCCACCCGCGCCCGTCGCCCGATAGACGTCCATCCGGATGTCCTCGGCGGGAATCTGCACCTCGACGGTGCCCTCCACCTCGGGCATCACCTCCACCGAAGCGAAGGAGGTGTGCCGGCGATGGGCACTATCGAAGGGGGAGAGCCTCACCAGCCGGTGAACCCCCTTCTCCGCCCGAAGGTAGCCGTAGGCGTAGGGGCCCGTTATCTCGACGGTGGCGGACTTGATGCCCGCCTCCTCGCCCTCGGACCGGTCCATCAACTCGGTCTTGAAGCCGCGGCGCTCTGCCCACCGCAGGTACATCCGAAGCAGCATCTCGGCCCAGTCCTGAGAGTCCACGCCGCCGGCCCCCGCGTAGATCGTCACTATGGCGTTGCGCCGATCGTAGGGGCCGTTCAGCAGCAGCTCGAACTCTCGCCGCTCCACCTCCTCCTGGAGGTCGCCGGCACCCCTCTCCAGCTCCTGGGACAGGCTCTCCTCGGACTCTTCGATGGCCAGATCGGCCAGCGCGAGCAGGTCCGAGGCCCGACGGCTCAGATCCTGCCAGCTGCTTACCTCCTGCCGCAGCTCTGCCAGCTGTCGCAGCACCTTCTGCGCTTCCTCAGCATCGTTCCACAGGTCGGGGGAGGATGCACTCTCCTCCAGCCGGGCTAGATCCTGCTCCTTGCCGGCCAGGTCAAAGACGCACCATCAGGTCTTGGATCTTGGCCTCTAGAGCGGCCAACTGCTGTCTGGTTTCAATCAATGGTTGCCACCCCTTCTAGTTCACGGCTCCCGGCCGCCGTTCGTTTCTTCGTAGCGGGAGGGCGAGGCTCCTGCCGAGCCGTCTTCCGATGGCTGAGCGGCTCGCCGAGAGGCTCGCCCTCCCGGGTTCGTCTTCTTCGCAAGGCTCCCCTCAGATGTCCATCGCTGCAGGCGACGACGTTGCGCCTGGCTCTCGTCCCGCCACGAGATGGGCCTGGCGGGTCGGCTCCGGGATGCGCTGCCCGGCCACCGTGCACCGCAGCACCAGATCGACCGCCCTGGACAGGGATATCCTGTGGCCCACCGATACGAAGATCGGTTTCACCGCCCTCTTGGTTCGGAGGGCAACCCCGACCACCTCGCCTCGGTAGACCAGGGGCGAGGTGGACCCGGCTTCCTCTCCCAGCTCACCGTGCCGGCCGACCAGCCGCGACTTGGCGCAGCCGATGGTCGGCTTATCCATAATCAGTCCCAGGTGAGATGCGATGCCCAACCTTCTGGGATGGGCCCTGCCCTGGCCGTCCACCAGGATCAGATCCGGTTCCGTCTTCAGCCCCCTCAGGGCCTCCAGCGTGAGGGGCGCCTCTCGGAAAGAGAGAAAGCCCGACAGGTAGGGGAACTCCAGAGGCCCCTCCACCCTGTTCTCCTCCACCAACTGCAGCCCGGGAAAGGAGAGCAGGACGGCTGCCGCCGTCGCGTTTCCGGAAGATCGTACCCCCGAGAGGTCGACGCCGGCCACACAGCGGATCTCCCCTAGCCGGTCGGATTCCTCCACCAGCCGGGAGAGCCGCAGCTGCACGGCTCTGGCCTCCTCGATAGTTATCTTCCAGGGATGCTGCGCTGACCCTGCCATCTCACTTATCATTATATCCGGCCGTCCAACGAGACGCCAGTTGAGAGCTGAGACCAGCCATGCGTCCTTGAAGACGATGATGTGCGCAGTTGACAGCCCCCAGGCCTTGCGCTACTCTAAACA
Source organism: Chloroflexota bacterium (assembly GCA_021845945.1). Next base: position 2,739 of record JAJZRD010000078.1, read on the forward strand.
GCCAAGGCTGGCTGTTCTCAGCCGGTGGCGTTCAGCTTTCAGCTTCTAAGAAAACGGTGAGCACCCGCCTCGCGTCCGTGCCTCAAGGCGTAGCAGGTCTCTCTGTTGTTTCAGAGCTGACGGCTGAACGCTTGCCATGTTTCGGCGACTGCGTTAGCGTAGCTTCACCTCATCCCCTTGCAGTTCAATCAGGATACCTTGCCACCAGGGATAGCACGGGGCTTGCCCGGGTTGCATAGGAAAAGGAGAGTCGACAAGTTGGGAACCATTAGGGTCGCCATCATCGGCGCGGGGAACTGCGCATCGGCGCTGGTTCAAGGGGTCCACTACTACCGCAACGCCGCGGAGGACCAGTTCATTCCTGGGCTCATGCATGCCCGCTTGGGTGAGTATCACGTCGGGGACATCGAATTCACCGCCGCTTTCGACATCGACGTGAACAAGGTGGGGAAGGATCTGGGTGAGGCCATCTACGCCAAGCCGAACAACACCTACCGCTTCTACGACGTGCCGAAGCTGGGGGTGAAGGTGGAGCGAGGCATGACCCTGGACGGCCTGGGGATCTACCTGTCCAAGGTGATCACCAAGGCGCCCGGCTCGACCGCGGACATCGTGAGCATCCTGAGAGACACCAAGACCGATGTGGTGATCAACTATCTGCCCGTGGGCAGCGAGAACGCTACCAAGTGGTACGTCGAGCAGGTCCTGGCGGCGGGCTGCGCCTTCGTGAACTGCATTCCCGTGTTCATCGGCCGAGAGGCCTACTGGCAGAAGCGGTTCGAGGACCGCGGGCTCCCCGTCGTCGGCGACGACATCAAGTCGCAGGTGGGCGCCACCATCACGCACCGGGTGCTGGCCAAGCTGTTCAGGGATCGAGGGGTCAGGCTGGAGCGCACCAGCCAGCTCAACGTCGGCGGCAACACCGACTTCTACAACATGCTGGAGCGGGCGAGGCTGGAGTCCAAGAAGATCTCCAAGACCAACTCCGTTACCTCCCAGCTGGACTACGACATCGGCGCGGATAACGTCCACATCGGCCCCAGCGACTACATCGCCTGGCTGACCGATCGCAAGTGGGCGTACGTCCGGCTGGAGGGTAGAGCCTTCGGTGACGTCCCGCTGAACATGGAGTACAAGCTCGAGGTGTGGGATTCCCCCAACTCCGCCGGTGTTGGCATCGACGCGATCCGCTGCGCGAAGATCGCGCTGGATCGTGGGATCTCTGGAGCCCTGGTGGGTCCCTCCTCCTACTTCATGAAGTCTCCGCCGGTCCAGTACGGGGACGACAAGGCCAGGGACGCGGTGGAGGAGTTCATCCGGAACGCGCAGCCTCCTAGAGGTAATGAATGACCTATTGGGTCCTGCGGATTGTGCGGAAGATCGCCCAGTGGCTGCCGCTGAGGGTGTGCTACGCGGCGGCGGTGACGGTCTCGGATCTGGCCTGGGCGATCTTGCCCATGCAGCGGGAGAACGCCATCGACAACATGGCGCAGGTGCTGGGCCGCGACCGCTGCGATCCGGAGGTAAGGCGGAAGGCGAAGGCCTCCTTTAGGAACTACGCGCTCTACATGGCCGATTTCCTTAGGCTCCCCATCGTGGGCGTCGAGGAGTTGGAGAGCAGGGTTCAGTTCACCGGCTGGGAGCATCTGGACCGTGCTCTGGAGACCGGAAAAGGGGTCATCTTCATCAGCGCCCACGTGGGCAACTGGGACCTGGGGGCGGCTCTGTTCGCCCGAAGGGGCTACCCCGTTAGTGTGGTGGCCGAGTCCTTCCACCCAAAGAAACTGAACGACCTGGTGCAGGGCACCAGGTCGCAGCATGGGATGAAGGTGATTCCGCTGGAGACTTCGGCTCGACGGGTCCTGGGGGCGTTGCGAAAGAACGAGATCCTGGGTCTGCTGATCGACCGGCCCTCGCCGGAGTCCGGGGTGCTGGTGCGCTTCTTCGGCGGGATGACTCAGGTACCGGGCGGGGCCGCTCTACTGGCGCTGAGGACGGGGGCCAAGCTGGTTTCGGGTGTGGTCGTGCGGAACCCCGATCACACCTACTCGGGGTTCCTTACCTCCCACTTCGAGGTAGAGCCGACCGGAGACCTATCCACCGACGTGAGACTGCTGACGCAGCGCATCATGGACTCCATGGAGGCGTTCATCCGGCAGTACCCTGACCAGTGGTTCATTTTCCGGCCGATGTGGCCCAAGGATGCCCCCCTCAACGTCTGAGCCCGATGGGATCCTCCTGGGAGCCCGCGGCGGGCCAGCGGTTCCTCCCGCCTTGTCATTCCTGCCAAGGGGCTGCCGAGCGTGCTAGAATACCTGGTGTTCCGTCTCTTGAGCCTCCTGGCCCCGAGGATTCCGCCGAGAGTGGCCTACTGGCTGTGCAATCCGATCGGCGATGCGATATGCCGGCTGTTGGCGGGGCGCCGCCGAACGGTGCGGAGGAATCTGTCGACCATCCTCGGCCCTCAGGCTCGGGACCTGGACCGTCGAACGCGGGAAGTGTTCCGAGAGGGTGTGAAGAACTACTACGATACCTTTCTCGCCCCGGCCCTGTCCGATCAGGAGCTGGAGCGGCTCGTCTCCCTGGAAGGATGGGATAACCTGAGGAGGGCGTTGGAGCGAGGCAAAGGGGTGGTGCTGGTGACCGCCCACCTTGGGAGCCCCTCCCTCGTGGCACAGATCCTGGGGACGAGAAAATGCAGGTTGACCGTGGTGGCGGAGCCCCTTCGTCCCCGAAGACTGTTCGAGCTGATGGCCAGGGTGCGGGCCACCCGGGAAGGGATCCGCATCGTTCCCTTTGGTCCGACCGTCACTGGTGAATTGACCGAAGCCCTTCGCCGCAACGAGATAGTGGGCCTCGTGGCGGACCGGGACATCTCCAAGAACGGCGTGCCGGTCCGGTTCTTTGGGGTAGACACCCTCCTTCCGGTCGGGCCGGTGATGCTGGCCCTCAGGACGGGAGCGGCGCTGGTGCCGGCTTTCACCCACCGGCTCGAGGGGGGAAGCCTGGTTGGCCGTATTGACGAGCCCATGGAACTTGAGAGGACGGGAAGCCTGCGGGAAGACCTCCGCCTGAACACCCAGAAGCTGGCAACTGTGATGGAGGAGGCGGTAAGGAAGAGTCCGGAGCAATGGACGGTGTTTGAGCCTATCTGGCCCGAGGAGGGCTCGGAGACTCGGCTGGGGGCCACTAGTTGAAAATCGCCCTGGTGTCGCCATATGACTACCCCTACCCCGGCGGAGTGACCGAGCACATAGCCCACCTCGCTGCGGAGTTCCGGAGGCGGGGCCACGAGGTTCACATCATAGCGCCCCAATCGCAGAAGGCTGAGATGCACGTCCAGGTCGAAGAGACCGTGCACACCGTCGGCACCGTGGTACCGGTGCCCGCCAACGGGTCGGTAGCTCGCATCTCCTTATCCCTTCGTTTGTCGCGACAGGTGAAGGAGATCCTGGAGCGGGAGAACTTCGACGTCATCCACCTGCACGAGCCACTTCTTCCGGCCCTCCCCGTCACGGTGCTGAGACACTCCCACTCCCTGAACGTCGGCACCTTCCACGCCTTCGCACAGTCCAACTACGCCTACTTCTACGGCAAGCCGATCCTGCGCTACTTCGTCAGGAAGCTGCATGGCCGGATCGCGGTCTCACCTCCGGCCAGGGATTTCGTTTCCGAGTACTTCCCCGGGGAGTACGAGGTGATCCCCAACGGCATCGACTACGACCGGTTCGTGAGCCCGAGGGAGCCGCTGGCGATCTGTCGGGAAGGCGGCCCCAACATCCTGTTTGTCGGCCGCTTGGAGAAGCGAAAGGGGTTGAAGTTCCTGCTGCGCGCCATGGCAGGGGTGTGGGCTCACTTCCCGCAGGCTCGACTGATCGTAGTGGGCTCGGGGCCGCTGCTGGAGGACTATCGGAAGCTGGTGGAGGCCCACAGGGTCGAGAACGTCGTTTTCACCGGTTTCGTATCCAGCGAAGAGCTGCCCAGGTACTACCATTCCTGTGACGTCTTTTGCGCTCCTTCCACGGGCCAAGAGAGCTTCGGCATCGTCCTGCTGGAGGCGATGGCCTCGGGAAAGCCGCTGGTGGCGTCGGACATCCCGGGCTACAACTCCGTCGTGAACCATGGGGTTGAGGGCTTCCTGGTGCCACCCAAGGACGAGCAGGCGCTGGCGCTGTCGCTGGTGCGGCTGCTGGCCGACACCGAGCTGCGCGCCAAGATGGGCGAGGCCGGAAGAAGAAGGGCGGCGGAGTTCTCCTGGGACAAGGTGGCGCGGCGGGTCTTGGACTTCTACGCCAGAGTCGAGATCGCTCGGTCCATGGCGCAGGTACCCCAACGGAGCCGCTGGCGGCGTGCCGCTACCAGCCTCTCCCATTTCCTTAGCAGGTAAGCTGTGCTCGAACGACTTCGCCCCCATGCCAGACGTATGGCCGAGTATCCGGCCCGTCTTCTGGCTCGCCTCGGCCTGACCCCCAACGCCTTGACCCTCATAGGCCTGCTGCTGAACGCCCTGGTGGCGGGGGTGCTGGCGCTGGGACACCCCGTGCTGGGAGGGGTGTTGGTGCTGGTGGCCAACGCCTTCGACATGCTGGATGGCGCCCTCGCGAGGGTCAGCGGCAAGGGCAGCCGCTTCGGCGCCTTCTTCGACTCCACCCTGGACCGCTACGCCGAGGCGCTGATCTACCTGGGGGTGATGGCGTGGCTGGTCCGCCTGGGTGACAGCTGGTCGCTGCTGGCGGCCTACCTCAGCGTCGTGGGGTCCTTCATGGTGAGCTACTCCAGGGCGAGGGCCGAGGGGCTGGGGGTTCAGGGGGAGGTCGGTTGGCTCCCTCGCCCCGAGAGAATCTTGCTGCTGGCCCTGGCGCTGATCCTCCACCAGTATCTGCTGGCGCCGGTGTTGTGGCTGCTGGCCGTGATGACCAACTTCACCGCGCTACAGCGGATCCTCTACGCCAAGAAGGCGCTGGATCCCTCCCGGGACAAGGCGACCGACGAGGCCTGAATGGCTGCCGCCGACGCACGCAGGGGATGGACCCCTGCCCCAAGCCTTCTTAGCAGTGCCTGTCTTTTCGGGCCACCCCGCTCTTCACCGCAGCCTCGACAACTGCGCTGGCCACGGCCGGGGCTACGCGGCGGTCGAAGACGCTGGGGATGATGTTCTCCTCGTTGAGCTCGTCGTCGGCGATCAGCCCTGCTATGGCCCGCGCAGACGCCAGATTCATGGCCTGGTTGATGGTGCTGGCGCGGCAGTCCAGGGCCCCTCGGAAGACGCCGGGGAAGACCAGGACGTTGTTCACCTGGTTGGGGTAATCGCTCCGGCCGGTGGCGACGACGGCGGCGTATTCCTCCGCCTCCTCCGGCATGATCTCCGGAACCGGATTGGCCAGGGCGAAGACGATGGCGTCCTTGGCCATCTTCTTGATGTCCTCGGCGTGGAGCAGGCGAGGGGCGGAGACCCCCAGGAAGAAGTCGGCACCCTCCAGGACATGGGAAAGGGATCCCTGGCGACGTCTCGGGTTGGTGTTGCCGGCGTACCACTCCTTGATGGGGTTCATGTCGTTGGTCCGGCCCCGGTAGATGGCCCCTGCCCGGTCGCACCCGATGATGTCGCGAACGCCCATCTCCAGCATGATCTTGGTCGAGGCCACCCCCGCGGCCCCGACGCCGCTGACGACGACCTTCAGATCCTCCAGCCGCTTCCCGACCACCTTGGCTGCGTTGATCAGCGCGGCGGCTACCACGATGGCGGTTCCGTGCTGGTCGTCGTGGAAGACGGGGATGTCCAGCTCCTCCCGTAGGCGGTTCTCCACTTCGAAGCAGCGAGGGGCGGCGATGTCCTCGAGGTTGATGGCCCCGAAGACGGGGGCGATCCGCTTCACGGTCTCGACGATCTCGTCGGTGTCCTGTGTATCCAGGGCTATGGGGAAGGCGTCGACCCCGCCGAACTCCTTGAAGAGGACGGCTTTGCCCTCCATGACGGGCAGGGCTGCCTCAGGGCCGATGTTTCCAAGGCCCAGAACGGCGCTGCCGTCGGTCACGACCCCCACGGTGTTGCACTTGATGGTCAACTGGAAGGCTTTGCAGCGATCCTCGTGGATGGCTTTGCTGACCCGAGCGACGCCCGGCGTGTAGGCCATGGAGAGATCGTCTCGAGTCTTGAGGGGTCGCTTGGAGACGACCTCCAGCTTTCCGCACAGGTGCATTAGGAAGGTTCGGTCCGAGACGTTTAGAACCTCGACGCCCTGAAGCTGCTTGATGCCATCGACGATGTGCTGTTGTTGCTGCTCGTCGGCGGCGTCGATGGTCACGTCGCGGATGACCTGCTCACGTCCGGGCTGGACGACGTCGATGGCTACGACGCTGCCGCCGGCCTCCGAGACCGCCGAGGCCAGCTTGCCCAGCATTCCGACCTTCTTCTCGATCCTGGCCCGAAGCGTGAACCTGTAGCCTGCGCTCGTTCCAGCACCGGCAAGATCTGGCGGGTATTGCATCTGTCCCTCTCCTATTCTCCGCCCAGACCGTACACTTCCGACAGTTCCCCACCGATAACGCGTTCGGCCAGTCTACGGCATCGGGGGTCGCCATCGCACTTGTCTGCCGGATGCAGGGGGCATAGAGGGCAAGACATGGAGAGAAGGGCAGCCACAACCAGTTCAACGTCATCGTTGTGGAGTTCGACGGTATTTCGCACGGCCGGCCTCCTTGATGCTATTACAGCGGCGCCATTATACAACAAGGGCACAGCAAAAGCAGGCTCCGCGTAAACCGACGGAAAAGTGATAACCAGCTGGTAGCAGTTGCTGGTTTCGCGGCACCCTGCTTGCGGTGCTCCGGCTACCTTGGCCGGTCTCGGGCGGCCGGTTCCATCGGGAGCCCAGGGACATTACAGTGGAGAGGAGCAAGAGATGGCCCACCAAGAGGGCAGCGAGCTGGACCGCGACCTGGTAGCAGGGGTCCCGCGCGACGAGGAGATGGAGGCGGAGATCAAGGACGCTCTGGTCTGGGACGGGCGGCTGGATGCCGGCACCATCAGGGTGGGCGTATGCAGCGGCGTCGTGACCCTCTCCGGATACGCGAAGACCGAGGGGGAGAAGGAGATGGCCGGGCAGATAGCCTCAGGGGTGCGGGGCGTGACGGACGTGGCCAACGATCTGAAGGTGACTGGCACCGAGGTCTGCTAGGCAGGCTCCGCCCAAGGGGACCTGGTCCTGGAGGGCGGAGCCTGCGGATGTCCTTTCGCCCCTGGGGCCCGCGTGGTATAATACGTGTTGCGAGCCCCGTTAGCTCAGTGGATAGAGCGCTGGCCTCCGGAGCCAGGTGCGGGCGTTCGAGTCGCCCACGGGGTACCTTGCGAAGGCCGGGTTCAGACGACCCGGCCTTTTCTATTATCCGGTCGAAAAGGGCGGCGGGGCGTGGACAGATCGTTTGCCGCCGCCCGAGCGTCGTAATATACTTACGCTTCAAGATGGAACCTCAGCTGGCAACGACGGAACTGGATAGCCTGTTGGAGATTGCCGCGAAGCATCTCCCGCTGGAAGACCTCGAGGTGATCAAGAGAGCCTACGAGGTGGCGGAGGTGGCTCATCGGGGCCAGCTTCGCATGTCCGGAGACCCCTACATCCAGCATCCCCTCGCCACCGCCACCACCCTGGCCGGCCTGCGCATGGACGCCGCGGCTATCGTCGCCGGCCTGCTCCACGACGTCCCGGAGGACACGGGTCGCCCCCTCGGCGCGATCGTTCAGCAGTTTGGCCCGGAGGTGGCCAAGCTGGTGGACGGCGTCACCAAGTTGAGTCGCGTGCGCTGGGTGCCCAGGGAGCAGTCCGGGGACCGGGGCGGCAAGGAGAAGCGGAAGGAAGAGGAGCAGGCCTACTGGGCGGAGAACGTCCGCAAGATGTTCCTGGCCATGGCCGACGACATCAGGGTCGTGCTGATCAAACTGGCCGACCGGCTCCACAACATGAAGACCCTGGGGTATCTGCCGATCGAGAAGCGGAAGCGGATCGCCCAGGAGACCATGGAGATCTACGCGCCGCTGGCCAACCGGCTGGGCATCTGGCAGCTAAAGTGGCAGCTGGAGGATCTGGCCTTCCGCCACCTGGATCCCGTCAAGTACAAGGAGATCGCCGCCTCCCTGAAGAGCCGAAGGGCAGTGCGGGAGCGCTACATCAGCCGGGCCATCGGGATCCTGGAAGAGGAAGTGAAAAAGGCCGGCGTCGACGCCGAGATCTCGGGCCGGCCGAAGCACATCTACAGCATCTACCGCAAGATGGAGCGGCGGGGCACAGACATCACCCACATCTACGACCTCCAGGCCGTCCGGATCGTCGTCGACGAGGTGCGGGACTGCTACACCGTCCTGGGGATCGTGCATTCCCTGTGGCACCCGCTGCCCGGGCAGTTCGACGACTACATCGCCAGCCCGAAGGAGAGCATGTACCAGTCGCTGCACACGACGGTGCTGGGTCCCGACGCCAAGCCGCTGGAGATCCAGATCCGGACTCGGGAGATGCACCAACTGGCGGAGTACGGCGTGGCGGCCCACTGGCGGTACAAGGAGGGAGTCAAGTCGGACGCCAAGTTCGACGCCAAGGTGGCCTGGCTGCGCCAGCTGATGGACTGGCAGCAGGACATGATGATCGGCGCCCAGGAGTTCGTGGACTCCCTGCGGACCGACATCTTCCAGGACCAGGTGTACGTGTTCACCCCCAAGGGGAACATCAAAGACCTCCCCACCGGGGCGACTCCCCTGGACTTCGCCTACCGGATCCACACCGACGTGGGCCACCGGTGCGTGGGCGCCAAGGTCAACGGCCGCCTGATCCCGCTGGATTACCAGCTGAAGAACGGCGACATCGTCGAGATCGTCACGTCGAAGACCTCGCGGGGGCCGAGCCGGGACTGGCTGAACCCGAACCTGAACTACATCAAGACGGCCCATGCCAGGGATAAGATCCGGCAGTGGTTCAAGCGCCAGCAGCGGGAGGACAACATCGCCCGGGGCCGGGAGATGTTGGAGAAGGAGCTGAAGCGGCTGGGGCTGGACCAGACGAAGCTGGAGGACGTGGCCTCCGCCTTCAAGTACGATAAGCTGGACGACTTCCTGGCAGCGGTGGGATACGGCGACATCAATACCCACCAGGTGGCCCAGAAGCTGGCCCCGCCTCCGGAAGAGGATCTGCCGCCCACGGTTGCCTCCCTGCCGGCGGCAACCCCCAGAGGCATCCAGGTCCAGGGGGTGGGCGATCTGCTGACGAGGCTGGCCAGGTGCTGCAACCCCGTGCCGGGCGACCCCATCGTGGGCTACATAACCCGGGGCAAGGGGGTCACGGTGCACCGGGCGGATTGCGCCAGCATCCGGAACGAGGACGAGCCGGAGCGGCTGGTGAAAGTGGAATGGGGCAGGGTGGAGCAGCAGACCTTTCCGGTGACCATTCGGGTGGAAGCCTGGGATAGGGAGGGGTTGGTGCGGGACGTGGCGGCGGCGGTGGCGGACGAGAAGGTGAACATCAGCGCTGCCAGCGTCACGGTCCACAAGGACCGAACCTCGACCCTCACCATGACCCTGGAGATCGTCAGCATCGATCGGCTCGCCCGCGTCCTGGCGAAGATCGAGGGGATAAAGGACGTCTTCAGCGTCACCCGCGACGGTGGTGGCCAGGCGAAAGCGGTATGACCGGGTCACTTGGCAGCGGTGGGCCGCGAAGCTACCAGCGAGCTGCTGTCCCTCCAGCCCTCACCCCGACCCTCTCCCAGGGGGAGAGGGGGCATCCCTACTTCCCCGCTATGCCTACGTTGGCGACCATGCCGGAGAAGGTGTGTCCGGCGCCCAGCACGTCGATGGAGATGATGTGGGCCGGCTGCGGCTTGGCCTCCATCAGATCGGTGCTGTAGGAGACCCATTGCCCCTGCTGGACCTCCTGTCCGTTGGGCGTGGGGCGCTGCTCCACGTTCTTGAAGAAGAAGCCGTGGCTCCAGTCGATCTGGTTGCCGTTGACGTCACGGTAGTGCACCCGGATCATGACGGGATACTCGTATCCCATGTAGCCGCCCCCTGAGAGGCTCTGCTCGTCCACCCGAACGTCCGTCGTAAGCCGCAGGGACTGGTAGTCGGACACATCCTTGTTGATCAGCTGAGTCAAGCCGGTCTCGTTGTGGGTGGCTGCCGGGCTCACGCGGGAGATGCGGAGTGACGTGGTATCCAGATTCCCCGTCTTCTCGTTCACCAACATCCTTTCGCCTGGTTCCACAGGACGGCCCGGCTCGTGGTTATCCAGTTTGTCCCAGCGAGCGAAACCCTGGGAGAAGTCGCCGTTGGTCACCAGTTGGTCGCCCTCCGGCAGCGGTCCGGCCAGCTCGGACTTGCTGAGAAGCACCTTCTCTCCGCTCTGCAGCTGCGTCTCCCCGGTCTTGCCGTAGACCGTGGCGGAGCCTTGCCGCGAGGATATGCGGGTGCGGCTGTCGGCTACCTCCAGGCCGAAGCTGCCCGGCGTCAAGAGGGCATAGCCGAAGGGCGTGGAGGCGAGGAACTGGCTGCTCTTCGTGGAAGGTGAGCCGACCTCGATCCGGGCCGTTCCCTTCTGCAGTCCTATGGCGGTGCGGGAGAAGCCTTCGTGGAACCGGCTCTTTCTGAGCTCGCTCAGCGTCAGCTGAGAGCCGGCGTAGAGCTGGATCTTCCCCTCGTCCCCCAGGGAGATGGAGGCACGGCTACCCTGGCCCACCAGCAGTTCGTCCCCCTCCCGCAGCTCCAGCTTGTCGTGGGCGTTGATCAGAGTGGAGGAAATGGCATCGCGGAAGAGGACGATACCTTGCTCCAGGGACAGGGTGGCAGATCGAGATAGCGAGGCCGTTTCGTAGTAGTTCTTAGCTGCCAGAAAGGCTCCCACCACCAGCACCAGGAAGACCAGGAATGCCCCCGCGAGGACCGTCCACGCCGTGGCAATGGCGTCGCGCCGATGGCCGGAGTAGGCCTCAGCTTCGTCCCTCCCCGGAAGCTGTCCTACCGGACGGTAGCTAGTCCTCATTATCCCCGAGTTCTTCTTTTCGCTTCTTCCTCACGACTTCGACGGGAGGAGGTACCTCGGTGACCTGAATCCGGCTGGTTGACAGCTTCGCGTCCTTCTTTGGTTTCTTTACCTTGTCGTTGCGTTTGTCGCGGTTTCCCATGTTGCTTTACCTCCAAAGTCCGTAAGCCTTTCCGAGTGTAGCAAGACGGCACTAACCTGTAAAGAAGCCGGCTCGCCCCACCTCGAAGGCAGCGGCGCGGGCCGCGCGATTCGCCGTCCTGGCCTCCTCGTCCACGGGGGTGTAGTGCTCCCGGAATTCCGCCAGCAGGGTGGGAAGGGTCCCGGCCAGGATCGCCTCCCGTATCTCGCGCATCAGCCTCACGAGGAAGTGGAGGTTGTGGATGGTGGTGAGCCTCAGTCCCAAGATCTCGTCGGCCTTGACCAGGTGGCGCAGATAGGCCCGGGAGAAGTTCCGGCAGGCGTAGCAGCCGCAGCCCTCCTCCACAGGAGCACTATCCTCCAGGTAGCGGGCGTTCCGGATGTTCAGCCGCCCTTCCCGAGTGAAAAGGGCGCCGTTCCGGGCGATCCGGGTGGGCAGAACGGAGTCGAACATGTCGACGCCCCGGGCCACCGCCTCGAGCAGGTCCTCGGGCGACCCCACCCCCATGAGGTAGCGAGGCTTATCTATCGGCATGGCCTGCACGGTCTCTTCCAGGACCGAGTACATGATCTCCTTGGGCTCTCCCACGCTGAGCCCCCCGATGCCGTAGCCCTTGAAGTCCAGATCCGCCAGAAAGGCGGCGCTCTCTCGTCGCAGCTCCGGGTACACGCCTCCCTGGACTATGCCGAAGAGCGCTTGATCCTCTCGGGTGTGGGCGATCTTACAGCGCTCTGCCCAGCGGTGGGTT
>JAJZRD010000079.1 GCA_021845945.1 Chloroflexota bacterium
GTTGATCGCCGACGGGGAGATAAAGGGGAAGCTGGACGAGATCACCCTCCTCCACACCCAGGGGAAGGTTCCGGCCCGGCGGATCGCCGTCGTGGGGCTGGGAGCCAGGGACAAGTTCAACCTGGACGCGATACGAAGGGCCTCCGGCGGACTCCTCAAGAAGGCCAGAGAGCTACGCATCACAAGCTTCCATACCATCGTGCACGGAGCAGGTGCAGGCGGGTTCGACAGCGCCGATTGCGCACAGGCCGTGGTGGAGGGCGCGATCCTGGCCTCCTACGGCTACAAGCAGCTGAAGACCGCGGAGCAGCCGCTGGCGGTGGACCGAATGACCTTCGTGGAGGCCGACGCCGGCAAGATCCCCCAAATCGAGGCAGGGGCCCGGCGAGGCGAGATCTACGCCGGAGCGACCGTGACGGCCAGGGATCTGTCCGCCACGCCACCCAACTTGATGTATCCGCAGCTTCTGGCCGAGCGGGCGCAGCAGATAGCGGCCCAGTATGGCATGCCCTGCGAGCTGCTGGGGCCGGAGGAGATGGAGAGGCTGGGCATGGGGGCGATCCTGGCCGCGGGTCAGGGGAGCGACCGCCCGCCTCGCATGGCGCTGCTGAGATACCAGGGCGACCCCGGCAGCCAGAAGCTGCTGGCCATCGTGGGCAAGGGGATCACCTTCGACAGCGGCGGGATCTCCATCAAGCCCACCGAGTACATGGACCGGATGAAGTACGACAAGTCGGGGGCCGCGGCGGTATTGGGAACCATGCAGGCCCTGGCCGAGCTGAAGGTGAAGACCAACGTCCTGGGTATCATCGCGGCGGCGGAGAACCTTCCCAGCGGCCACTCCTACCGGCCGGGCGACATCGTCCGGGCCTCCAACGGCAAGAGCATCGAGGTGATCACCACCGACGCCGAGGGGCGGCTGGTGCTGGCCGACGCCCTGGCCTACGCCGAGAAGCAGGGGGCCGACACCCTGGTGGACATCGCCACCCTCACAGGGGGCGTGGGAGTAGCCCTGGGCACGGGAGGCGCCGGGGTCATGGGCAACGACGACGCCCTGATCCAGCGGCTGCGGGAGGCGGGGGACCGCACGGGTGAGCGGCTGTGGCAGCTGCCGATCTGGGAGGACTACCTCTGGGAGCAGGTAAGGAGCGAGTTCGCCGACATCAAGAACTCGGGGGGGCGGTTGGGCTCCGCCCCGGTGGGCGGCCTGTTCCTCTCCCAGTTCGTCGGAAACGCCCGCTGGGCCCACCTGGACATCGCCGCGACGGCCTGGGTGGACACGGATCACCCCGCCCTGCCCAAGTCCTACATACCGAAGGGGCCCACGGGCTTCGGCGCCCGCCTGCTGCTCGACTTCATCCGAAAGGGAGCGGAGGGGTAAGATCCAGCTCTCGTTTCGACAGACCCTGTTCGTATCCCTGATTGCGGTCAGCATCATCTTGTCGGCGCTGACCGCTGCTGCGTTGCTGCGCTACCGGCCGGGCCGCGAGGGCTCCGCCTTCCAGAGGGTGGCCAAGAACTCTCTCTTCCCCATGGCCACATCCCTCCTGAACAAGTTCCTGGATATGGGCTTCGCCTTCTATTACCTGAGGATCCTGGGATCGGAGGGGGTGGGTAAGTACGCCTTCGCCGTGGTGGTGTGGAGCTACCTGGACACCCTGACCAACTTCGGCTTGGGGACCATCCTGACCCGGGAGGTGGCAAAGGATCGTACGGTCGCCAACCGCTACCTCGGCAATACCCTGCTCCTGCGACTGGGGCTGTGGGTTGCTTCGCTCCTGGTGGTAGCCCTCCTGATAGGCCCGGCAGCGGGGCCCCTGGGGATAACCCCCGACGTGGCCCTGGCTATCCTGCTGCTGGGGGCGGGGCTCCTCCCCTCCCTGGTAGCCTCGACCCTCACCTCCCTCTTCCAGGCCCACGAGAGGTTCGAGTACCCGGCCATCGCCACCGTGTTCAGCCAGATCCTGAAGGTCGGGCTGGGGGTCCCGGTACTGATGGCGGGATGGGGATTCGTCGGGCTGGCCGGCGTTTCCGTGGTGGTGAACCTGGCCACGGTGGGCATACTGACAGCCCTCGCGGTGGTAGTGCTTCAGATCCGGGTTCGTAGAGACGCGACGTATGGCGTCTCGAAGCGCTTCTCCTGGGAGCTGCTGAACCTCTCCTACCCCTTGATGCTGAACTACCTGCTGAACTCCGTCTTCTACCGGGTGGACAGCCTGATGCTGAAGCCGATGGCCGGCAACGCATCCCTGGGCTGGTACAGCACGGCCTACAAGTTCATCGACGGCCTTGGGATCATCTCCTCCAGCTTCACCCTGGCCCTCTTCCCCCTGCTCTCCCAGTTCGCCCAGTCGGCGAAAGAGTCGCTGGCCCGTGCCTTCAGCCTGGCTCTAAAGCTGCTGCTGATGGTGAGCCTGCCCATCAGCGTCGGCACTACACTGATCGCCCACGAGATCATCCTGCTGTTCGCGGGGCCCGATTTCCTGCCCCACTCGGCGCTGGCCCTGCAGGTGCTGATCTGGTTCCTCCCCTTCAGCTTCCTCAACGGGGTCACCCAGTACCTGCTGATCGCCATCAACCAGCAGCGTTTCATCACCTTCAGCTTCCTGCTGGCCACGGCCTTCAACCTGGTGGCCAACCTGCTGCTGATCCCCACCCTGGGCTATCTGGGGGCGGCCATCACCACCGTTGTCTCCGAGTGGATCCTGATGATACCCTTCTGGTACTGCGTCCGGCGGCATCTCCCCCCAATCCCCGTCGTGCAACTCGCATGGCGTCCCGTGCTGGCATCGGCGATCATGGGGCTGGAGGTGTGGGCCCTACGGGACTGGAGCCTCCCCCTGGCGGTTCTCCTGGCCCCGCCCCTGTACGGCGCGGCGCTGCTGGCCCTCCGCAGCTTCGATCAAAAGGAGTTGGAGCTGCTGGCCGGGATACTGCCCGGGCGGCGCAAAGGGTAGCGCCGATTTGGAGTGCTGCGGCCCGCCGTAGCTTTCGTTCCGGCCGAAAGCGGCGTCGAGCCACCGCACTCCAGGTACGCCCTACTGGCCGAACGCGAAGGGGTTCAGCCGGGTCTCCCGGTCGAAGGTGTCCACCCCCTCCACCCGCTTCAGCCAGTTCACGATCAGGTAGGTCACGGGCGTCGCCGCCACCTCGTAGGCCACCTTGAACAGCCACTGGGTCACGACGGTCAGCGGCAGAATCGCCATCGGCATCACCCCCCAGAAGGCCACGGTGATGAACACCGTCGAGTCCAACCCCTCCCCCACCAGGGTCGAGCCGATGGTGCGGGTCCAGAGGAAGCGACCCCTGGTCAGCAGCTTCATCCTGGAAAGGACCGCCGAGTTGGCGAACTCCCCCACCAGGTAGGCCAGGAAGCTGGCGAACAGCAGCCTCGGGGTGAAGCCCAGGATGGCGTCGAAGGCCGACTGGTTGGGGGCCCAGAAGACGGCCGGCGGAAGGGCGCCGGAGACCCAGATGGCCACGACGGCCAGCAGGTTACAGGCGAAGCCGAGCCAGATCACCCGGCGAGCCTGGGCGTATCCGTACACCTCGGTGAGCACGTCGCCGAAGATGTAGCTGATGGGGAAGATCACCACCGCCGCGGGCAGCACCAGGCCGGCAAAGTCCACCAGCTTGACGGCCACGATGTTGCTGACGATCAGGGTGGTGACGAAGATGGCAACGATCCCGGTGAACCAGGGGCTGTTTCGCAATTCAGGATCTCCTCCTACTCGTCGGTTCTCACTCGCTCGCCGTTGATGGTGAACGGGTAGCTGGCCTTTACCACCGTGCCGATACCACCACGGATGTTGAACTCCCCCACCACCGTGATGCGGCGAGGCTTGAGGGCGGCCACCAGATCGTTCAGGATGATGTTGGTGACGTCCTCGTGGAAGTGCCCCTCCTGCCGAAAGGACCAGAGATACAGCTTCAGGCTCTTCAGCTCCACCAGATGCTGGCCGGGAACGAAGCTGATCCTGATGGTGGCGAAGTCGGGCTGGCCCGTCATCGGGCAGACGCAGGTGAACTCGTCGGTGGAGAACTCCACGTCGTAGTCCCGGTCAGGGTGAGGGTTGGGCAGAGCGATCAGCTCTTTGGATGGCTTGGTCGGCATGGCTCCCCCTCTTGTAGCATCAAACAGGAATTATGCCACCTGTGGTCACCTTTGTGCTATACTTAGATAAGCAATTGTGCTTCCTCCCTGGCTGTTCCGTCGGCAGCTTCCCCCACAGGCCGCGTCGCGGTCCGAACCGTGGGCGTGTGAGGAAGGTGCCGGGCGAGCCAGCAGGGAATGCGCGGGCGCTCTCGACAGTCCGCGCCGAAATGCGATGAATCCCCGGTCGCTATGCGGCGAACCGACGGGCCGGATCTCCACAGATCCGACCCATTTTTCTTGTTGCCCGGCGATGGGGCCCGCAACCGACACGGAAAAGAGAGATAGGAGAGCCCTTCTTGACCGAGACCATGGAGCTGAAGAAGACACGAAACATAGGGATCATCGCCCACATCGATGCCGGCAAGACCACCACCACCGAGCGGATCCTCTACTACACCGGCCGGATCTACAAGATCGGCGAGGTCCACGAGGGCACCGCGGTGATGGACTGGATGGAGCAGGAGAGGGAGCGAGGGATCACCATCACCTCCGCCGCCACCACTGCCTCCTGGCGAGACCATCGGGTCAACATCATCGACACGCCCGGCCACGTGGACTTCACGGTGGAGGTCGAGCGCTCGCTGAGGGTGCTGGACGGCGGCGTGGTCGTCTTCGACGCCGTGGCCGGTGTGGAGCCGCAATCGGAGACGGTCTGGCGGCAGGCGGACCGGTATGGTGTGCCCAGGATCTGCTTCGTCAACAAGATGGACCGGCGAGGAGCGAACCTCGACCGCACCATCGGGATGATCGAGAGCCGGCTGAGGGCTCGTCCGGTGCTGCTCCAACTCCCTGTAGGACGGGAGGATGGCTTCCGGGGAGTCGTCGACCTGCTGGAGATGGAGGAGATCCTCTTCACCGAGGATTCCGCAGAGCCCTTCCGCAAGGGTCCGATCTCGGCGGAGATGCTGGAGGAGGCCGAGGCCCGCCGGGAGCAGCTGGTGGAGCGAATCGCCGAGACCTCCGACGAGCTGGTCATGCTCTACCTGGAGGGAGAGGAGATCGCAGTCGACCAGCTGCGGGAGGCCCTTCGGGCGGCCACCATCGACGGCAAGCTGGTGCCGGTGCTGTGCGGGAGCGCCCTGAAGAACAAGGGCATCCACCAGGTGCTGGACGCGGTATTAGACTACCTGCCCTCGCCCCTGGACGTGCCGCCGGTGGCAGGGAGGAACCCGAACAGCGAGGAGGTCGAGGCGCGGCGAGCCGACGAGGGCGAGCCCTTCTCGGCCCTGGTCTTCAAGATCGTGGCCGACCCCTTCGTGGGTCGCCTGGCCTACTTCCGGGTTTACTCCGGAAAGCTGACCGCCGGCTCCTACGTCTACAACAGCACCAAGGGCCAGAGGGAGCGAATCGGCCGCCTGCTGAAGATGCACGCCAACCATCGGGAGGACGTCTCGGAGGTTGCCGCCGGAGACATCGCCGCCGTGGTGGGCCTGAAGTACAGCATCACCGGCCATACCCTGTGCGATGAGGCCCATCCGATCCTGCTGGAGTCGATCAACTTCCCGGAGCCGGTGATCTCCGTGGCCATCGAGCCGGCCACCAAGGCTGACATGGACAAGATGGGCACCGCTCTGGGTCGCCTGGCCGAGGAGGACCCTACCTTCCGGGTGCGCACGGATCCCGAGACGGGCCAGACCCTGATCTGGGGCATGGGTGAGCTGCACCTGGAGGTGATCGTCGACCGGATGATGCGGGAGTTCAAGGTGAACGCCAGGGTCGGCACCCCCGAAGTAGCCTACCGGGAGACCATCACCCGGCCGGCGAAGGCCGAGGGTCGCTTCGTCCGGCAGACGGGTGGCCATGGCCAGTTCGGCGACGTGTGGATCGAGGTGGAGCCGCTGCCGGCCGGGACGGGCTTCGAGTTCGTCAACAAGGTCGTGGGCGGCGTCATCCCCAAGGAGTACATCCCGGCCGTTGCAGCCGGCGCGAAGGAAGCCACGGAGTCGGGTGTCCTGGCTGGATATCCCATGGTGGACGTCCGAGCCACCCTGGTGGACGGCGACTACCACGAGGTCGACTCCTCGGAGATGGCCTTCAAGATCGCCGGCTCCATGGGTTTCAAGAACGCTACCAGCAAGGCGGGCCCCCAACTCCTCGAGCCGATGATGAAGGTCGAGGTGGTGATGCCCGAGGAGAACCTCGGCGACGTCATGGGCGACGTCAGCTCCCGGAGGGCCCAGATCCAGGGTATCGAAGCTCGGGGGGAGCTGCAGGCGGTTAAGGCTCTGGTGCCCCTGGCCGAGATGTTCGGCTACGCCACGGAGCTACGATCCATGACCAGCGGTCGCGGGACCTACACCATGGAGTTCGGCCACTACGAGCCGGTGCCGGCTTCGGTGAGCAAGGAGATCATGGAGAAGACCAACCGCAAGTAACGGAAGACCGTGGGAACAGGGCCCCCGGTGTCATCGACACCGGGGGCTTCTTGATTCAGGGCTGGGGGAACCTTCCAGGAAGCAGTAGAATGCTAACGCACAACGTTGTTCCTGGGAGGAGAGGGCATGGCCAAAGAGAGAACCATCTACCGGCGAAAGATATCGGCGGAGGAGTCCCGAGAGGAGTTCATCTTCGTGACCAAGGACGCCCTGGGGTTCTTCCCTCCGGTGGGGCAGCCGTTCGATCTGTCCCTGGGAGATGCCTCGGTCCGGGTGGCTGTCTCCGCCGTCGACTGCGATTGCGTCGGCGAGCCCCACCAGCACTACCGCATCGAGGCCGGGGAGTTGGCGGAGACGGTGGATCTATCCCGAGGAGCCGTGGTCACCATAGCGAGGGGGGACGACGGTGGATACTCCCTGGTGCGATGACCGCCTCGTGGACCAGTCGGTCGGTTACTCTTCCACGCCTATCTGAGAATGGGGATTGCGGAGATTGTAGAGGTCCCTGAGACGCCCGAGGTAGTGCTCCTCAGTCAGTTCCTGGAGGTCCTGTCCGGTGCCGGCCCCGTACAGCTTAACCCAGGGTTCACCGCCCCCTTCACGAACCGGGCGGAAGAGCATCATAGTCACGTCTTCGAAGCGCTCCCCCGCCGACGAGTAGTCCTGACGACCGCTGATGGTGCCAAACAGCATCGCCGCCCTTCTGAAAGTCGAAATTCGGCGTAGTGCCGTCCTATCCAGGTTGGCATCCTCGGGCATCGCGAATAGCGCGCACACCACCGAATAGGGAAACCGCATGTGGAGGGTGATCGCTTCGGTGCATAGATCGCCGAAACGGTTCTTGAGATTCTTGCCGTAAGGTTCAAAGCAGATCGACTTGATGGACACAGCCGCGAGAAGGCCATGCCGCTCGTCGGCGTAAGAGACGTCGACCTTCTTCGGCCCGAGGCCACCCTGGAACTCCACCTCGCCAGGGCCGCCTTTCAGCGGCCTCACGCCCCGGAAGCCAATGGAGCGCAGCCCAGCCGCAAGTTCGATGGCCAGGGCCGCAGACAACTGTTCTGAGTAGCGCTTCTTCGTCGCTTGCTGCGCCGTGGTCGGTGGCACAGTGCCGGCTGCCCTAACGGCATCGAGTAAGGACAACGGGATTCCTCCACTTCATCGACTACGACGGCGCCCTTTCAGCAGGAGCCAACCTTCGCGAAGTTGCTGGATATCGCTCGCGGACAAGCCGAGCCCTTGCCGCAGTATGATCCCGTCCGCGAGCTCGCGAGCCAACTCAGGCTTGCCGGCCCTCAAGAGCGCGTCCAGGTCGGCGGCTAGGCTGTTCAGCCCTCCAGGTCCGAAATCGGGCAGGGCAACCGCCACCCGCCCGGCCTCTGTGGGCTCCAGCTTCAGCATTCCCCCGCCCAGACTGTGTCCCTCCATTTCGCAGCTCAGGGCGGTCAGCGAGGTCTGCCACGCGGCCGCCAGCTCGATGGTACCGACCCGGCTGTTGGGCGCCAGGCGCACGATGTGAAGAGTATTCGGGGCCACTGCATCGGCTTCGTTGGCCACCAACTTGGGATCTCCCCCACTCATGTAGGTTAGAAAGCCACTGGCTTCATACACGTGGGGAACCGAGTACCAGGGTTTCCTCACCCGGCACTTGTAACGATCTGGCACACCCCGTCTGACGCCCTGACGCAGGTATGCCTCCACCGACTCCGGCAGAGACTGCATCCCCTGGATGTGAAGCAGGGAATTGGGATGTCCGGATAGACGAAGACTCTCCCAGTCCTCTCGGGTAAAACGCAAGCCCGGCAGCTCAGAGCCACGACACGCCGCGGGCCGCAGGAAGTGGGAGGGTATGCGGTAGCCATCGATGGTCTTGGCATCCAGGTGAAAGAAGGCGTTGTCTCCGGTCACGTAGCCTATGCCTACCTGCGCCAGGGACCTCAAAGGGGTGACGAGGCCCGACTCACGCAGTTGCCGATAAAGGTGGCGAGTACCATGAGGCAGAAGATAGTGAAGCACTCGCTCGTGGTCGCGGCGCAGGGGGGAGGCGTCTATCTCAACACCGTCTGGTAGCGCAGCCGATGGATCGGTGTACTCCTCCAGGGCAGACAGCCCGGGCAGGTCTATCAGCTGGAAGGTCTCGAAAGGCTCGCCGCGCCCCGCAGCCAGCAGCAGGACCGTGTCCTCAGACAGAGTCGGGAAGATCCTGCGCGAGAAGCTGAGAATACGGGTAGAGCCAAAGCTGCTTCGCAGGTAGTCCAAGACCGGACGGGCGTAGCCGGCGTGAGTCAGCTCGGCTGGCGCCACCATGGCGAGCCGGCCGCCCGGTTTCACGAACTGCACGGCGTGCACGAGAAAAGGAGCCCACGAGCTGGTCAGTCGAGATAGCTCTACCCCGGCATCTCGAGCACGAAGCAGCGCGGCGTCTCTCGCGTCGCCGCTGAACCTCTGGTATCGAATAAAGGGAGGATTGCCAACCACCGCGTCGGCCGAGGGTAGTTGGCCTGGAACGACATCGAAGAAGCTCGCGTGAAGCAGTTGCACCGTCGAAAGGATTTCCGCGCCTCGGGCGGCGAATCTGCGATGCGCGACCGGGTCGATCTCAATGCCGAAGAGCTGCCGGCTGGGGTTCCCGCCAAGATCGCGAATCCGTTCCGCCGCCTCTGCCAGGAAAACGCCGTCTCCTGAACTGGGGTCCAGCACGTTTTCCTTGCCCGTCGTCAGAGCCCAACGCAGAAGAAATCTGGCGACAGCGACGTCGGTATAGTAAGCGCCCAGCTCTTTGCGGCGTACGCTTTCGGGCACGGGATCTCCATTCGCGGGATTGAGTAGATCGTCGATGTCGATGGAAGGTCTGCCGGCACCATATCCGGCCCGACCAGCTCGATCGAACGCCCTGGAGATGCCAGCAGACGCGGACTCAGCCTTCATGCTTTACCTCAGGCCGGACGACAATCCAAGCGACTTCTTCAGCGCCATCACGCAGAAGGGGGGTAGTCGCCTTAATGTGGCACCAGTGTATTCTTGAAGGTTGATGTGGTCAATCTGTCATGGTAGGCTGGAGAGGCTGTACCCCCGCAATACTCGTCTAGGCTCAAGAAAGGCAGTCGGCGGAGTCTCGCCCCGACTGGGCCTCCCTTGAAAGAAGAGCTCAACAGGTTCAATCCGGCCAACTCGGGCATCTGCCACGGAACCTGCGCCTATTGCGACCAACGGGTGGGGGCGACCGGCCGGTCGCCCCTGCGAGAGTGCGGCAGGCGAACCGAGTCCGAGCTGGTGGTGAAACCGAAGGCCCCGCTGTGCGTGATCGCCCCCGAGGAGGGTCGCGACCCCTACGACGCGGCTGAAGGTCGCTGCCAGGCCACCCGCCATCGGTTGCAGGAGGTACGAGACGCGGGTACCCCGGTCCTGCTGATAACCCGGTCGGATCGGGTGCTGCGAGACCTTCCCCTCCTGGCGGAGATCGCCCGGGGCGGCGGGGCCACCCTCCTGGCAGCGGTGGCAACCCTGGACCCGGAGCTGGCAGCCTTCTGGGAGCCGGAGTCGCCGCCTCCAGACCGGCGGCTGGCAGTGCTGCGGCCGGCGGCCGAGGCCGGTGTTGCCGCGGGCTTGCTCGCCTCCCCCCTGGTTCCCTACCTGATGGACGACCACAGCTCGCTGAGAAGGTTGCTTGCAGCGGCCGCCGACGCCGGCGCCCGGTTCTTCCTGGCGGAGATGATGGCCCTCCCGCCGGGGGCCTATCGGGAGAGGGCGCTGCGGCTGTTGGCTGAGAGGTGGCCACAGCTGCTGGGGCCGGTGCGCGGGCTGTACGGGGATGCCTCCGAACCGCCCCAGGCCTACCTGGACAGGGTAACGGAGGACGCTCGCCGGATCGGCTCGACCCTCGCCCTGCCACACGGGTTGCCCAGATCCTGGAGTCCGGGGGCACTGCTCGCCGCGGCTTTCGCGGATCGCCTGCGGAGTTGATGCCCGTCCTCCATCTCCCGTTGACCCCCTCTCACAACTTGTGCTACATTCGTGGCACGCGTGCTCCTTCCCTTCGCCCCCGGAGGACCGCCGAGATACGAGGTGAAGCGTGGCGGATCGTTCCAGGCTCTCTGCCCATGCCACATCCCCACACCCGTGCCCTCGATCCCGGGCCAGGGCGAGAGAAGAGGCCGCGACCCAACCAGTGCCGTCCCTGACATCGGCGCGACCACCCCAGGGGCCAGAGCCAAGCCCAGCTGCTCCCGAAGCCAACGTGGAACCCCTGTGCAGTCCTTGCCGTTTCTGACCGGACGGCTATCTACAAGATCAGATAGATCCGAGGGAGGCTGCATCTATGGCTGTTGATCACGTGGACACGATCGTGCGCGGCGGAAAGGTGGTGCGCCCCTCCGGCGTTGCCGAGGCGGCCATCGCCATCGCGGACGGCAAGATCGTGGCCATCGCCTCCGAAGAACTGCTCCCCCCTGCCGACACCGTCGTGGATGCCTCCGGGAAGTACGTGCTTCCGGGGCTGGTGGACGTTCACACCCACGTGTACCTGGATAGCTACCGCACCATCAGCGAGTCGGCGGCCTTCGGTGGAGTCACTACCCTGCTCTCATACATCTGGCCCGACCAGGACCAGGATATCCCCGCCTCCATCGACCACTGGCGCCGCTTCGGCGAGTCGGCCAGTATCGTCGACTTCGGCCTCCACGTGGGACTGATGGACTCCCCCGCCTCTCTGGAGCAGATCCCCGCGTCGGTGGAGATGGGGGTCACCAGCTTCAAGCTAATGATGGACTACAAGCGGCGGGGCCTGATGGTGAGCGACGAGTTCCTGATGGCCGCCCTGGAGCGGATAGCCCAGGCGGGGGGCACTGCCACGGTCCACGGCGAGAACGGCGGCGTGATCCATTACCTGGAAGAGAAGATGATAGCAGAGGGGCTGACCTCCCCGGCCGATTACCCGCGGTCGCGCCCGCCGGAGGCCGAGGTAGAGGCCGTGGGGAGGGCCATCGCCCTCGCCGGTCTGGCCCGCTGCCCCCTCTACCTGGTCCACGTCACCACCGCCGAGTCGGTGGAGGCGGTGGCTCAGGCCCATCTTGCCGGCCACCAGGTCTGGACCGAGACCTGCCCCCACTTCCTCTTGATGACCGAGGAGGAGTACGAGCGGCAGGGCCCGATTATCAAGACCGCCCCGCCCCTGCGAACCGAGGGGGATTGCGAGGCGCTGTGGGGCGGCATCCAGCAGGGGATCATCGCCGCTATATCCAGCGACCATACCGCCTACAACCGGGAGATGAAGGAGATAGGCTGGACCAACATCTTCCAGGCCCCCTTCGGCATCCCGGGCACCGAGACGATGCTCCCGCTGCTCTACACCGAGGCGGTGGTGAAGCGAGGGTTGCCGATCGCGGCGCTGCCCCGCCTGCTGAGCGAGAATCCGGCCAAGCTGTTCGGGCTCTACCCGCAGAAGGGGGCCATCGATGTGGGGTCCGACGCCGACTTGGTGATCTTCGATCCCGAGGCAGAGGTCACCATCACCTCGAGCATCCTCCACACTCGGGCGGACTTCACCCCCTTCGAGGGCCGGAAGGTGAAGGGGTGGCCCGCCTCGACCCTTGTGAGGGGAAGCCTGGTGGTGCAGGAAGGTCGTCTGGTGGAGACACCGCCCCACGGCCTCTTCCTGGAGCGGAAGCCGGGGACGCTCATGCCCGTGTAGGGGGGCTGGCGGTCGCCCTTTGGAGAACGGCGACTTTTCGGCCTGCTTCCTGCTGAAGAAGGCCCGATGCCAATCCAGCCTGGGGAGCCGCCGGTCTCGAGACCCGGCTCGCGGCACATCAAGATTAGGGGGAGTGTACTGTGGAGTTGCTCAGAACGCTGCTGTTCGTGCCCGGCAACCGATCCAAGATGATCGAGAAGTCCAAGGGGGTCGACGCCGACGCCCTGATCTTCGACCTGGAAGACGCCGTGCCTCCTGCGGAGAAACCCACAGCCCGGCGGATGGTGAGAGAGGCCATCGACGGCGGCGACTATCGCCGCTTCAAGGTCTTCGTGCGGGTGAACGCCCTCACCACCAACCTGCTGCCCGACGACCTGGAGGCCGTGGTGGGTCCCAATCTCTTCGGCATCGTTCTCCCCAAGACGGAGTACCCCGAAGGGGTCAACGAGGTGCACCGAATGCTGCTGGAACGGGAGCGGCGGCAGGGGCTCCCCGAGGGGCGCACCAAGATCCTCCCCATCATCGAGACGGTGAGAGGGGTGCTGAACGTGCCCCAGATCGCCGGGTGCCACGAGCGGCTGATAGGGCTCACCTTCGGGGCGGAGGACTTCGCCACCGACCTGGGGGTCGAGCGATCTCGGGAAGGCACGGAGGGCCGTTACCCCCTGACCCAGATCGCTCTCTACGCGCGGCTGACCGACGTGGTCGCCGTGGATAGCGTCTTCTCGGACGTCGAGGACGACGAGGGGCTGGAGGAGAACGCCAGGCTGGCCAAACAGCTGGGGTTACGGGGCAAGTTCGTGATCCATCCAAGGCAGATCGAGATGGTGAACCGGATCTTCACCCCCTCGGAGCAGGAGATCGAGTGGGCCCGACAGGTGGTCGCCGCCTACGATGAGGCGGAGGCCCGGGGCGAGGCCTCGGTCGCCGTGAACGGCAAGATGGTGGACATCCCCATCGCCGAGAGGTCCCGCAGCCTGCTGGCCCTCGCTGAAGCGATCAGCAATCAGCAGTCAGCAATCAGCTCGCAGAAACAATCCGAAAAGTGAGTGCATCCCTGCCGGCGCTTGAGTGCTATACTTATTACTACTGGGCCATCAGCGGCGGCTGGAAGCTGATGGCTGATAGCTAACGGCTGATAGCTACCAGGAAAACTGACATGCCTAACGACAAGCACGACAAGTACGAAGACGAGATCCGCGAGATCCTGAACAGGATGGACAACTTCATCCCCGAAGGCGGCCAGCGGAACGTGCCGCCCAGACAGCCCTCACCACCTCCCTGGGATGGATGGATGACCAATCTTAGGCGCCGGCTCTACAGCTACAGTTCCAACTCCTTCCTGGTAGGGTGGGTGTTGCTGGCCCTGG
This sequence comes from Chloroflexota bacterium, assembly GCA_021845945.1. The sequence continues at coordinate 13,591 of JAJZRD010000079.1, forward strand.
TGGCCGGCCTGCTCCACAAGATCTACCCACCATTCGGGGCGCTGGCCGCCCTCGCCAGCGTCGGCTGCCTCCTGGCGGCCATCCTGCTGCCGATGATCTCCCGAGAGTTCGGCGCGCCCGAGCGGCGGTGGCGCGGCCAGGTTATCGACTTCCAGCCCTCCAGGATCCGCCGGCCCTTCTCGTGGCGCTACACCTGGTGGCGGATCAAGAGCTTCTTCGGCTTCCGGTAAACGGCCGAAACCGGACGTAGGGCGGGGCCCTGTGCCTCGCCGCCTTGGGCCTTCGACGGGCCAGGCGGCAGGGCAGAGCGCCCTGCCCTACATCGTTGGCAGCTTCCCCCCTACCCTACCTGCTTGAGGAAGTCCCGGAAGGCGTCCTCGCCGATCTTGAAGGCGTGCTTCTCCGGATCGGGGTAGACCTTCTCCCGAACCTCCGTCACGTACTGGGTCAACGCCGTCTGCAGGGTCGGCGAGACGTTGCAGTACTGCTTCACGTGCTTCGGCAGGAAGGCCTCGAACATCCCGATCACGTCGTGGTAGATCATGCAGTGGCCGTCGCAGCCGACACCCGAGCCGATGCTGATGGTCGGCACGCTCAGCCGCTGGGTGATGTACTCCGCCACCCTCGCCGGCACCAGCTCCAGCAGGATCGAGTAGACACCCGCATCCTCCAGCGCCAGGGCGTCGTCCAGCAGCCGCTTGGCCGCGTCCCCCGTCTTCGCCTGCACCTTGAAGCCGCCCTGCATGGAGGCGCTCTGTGGGGTCAGCCCCAGGTGGCCCATCACCGGGATGCCGGAGTCCACGATGGCCCTCACCCTGTCGGCCATGGCCCTACCGCCCTCCAGCTTGATCCCATCGCAGCTCGCCTCGCTCATGAAGCGGCCCGCGTTCTTCACCGCCAGCTCCACGCTGGGCTGGTAGGTCATGTAAGGCATGTCGCCGATCA
>JAJZRD010000342.1 GCA_021845945.1 Chloroflexota bacterium
CGGCCGACCTGATTATGAACGGCACTATGATCGGGGCCGTCACCCTGGTGCTGCAGGAGATCTTCAACCTGGCGCTCCTGCCGCCCGCGGGGGCGGGCGAAGCGATGGAGCGACCGCTTCCCGTTCGACCCCGAGGGCTGGTGCCGGGGAGATGATCTCTATGGGAAACCTCAGCGCCCTGCGGTTGGCGGTAATCGGCTGTGGAGAGCACTCGGTGACGAGTCTCCAGCCCTGCATACCGCTGATACCCGCTCTCGACTACGTCGCCTCCTGCGACCTCGATCCGGCCCGCGCCGCCCTGGGCCTTCGCTTTGGCGCCCGGAACTCCTACACCGACTACCGCCGAATGCTGGCCGAGGAGGAGTTGGACGCCGCCATCGTGGTGGGTCCGGCGACCATGCACTACGAGGTCGGCCTCGCCTGCCTGGAGGCGGGCCTCCACCTGTTCCTGGAGAAGCCCTCGGCCCCCACCATCCAGCAGGCTCGACAGTTGGCGGAGGCGGCGCGTGCTCGGGGCAAGTTCGGCATGGTGGGAACCATGTGGCGGCACGCTCCGGCCGTGCGGACCCAGAAGCGGCTCTCAGAGGAGAGCTGGTTTGGACGTTCGGTGCTGTTTCAGGGGGCTCACATCGCCCCCGGATACCACGTGGCTGGACCCGGTGGTGAGAGAGCCGAGTCGATCCCCTGGCGGTTCATGTTGGACCAGGGTTCCCACATGGCAGACTGCCTTCGCTACCTGATGGGCCCCGTGCGCACCGTGGCTGCCGTAGCCCCGACGGGTGGCTATCGGGAGAACGGCGTCTACCTATCGGCCCTGCTCGGCTTTGCCAGTGGTGCCACCGGCACCCTGACCTTTGCCTCCCATGCTGCCGTCATGAGCCCCAGCCTCACGGTTCTCGGCGACGGCGGCTGTGCGGTGACGGTGAGCAACCTGAGCGCCCTGCGCGTCTATCCGCTGCCGGACGACCTGAGTGGAGGCCAGCACCGGGCGCAGACGGCGCGCAGCTGGGAGCATGGCGCCAACTATCGGGGGATCAGCCGGCCCGGCTACCTGGAGGAGTTGGAGCAGTTCGCCTCCTCCATCCTGGCGGGAGAGCAACCGGCCGCCACCCTGGAGGATGGATGGCGCGCCCTGGAGCTTTGCCGGGCCCTCCTGGAGAGCGCCGGCGAGGGCTGTACCATTGAACTCAACCAGACTTCGTAACAGCTTGCGATCGGGGGTAGTCAATTCATGGAGATGTCACCGGGCTTCGCGGTCCCCGGGCTGTACCGGCCCCTGGCGAGCCAGACCTGGCTGTGGGAGATGCAGGGCGACCGCTGGACGGGAACCGTGGAGGATATCCTGGATTCGGCTGCCGCGGCCGGCCTGCAGGGGATCGAGCTGACCATGGCCGTGGCGGCTCCCTATCACAGCCGCCCCAGGGAGCTGCGGGCCGCCATCGAGGCCAGGGGGCTTGCCCTGGCCTGCGTGCGCTACAGCATGCCCACCGGCTTCACCGATCCCGCCGATGCCGGCGCGGAGATGGCCGGCCTGGAGCGGGCGATCCGCTTTGCCTGTGAGGCGGGCACCCAGCGATTGGGCCTCAAGGGCCCATCCCATCCCCAGCCGCACCTTGATCGCCAGGCCAAGGCCGAGCAGGCCTACCGCATGTGCAGCCGGATCGCCCGACGAGCGCGGGCCGCGGGGCTCACGGTGAACGTGCACCTCCATTCCCATCCCGATGCCATCGTCTGGACGCCCCAGGAGTGGGATACCTTCCTGCAGGAGACGGATCCGGAGACGGTCTTCGCCTGCGGCGACGCCGGCCACCTGCTGCGCTGTGGCCACGATCCCGCTGAAACCTTCGCCCGCCACCTTTCCAGGATCAGCCACGTCCATCTCAAGGACGCAGGGGCCGATGGCTCCTTTCCGCCATTGGGCGAGGGGATCCTGAAGATGCCCGCGGTCATCGACGTGCTGGTGGAAGGTGGCTACAAAGGATGGGTGGTGCTGGAGGAGGAACACGAATCGCAGATCGCCGAGCCTGTCGCCGCTTTGGCGAAAGCGGCGGGCCTCATAAGGAGCGCAGGATGGTAGCCCCCGTCCGGGATGAAGACGGGATTCGCTGGCTGGGACCCCAGGAGATCGCACCCGTGGTGCGGGGTTGCCGGAACCTGGCGTGGGGCGAGGGTGCTCTCCGCTTCTGCCGCCTTCCGGCCCAGCCCATCGTTCGCTATCCCGTCGACAGCTGGCAGCGGGCCCATCAGTCGGCCGGGATCCGGCTGGGGTTCACCACCGATGCCCAGGAATGGAGCCTCCGCCTGCGTCACCCCTCCTGGGAGGAGGGGGCGAGGACCGTCGTTCGGGTGGAGGGTGTGGAGAGAGCGATTGCGCCCGCCCGGCGAGAGGTCCATCTGAAAATCGCCCCCGGGGCCGGGCCCGTCGAGGTGTACCTTCCACCCATGGCGGAGACGGAGATAGCGGGCATCGGCCTTCCCGAGGGGGCTTCCTTCGTGCCCGCCGGTGCCCCTGCCATCACCTGGCTGGCCTACGGGGATTCCATCACTCAGGGGGAGGGGGCCTCGGATGGGGCTCACACCTACGTGGAAGGGGTACGGCGCCGGCTGGGGCTGGGAAGCCGGCTGGAGCCGCTCAAC
>JAJZRD010000080.1 GCA_021845945.1 Chloroflexota bacterium
GAGGCGCATGGGGCGGAACTGCTCCAGGTCGGGGAGCCGGCAGCCCGGATCGCGTCGCTCCAGCGCCGCCTTCATCTTCGGCGGGACCTGCTCCCACCAGGGCTCCCTCTGCAGCTCGGCCGCCGACTGCTCCAGGCTCTTCGTTCCCGGCGGCCAGGAGGGCACGAAGCTGCTGCCGCTGTGGAGCCGGCCGTGCCAGCGCTGGTAGCTGACCGTGCACATGACCAGGTTGACGCTCCGGGCCGGGTGGATCAGGGTCATGATCCTCCCGGTGTTGACCTGGGAGAAGTGGGCGTTCACCCGCACGATCACCTCCTGGTTGCCCCACTTGATGGCTAGCTTGTAGAGGGCCCCGAGGTCCTCCAGGCTGTAGCCGGGTGCCGGCAGGGGGAAGAGGGAGGAGGCGCCGTCGGAGAAGATGGTGAAGACCAGGTCGTGCTCGCCGGCCGAGCGGGCGATCTCGACGATCCTGCGAGCTCCGGCGATGGAGTCCTCGTCGGGCACCGGGTGGGCCCCCTCGGTGACCTGGATCCTCTCCAGGTAGCTGCCCTCGCCCTTCTTGGCCGTGATGGCGCCCGCGGTGAGCCGGTCGCCCAGGAGGTCCTCCAGGGCCTTCGCCTGCCGCTGCACCGCCTTGCCGGCCCCGACAACGTAGATGTTGCGGACCTCGCGGAGGTCGATCGCCTCGTCGCCGAATCCCGACACGTCCATCTCTGGGTGGCCGCCGACCAGCAGCCGGTGGCCCTCGATCCGGATCAGCCTCCTGGTGCTCTCGTAGGGATCTGCCGCCTGAAGGCCGGCTTCGAGGATCGACAGGGCGATCTCTCGGCCGCGCCGGTTGCCGTGGGAGGTAAGCTGGTCCCAGTTCTTGATGATCACTCGGCAGCTCCTGGATCTAGGGTGCGAACGGCTGTGTGGGTTTGACAGCGCAGCGCAACCGGATTCTGCCAGGGATCGAGGTGCGGCACACTAATATACAACATGCTAGACTTGGCACGAGTTGGCGTGTCGTAGAGACGCGACATGTCGCGTCTCTGCAGGACGAACGACGTAACCGCTTTGGTCCGCTAGTTAGCGGTTCTCGCTTGTTTCCCTCCTGTAGTGCCACGAGGTACAATGTTCATGCTCCCGGTGGCGGAGAGCCTCAGCCGCCGGGACCGGCTGAAGTCTCCTCCCCGCGACCTGGACTCCACAGGCTTCGGGCGTGGGCGCCCTCGTTCCGAAGGGACGGACTGCCCCGTGACGCTGATCTTCATCTCCCTGGGCTGGCTGGTGGGGCTGTACCTGGGGCTGGTGGCTGGGGTCGAGGCGCCACCGGCTGGAGGATCCCCTCTCCAGTCGGCCGGGCCGCTCCTAATAGCCCTGGTGGCGCTGGCCGGGACGGCAGCCCTGCTGGGCAGAGAGGATGGCCGGCTGAGGGTCACCGCCCTGGCGGTCGCAGTGGGCGTGCTGGGGATGGCGCGGGCCTCGAGCCTCCTCCCGGGGGAGGACCCGCTGCTGGCACGGGTGGGGTCCCCCGTGGTGGTCCAGGGGTCCGTGGCCGGCCGGCCGGAGCCACGGGACAGCTACCTTCAGCTGGTTCTGGAGGTGGACCAGCTGTGGCAGGGGGGCTCCCGAGAGCGGGTGCGGGGGCGGGTGCTGGTGCGCACCGATCGCTATCGCGAGTGGAGTTACGGCGACCGGGTGATGGCGGTGGGCCGTCTGGCTCCCGTGGATGCCGGCCCCCAATACTACGCCGGGTATCTGGACCGCCAGGGGATCCATACCGCCATGGAATACCCCACCTTGCGGTTGGTGGAGAGCCCGCCGGGCCCGGACCTTCTGCGGGCGGTCGACGGTCTCCGCGATCGGCTGGAGCAGCTGTGCGTCGCCCTCCTGCCCGAGCCCCAGGCCTCGCTGCTGGCCGGCATCCTGGTTGGTGCTCGGGCGGGGATGCCGTCCGACTTCCGGGACGCCCTGAAGGTCACCAGCACCAGCCACATCGTCGCCGTGTCCGGCTTCAACGTGACCGTGGTGGCCGGCATCGCCCAGTTGGTGGCTCTCCGTTTCCTCGCGCGGCGAGAGGCCACTCTGCTGGCCATCGTGGCGGTGTGGCTCTACTCCCTGCTGACTGGGCTGCCACCCTCGGCCTTTCGGGCCGCTTTGATGGCCACCATGGGGCTGTCGGCGATCCTGGTCGGTCGGGGCGGGGACGCCCTCTCCTTTCTCCTCTTCTCGGCTGCCCTCATGGTGGGGCTGGATCCCTTCCTCCTCTACGACCTGGGTTTTCAGCTCTCCTTCCTGGCGACGGCCGGACTGGTGCTGCTGGAGCCGGTGTTGCGGGGCTGGCTCGGCCGGCTCCCGGGCTGGCTGGCCTCTTCCCTCTCGGTCACCCTGGCTGCCCAGCTGTTCACCCTCCCCGTCCTGGTGGGAAGCTTCCACACCCTGTCGCTGGTAAGCCCCCTCTCCAACCTGCTGGTCACACCGGTGTTGCCGGGCCTTATGGTGGTGGGCGGGCTGGCCGTGGGACTCGGCGCCATCTTCGAACCGCTGGGGCAGCTACTGGCCCCCATCGCCTGGCTCTACCTGACCTACATGGTGGAGGTGATCCGCTGGACGGCGCGGCTGCCGGGCGCTGCCCTCTCCACGGGGGCCCTGGGTCCCTGGATGGTGGGTGCTTACTACCTGCTGCTCCTGGCAGTTGCCCTGTGGCCCTTGGCGGAGATGAGGCGAACCCGGGACGCCGCCACGGCCCTGGCGGGCCGGACCCCTCGGTGGCTGCTGGTGGGAGGGGTAGCCGCTCTGCTCAGCCTCGGCGCCCTGGGCCTCTCAGACCGCCCGGATGGGAGGCTGCACCTCTACTTCCTGGACGTAGGCCAGGGCGACGCGACCCTGATCCGCGGCGGCACGGGCCACTGGATCCTGGTGGATGGTGGCCCCAGCCCGACGGCCATCACCGAGGCACTGGGGCGGCGGCAGGGCTTCCTGGATCGGGGACTGGATGCGGTGGTGCTGACCGGCTACGGCGACGACAAGCTGGCGGGGCTGCTGGAGGTGGTGCGCCGCTATCCCGTGGGGCTGGTGCTGCAGCCGGAGACCCCGCCCACGAAGGGGGCGGGCCGGGCCTGGGCGGAATTGCTGCGGGAGCGAGGCGTGCCGGCGGTGCGAGCCTCCGCCGGCCAGAGGATCCCTTTGGGCGAGGACGGCTGGCTGGAGGTGGTCTGGGCGGCAGGCGAGAAGGAGGCTGGGGAGGACGCGGCGCTGGCCCTGAAGTTGGTTTCCGGAGGGGTGAGTGTCCTGCTGCCGGGGGATCTGCCTCGGGCGACCCAGGCCGAGATCGCCCGAGGCTCGCCGGGCCGGGTGGAGCTGCTGCGGGTGCCCCGCCACGGGGCGGCGGGAGCCCTGGAGGAGGGCTTCCTCAAGAGCCTATCACCCAGGGCGGCGGTGGTTTCCGTCGCGGCCAACAACCGCTTCGGCCACCCCGCCGATGCCACCCTGGACCTCCTGAGGAACGCGACGGTCTTGAGGACCGACCTCAACGGGACCGTGGAGATGGCCATCGGCCGGGAGGGTTACGAGTTGTACGCGGACCGGTAGGGACAATTCCCGGGGGGATCGCCGGCGGGAGCCAGGTGATCCGAAAACAGCGTAGGGCAGGGCGCTCTGCCCTGCCGCCCAGTCCCTGCCATCGTCCGCCGGGCGGAGGGGCACAGGGCCCCTCCCTACAGAGGACTGAGCCACGACGAGCCGTTCTTCTTTCGTGGCGGCGCCCGGAGGAGCATGGGCAACTCCTGCGGTGTGGCGTCCCCGAGGAGCCCGAACAAACAAGGGGGCCGGGCTGCCTTCCGCGTTGGCAGCCCGGCCTTTGAAAGGGGAGAATGTGAAGCGTCTGCGGCAGGGAGAAGGATAACCCATGCAAGAGCCAGGTGGGTTAAGAGGGTGTTACCCAGTTGTAAAATCCCTGTTAATCCTCATAATCGCCCCGACGTAGGTGGATCGTAGAAAACGGGTCCGGGGCGCAGCGCCTGGCGGGGTTTGGGTGTCCCCAAGAATCCAAGAAATCCCTTTGCAGGAGTGCTCAGTGTATGGCCAGGGCGCGGCCGAGCGCGTAGGCCACCACCGCCACGATCAGGGCCACGGCCGTCATCTCCAGGCCGCTCTTCCACCAACTCCGTAGGGTGACGATGCTCTTGGAGGCGCCCACCGCGAAGTGCGCCACGATGCTCACCACCAGGGACACGATTATCCCCAGGGTGCCCGTCAGGAAGAAGAAGGGGATGACCGGCACGATGCCGCCGAGGCCGGTGGAAACCGATCCCACCACGGCCGCGAACTTGGGGTTGGGCAGCCGCTCCTCGGACAGACCTAGCTCCTCGTGGGCCAGGGTGCGCAGGAACTGCTCCGGCTTCTCCGCCATCCGTTCCACCAGGGTTCGGGATTCCTCCTCGGTGAAGCCCTTCAGCTGGTAGAACAGCTCCAGCTCCTCCCTCTCCTCCTCGGGGTTCTCCTCGATCTCCTGCCGCTCCCGAGTTATCTCTGCCTCGAAGACCTCCCGCTCGGCCTTGTTGGCCAGGTAGGCGCTGGCCCCCATGGAGAGGGCGCTGGACAGCACGCCGGCCAGACCGGCCACCACGATGAACTCGTTGTTGGAGCTGGCGGCGGCGACGCCCGAGACGATGCCGAAGACGGCGGTGAGGCCGTCGTTGACGCCGTAGATGGCATCTCCGATCCAGCTCCCTCCCTTCCCGTGCCACTTCTCGCGGCGCAGGATCGACTCCAGCCGTCCCTGCACCTCGTGGGCGGGGCCGGTCATGGCTCGCAGGGTTCGGGCGTGGGAGGATTCGTCCTGGGCCAGCTCCTGGAGGATCTGCCCGATGGCTTCGTCGCCCAGGGTGCGGGCCTGCGCCTCGTACTGGCGGACGTGCTCCTCTTCCGTCGTCTCGGCCTTACGCAGCGCCGTGTCCAGGTCCGCGGCCCTCGCCGTCAGGATGACCCCTCGGGATGGACCCACGGTGATCCCCCTGGCTGCCGGATCCTGGCCGCCCAGCTGCACGATCCGCTCGGACCATTTCTTGGCGTGGCGCTCCTCGGCCTCCGCTAGCTTGATCAGCAGCGCCTTGCGCCGCTGGTCCTGTTCCATGCTGGCCAGCTCGCGATAGGTGGCGGCTCCCTCCATCTCGGCCCGCCAGTTCCGCTCCAGGGTGGCGATGACCTGCTCGCTACCCTTCGATTGCTCGGTAAAGGGCATCCTCGTCGACCTCCAGTTCGGCGGTCTCTGCACTGCACACTACCCCTGGATCGTATCAGGAGGCCCTCTCCCTTGGCAAGCCGATGGCCCTTACCGTAGGGGACGGTGAACGCCCCTCGGTCTTAAGGCCGCATCCTCTGGATTACCTGGGCGCCCAGCTGGCGGCTCAGCTTCTCCACCTCGTGGGATGTGTGCTGCTCCTCGTGAAGGTTCTCCTCCAGCAGGGACATCACCTGGGTCTCCCCCAGGGCCCTGGCCATCCCCACCAACTCGGTGTAGGCGGCGATCTCGTAGTGATCTACCTTCAGCGACGTCTCCAGGCTGAACAGGTCGGCGATGGTCTGGCTGGCCCCCTGCTGCATGAACTGCTGGGCGTCTTGCCGGACGCAGTCTATGGCCCTGGAGGTGACGTTCATCGGTTGCACGCCCAGCAGCCGGAAGCATTCCTGCACCCGGACGATCTGCTGTTGCGTCTCGGGGATCTCGTCCCCGAACAGCTGCTTGATCCGGGGGTTCTGGCAGGCCTGCTCCATCTGGAGCAGCATCTGCAGCTTGATCTGCTCCGCCGAGTGAATGGCGCTCAACTGGTAGATGAAGAGGTCCCGCGGGCTCCGCAACGTCATAGCGAAGAGCTCCTTCCTCGTGATCTCGAGGACCGTTTCCCCGCACCGGAAAGTGCGGTCAGGGGGCCGGGCAAGAAGGGTGCCAGTTGCTCTACCCTCGCTGCATCGCCTGAACGATGGCTTCCGCCATCTCGGAGGTGCCCGCCGACCCGCCCAGGTCGCGGGTCACCCGCCTCTCCTCCTTCAGGACTGTCGTGAGCGCCCGCTCCACCCGATCCGCGGCCTCGACGTCTCCCAAGTGGTGCAGCATCATCACGCCGCTCAAGAGGGCCGCGGTGGGGTTTGCCTGGTTCAGTCCGGCTATCGTCGGCGCCGTCCCGTGCACCGGCTCGAACACCATGACCTCCGGACCGATGTTGGCCCCCGGGGCTACCCCGAGACCCCCCACCAGGCCGGCACAGAGGTCAGACAGTATGTCCCCGTAGAGGTTGGGAGCGACCAGGACGTCGTAGCTCTGGGGGAACTGCACCAGCTGCATGCACATGTTGTCGATGATCCGGTCCTCGAACTCTATCCGGGGGTAGGCTCGGGAAACCTCCCGCGCCGTCTCCAGGAACAGGCCGTCGGTCAGCTTCAGGATGTTCGCCTTGTGGATGGCGGTGACCTTGTGGCGTCCCTGCCGAACGGCGTAGTCGAAAGCGAGCCTCGCCACCCGCTCCGAGGCGCGGCGGGAGATGATCTTCGTCGCCTCGGCGACGTCGGGGGTGACCATGTGCTCGATCCCCATGTAGAGATCCTCGGTGTTCTCCCTCACCACGATCAGGTCGACGTCCTTGAAGAGGGTGTGGATCCCGGGGTATATCCGCGACGGCCGCAGGTTGGCGTACAGGTCGAACTCCTTGCGGAGGGCCACGTTCACGCTGGGGTAGATGCGAGGGGCTCCCGATCTCTTGCCACCCTGCGTCCAACAGACCGGGACGCTGAAGCCCTTCCCGATGGGGGTGGTGATCGGACCCTTCAGCGCCACCCTGTTGCGGTCGATGGAGTCCAGCACCAGGTCGGGAAGGGGGGTGCCGTACTGGTCCACGACGTGGGGACCCGCCTCCACTACCTCCCACTGGATCTCGACGCCGCTGACGTCCAGGACCCTCCGGGCGGCACCGATCACCTCGGGGCCTATCCCCTCGCCGGGGATCAAGGTCACTCTATGCATGGGATTGCCTCCATACCATGCCCACCTTGGGGCACACAGCTCGCCCAGTTCTGCCTGGGCCGTCGACTTACCTTCTACATCATTCGGACCAGGCCGGGCGATGAGAGCCAGAACGCGGTCCAGACGGGGGTGGACGGTAGCAGCACTTCTCAGGAGCGCCCCCTCCCGGGGCGCGACCCGCTTGGCCGGGGCTGGGTTCCGCCCCGGGGAGGGTCTCTTGCGGGGAAGTTGACGGACTCCGCTGTTGATGGCACAATGTATGCGCTCGTGTCATACCGCGTGTGCGCAGCCATGAAAGGAGGGCAGCATGGCACAGAGGACCAGACCCAGGATCACCATCACGGTGGACCCGGACATGTTGGAGCAGGTGGACAGCTACATCGAGGAACACGAAGGGGCGGATCGCAGCCGGATAGTGGACGAAGCCCTCCGCTGCTGGTACACCGGTGTCCTGCACGAGGCCCTGGTGAAACAGCACTCGGCTCCGAAGTCGCCGGACGAACTGGAGGAGCGAGCCGCCTGGAAGCGCATCCGCGAAGCTCAGATGCCCGGACTACGCCGCAAGTACCAACAGCATGGGGAGGCGTAGGCCGTGAGGGAGTTGCCGCCCCTGCGGGGTGAGATCTGGAACGTTTACACTCCAGGCCAGCCCACGGATCCGCATCAGCCCCGGCCAGCGCTGGTGGTCTCTGCCGACGAGCGGAACCAGGCGGAGGACGACGTTGTCGTGGTTCCCATCTTCACGCGAGGTGAGATCGGGCCCACCCGTGTTGCTATCCAGGCCGGGTTCGGCGGTCTGGACCACGATTCCGTCATCTTCTGCGAGGAGATCACGACCCTCGACGTGGAGTTGCTGGATGAGGGCCCCCTGGGAGATCGGGTGCCGGAGTCGCTGTTGCGTCGCGTGGTTCGGGCAGTTCGCATCGCCATAGGGGACGTGCCCATGCCCGGCGACTGACTGTCGCCTGCCGTGGGGAAGGATGACACGATAGGCCGAGGCCGCAAGACTTCTGGCACTGTCCTGCTGAGCGAGAGCGAAGTGTCTCTGTCGATTGTAGAGACGCGAGATCTCGCGTCTCTACAGGGGGGTGCCCAACAGAATGAAGGGCGCGGGCCAGGTCACGTGGCCAGTACGAGCCAGATCCCTGCCATAGAGATGAGGCAGCCCAGGGCCGTTTGCCAGGTCATCTTCTCACCCATCAGCAGCGACATGGGCGCGCCGAAAAGGGGGGCCGTCGAGGTGAGCGTGGCCGTCCTGGCTGCGCCGATGTGCTGAACGGCCAGCAGGAAGGTGATGGAGCTGAGCAGGCCGGCAATCCCGGCGGCTACAGTCCCCAGCAGCTGGTTTCCCCGGTACTCCCGCAGTTGGAGTCCGGGGCGGCTGAAGCTCGAGGCCAGCGTCAGCGCAGCCGTGGCGGCTATCAGCCGAATGGTGGCCGCCACGAGGCCGTCCACCCCCTGCACTCCGACCTTCACCAGCACGGTGGCGCAGGCCCAGAAAAGACCCGCCAGCAGTGCCAGCACGACTCCGAGCCTCTCGTTCTTCCTGGAGCCCGCCCCTGGTTTCGCCAGGAGGGCGCGGCTGGGGATCAGCACCAGCCCCACTCCCAGCACCACCAGCAACGTTCCCGCTACCAAGCCCGGGGTGACTCGCTCGCCCAACAGGGCGGCCGCCATGATGGCGGCGTAGATGGGGTAGGCGTTGGAAAGGAGGAGGCCCCGGGCGATGCCCACCAACCTGAGGCTGTAGAAGTAGATGGTATCGCCGATGCCCATACCCACCAGCACCGAGGCGACCAGGTAACCGATCGCGGGCAAAGGGACGTCGTCCATGGCCCCGAACCTGCCCGTGGCCAGCACAACTCCCAGTGCCAGCACTGTGGCTACCAGGGATCGGAAGGCGTTGAGCGAGAGTGCGTCGGTGCGAGATTGCAGGGCGCGAAGGAGGACGCTGACCAGGGCCCAACAGAAGGCCGAGGCCAGGCCGAATAGATCGCCGGTCATCTGGGAGTCCCAACCAGTCTGTCGCGGATAGCGCCACGCCGGGCGCGGGGAGCCTCGCCATTCTATCATAGAGAGTAGCGGCGCCACCGCACTCCACGTGGGCACGGTGTGTGCAGCGGCCGGTCACCGACGTAGCGGCGGCTGCCGCTCGATCCTATCGCGAGAGAAGGGGGAAGGTCATGGCCGAAAGCTCTGGAGCTCCGTTAGCGGAGCGCTACGTGGAGGTGCCCTCGCGGGCAGGGACCCTGAAGGGCATCCTGGTGATGCCTCGGGACGCCGCCGGAATAGTGCTCTTCGCCCACGGGAGCGGGAGCAGCCGCTTCAGCCCCCGCAACCGCTTCGTGGCCGGCGTCCTTCAAGAGGGTGGCATCGCCACCCTGCTGATGGACCTGCTCACCGAGGAGGAAGCCGAGGATCGGACCCGGGTCTTCGACATCGATCTGCTGACGGAGCGGCTGCTGGAGGCCACCGGTTGGGTGAGGCAGCAGCCCGAGACTCGTGGACTCCCCATCGGCTACTTTGGAGCCAGCACCGGTGCGGCGGCCGCCCTGAAGGCGGCGGCGAGGGAGGGCACCAGGATCGCGGCCGTCGTCTCACGGGGCGGGCGTCCCGATCTGGCCTCCGACGTCCTGCCCAGGGTGAAGGCGCCGACCCTGCTGATCGTCGGCGGGGACGACCAGCAGGTGGTGGATCTGAACCAGCAGGCCTACAACCTGCTGCCCGGCGAGGCGGAGCTGACGATCATCCCTGGAGCCACCCACCTGTTCGAGGAGCCGGGCGCTCTGGAGGAGGTGGCTCGGCTGGCTCGGGATTGGTTCAAGCGCCAGCTGCAGACCCAACGTCTACGGCGCGCCGCGTGATGTTGCCTGAGAGGGAGAAACAGGATGGACGGGATGGACGGGATGGAGAGCCCAACCTGGTGGTCCTGGCCATCCCGTTCATCCCGGCCGTCCCGGTTTCGTCGCCCCATCGCGGTTGACGCTGCTCCCGCCGCCAGATAAACTGCGGTCCGATCGTCGGCCTCCCCGATTCTTGCCGGCGCTGGAGATGGAACACCCCACTGGACCCTTCCGTCGTTGCCGTCATGTTTCTCCTCGGGCTACTCCTGGGCTTCGTAGGGCTCGGGGGGGCTGGTTTCGTTGCAGCCCTGCTCATCCTCCTCTTCCACGTTCCCGTGCATCTCTCCTTTGGGACCGCGCTGGGCGCGATGTTCGTCAGCGCCGCGGTAGGGGGCTGGAGCCATCTCCGCGAGGGGAACGTCGATCCGGTGGCCGGGGTGCAGATCGGTCTGGTGGGAGTGGTGGGAGCCTATCTCGGGGGCGGGCTGGCACTGTCCACCGGCGGGGACACTCTGAAGACCTTCGCCGGCGCCACCCTGATCCTCAACTCCACGATCATCTACCTGCGAACCCGAATGGCGCCCGATCCCAAGCCCTGGAAGAAGGCGGCGTCGGCGGCGGAGAGGTGGTGGCGGGAGTTCCCCGGATCGGCCCTCATCGGCTTCCTGTGCGGCTTCGGCTCGGGTTTCTTGAGCATCGGCACCGCTCCCTGGGTTCAGGTGGGGCTCCTGGTGCTGAAGGGCACCGACCTGCGAAGGACCGTGGGGACCACCATGTTCGCCCTCTCCTTCATGAGCTTCACCGGCGCCATCCGGTTCGCTCAGGGAGGTCAGATCACCCTCGAGTTGCTGGTCGGCGTGGTGTTGGGACTGTCTACCGGCAGCTTCGTCGGGGCCAAGTTCACCAGGCGAGCTTCCCGCCGCCTGGTCAGGGTGGCCATGATCGTCACCCCCATCATGGCCGGCTCCCTTCTGCTGGTGGCACCCTCGTAGCCCGGAACATGCGAGGAGAGGGATCGTCCCGGAAAAAGGAGCGGCCCGAAGGCAAGCCTCCGGGCCGCTTCCCCTCTATAGAGTCGCCCTGCCCCTGGTCAGCAGGTTCCAGACCAGGATGATGGCAGCTATCACCAGCGCTATCCACACTAGCCCGCCCAGATTGGCAAAGAAGAAGCCGACGATCCAGAACACTACCAGAGCGATGACTATGAACCAGAGAATTGCCTCGAGCAGACCGATCATGGTAATCCCTCCATCCCTGCGGTGGTGGCCCCGCATTCACGGGTTGGACGCATCAGCAGGAGTTGTGCCAGTTGACGTAGTGCTACAGCAAGGCCGTGTCCGAGGGGGTGCGATTATGGTATACTGGCACCGCGCCGGTCCTGGTCACAGTAGCTGCGGGAGCTACGCCGCGGCCGGCAAGCCGGGACGGGCGCGACAGTATTGCAGCTTCCCCTGGCGCCTCCCAGGGTCGCGTTGCTGATCAACTCCCCGTCGCGACCCGACCGCGCTCTCCGGCGACGAATACCTCCCGATTTCGGCAGGGGGACCACATGCGCAGCTTCCTCAGCGTGGCCGATTTGCCACGGGGCGATCTCACGAAGGTCCTGGAGCGGGCAGCCGTTCTCAAAGAGGAGACGCGACGGGGCCAGTGGCGTACCGAGCTTCAGGGAAAGACGGTGGCACTGCTCTTCCAGAAGCCATCGCTGCGGACCAGGGTGTCTTTCGAGCAGGGCATTCGCCAATTGGGAGGCTACGCCCTCTATCTATCTCCGGCCGAGGTCGGGCTGGGCGAGCGGGAGAGCGTGTCCGACGTGGCAAGGGTGCTGAGCCGCTACGTGGACTGCATCGTGGCTCGGACCAACCGGCACTCGGACCTGGAGTTGCTGGCTCGCTACGCCACGATACCCGTGGTGAACGCCCTGTCCGACTTCAGCCATCCCTGCCAGTGTCTTGCCGACCTTCTGACCGTCCGAGAGCAGAAGGGGCGATTGGCCGGCGTGACGATGGCCTACATTGGGGATGGCAACAACGTGCTGCACTCCCTCATTCTGGGGGCGGCCAAGGTGGGGCTGCACCTTCGGGTAGCCTGTCCCCGCGGCTACGAGCCGAGGGCCGACGTGGTGGAGTTGGCGGCGATCGATCGGGGTGCGACGGGAGCCACCCTCTCTTTTCTGGAGAGCCCTCAGGAAGCCGCCGCGGCTGCCGATATTCTCTATACAGACGTGTGGACCAGCATGGGCCAGGAGGTGGAGGCCCAGGCGCGAAGGGAAGCCTTTGCCGGCTATCGGATCGATGCCCTACTGCTGAGGCTGGCGAAGCCGGATGCCATCGTGATGCACGACCTGCCGGCCCATCGGGGCGAGGAGATCACCGACGAGGTGATCGATGGCCCCCAGTCGGCGGTCTTTGACCAGGCTGAGAATCGCCTACATGCCCAAAAGGGGCTGTTGTCCTGGCTCTTCGCCGGTTGAGACGGAGTAATCGGAATGGTCAATCCCTTCACCGCAACGGGCGGCTCGATATCCAGGGGGGCCGGCGGCCCCTCCCACGGGGATTCCAAGCGGGATTCCGCAGGAAAGGACCCGGGGGGAGGTGGCGGCTCGTTCGAGGAGGCGCTGAAGCGCGGCTCCGCCCACGGCTGGAAAGGGCGTTGGGAGCAGGCCGTCGAGGAGTATCGTCGCGCTCTGAAGCACTCCCCGAAAGACCGCTCGGCTCGCACCTACCTGGCTATGGCTCTCTACAAGTGCGGCCACCTCCAGGAGGGGCTGGAGCTCTACCAGGAGCTGTGGAAAGAGCAACCCTCCAACCTGCCGATGCTCCAAAGGATGGCCGAGGTGCAGGAGACCATGGGTGATCTGGGGGCCGCCGCGGAGAGCCACCAGAGCCTGGCCGAGATCCACACCCGCCGGCGCGCCCCGGAGGAGGCCTTCAAGGCCTGGCAGAAGGCAGCAGCGCTGAAGCCGGACGATCTCGCCCTCTGGAACTCCATGATGGAAGCGGCGGCCCTGGCGGGCGCGGTGGCCTCGATGATGCCCTCCTACCTGAAGCTGGCCAGGCGCCTCGCCCTGGAAGGCCGGTTCGAGGAGGCCATCGGGGTGGTGGAGCGTGGCCAGATCCTGGATCCCACCAATCTCTTGATGCTGCCGCTGCTGGCTGCCATCCGGGGTGCCCTGGCCTACTCCTGGCGAGCCGCGTCCCAGGGCGAGACCCCTACGCCGGAGGAGTTGGCGCGGTTGATTCCGGACATCCCCTCCTTGGGGGAGCCCCCTCCACAGGAGGCTTACGAGCCTTCGGCGCCCCCTCCACCAGAGGCGTCGGCCCGGCTCGGGCAAGAGGCGACTGCTTCCACGGAGGAGACGGAGCGGGCTGAGGCGGCTGTAGTGCAGCCGGAGGAGGCAGTACGCCGCCCCGCGGCACCGGACCCAGAGGAGCTGCTGCCGGCGGCGGTGGAGCCCGAATCGCCCTCTCCTTCCCCAACCGGGGAAACCGACTCGATCCCTCTCGCTGAGGCGGAGGGGCTGGAGGAGGGGCCTCGGTCCCTGGAGGAGCTGCCTGGGGCCGCGGAGCCGGAGTTGGAGGGTGAGCCAGAGGATTCCTCCGAGGCGAGCGACGCCGTGGAGATGGATCTGCCCGAGGTGACGGAGCCGGCCGAGGCAGCGGCGGAGGCGGCCGTCGATCTCGACCTCGAGGAGGAGCCGGCGCTGCCCGAGGCACAGGAAGTCTCCGATGGTTCCGGTGTGCCGGAAGCTTCTCCTGGCACCGCCATTGCGGAACAGTTGGCGGAGCTGGCCGGGGCTCACGAGCAGGCTGGGCAGGCCGAGCAGGCGGCGGAGGCCTACGGGCAGGCCCTGGAGCTATCTCCCCACCTACCCAGTGCTCTCCTGGGAATGGCCCGCCTTCACCTGGCGGCTGGAGAGCTGGATTCGGCGGAGGAGAAGGTTCGCCACACCCTGGAGGACGCCGCCTCCGAGGGAGTGGCCGTGCAGGGCGCAGCGGCCAAGCTGCTGCTGGACATCCTGATCGGGAGAGCCGTTTCCGGCGACCTTCAGGCCGCAACGGAGGGCTTACTCTGGCTGCACGCCACCGTTCCCGCCGAGCTGCTCCCGGCCTCCGACGTGGAGAGCGGTGCGGCGACCCTCGCCGAGCTGCTAGGTCGGTGCGGCGCAGAACATCTGGAGGAGTTGGCCCTGCTGCCGCCGGAGGTCCGTGGTGAGGTGGTTCTAGCCCTCAGCAAGAGCGAGGGACTGCTGAGAGAGGGGCTGTTCCGCTCCGCGGCCGACGAGATGTACAGGCTGATCGCGGATCAACCCGATTTCTTGCCTGCCCAGTCGCTTCTGGGGAAAGCGCTGGCCAGCCTGAAGAAGTTGGAGGCGGCCAAGGACAGGTCCCAGCGGCTGCTGGATCTGTACGAGATGAGGGGCACCCCGACGCAGGCCCTGGAGGTTCTATGGTGGAGGGTAGCCGAGGGGATCGGCGATGGCGACGATCGCGGCCGTCTGGTACAGTTGCTTAGGGCCCAGAATCGTCTCACCGAGGCGGAGAGCATCGCGGCGGGGTGAGAGA
>JAJZRD010000081.1 GCA_021845945.1 Chloroflexota bacterium
CCGGCCAGGCCGAAGGCGAACCGGCCGTCCAGGAAGACGTTGAAACGGCTGCTTCCGCCGGGCCGGCTCTGGGGTTCGATGGAGGTGATGCGTCTCAAGCTTAGCTCTCAGCCTTCAGCGATCAGCCTTCAGCAAGGCCCCGAGAGGCAGGCCTCGCTGAAGACCATGAGGGGCGACCCGTCGGTCGCCCCCGCTCCCAGGACTCTACTCTCCGGCGTCGCCGTCGCCGTCGCCACCAACGGTGGCCGTGGCCGGCAGCGGCGCCCTCCGTCCCGAGGCCACCGACTCGCGGATCTGCCGCTCGATCTCGCCGGCGATCTCCAGGTTCTTCCGCAGGAACTCCTTGGCGTTCTCCCTGCCCTGGCCGATGCGGGTCTCACCGAAGGAGAAGAAGGCACCACTCTTCCGAACGATCCCCAGCTCGGTCCCGACGTCGATGAGACCGCCCTCCTTGGAGATCCCCTCGTTGTACATTATGTCGAACTCCGCAACCCTGAAAGGCGGCGCCACCTTGTTCTTCACCACCTTCACCTTGGTGCGGTTACCTATCACTTCGCTGCCCTGCTTGATCGAATCGACCCGCCGGATGTCCAGCCGAACGGAGGCGTAGAACTTGAGGGCACGGCCGCCGGGGGTGGTCTCCGGGTTGCCGAACATCACCCCAACCTTCTCGCGCAGCTGGTTGGTGAAGACGACGGACGTCTTCGACCGACTGATAGCGCCGGCCAGCTTTCGAAGAGCCTGAGACATCAGTCGGGCCTGCAGCCCCACGTGGGCGTCGCCCATCTCGCCCTCCAGCTCCGCCCGGGGAACCAGAGCGGCGACGGAGTCGATGGCCACCACGTCCACGGCGCCGCTGCGCACCAGCGCCTCGGCGATCTCCAGGGCCTGCTCGCCCGTATCCGGCTGCGAGACCAGCAGGTCGTCGATGTTGACGCCGCAGTGCTGGGCGTAGGCAGCATCCAGCGCATGCTCGGCGTCGATCAGCGCCGCCACTCCACCGGTCTTCTGGGCCTGGGCCATGATGTGCTGCACCAGGGTCGTCTTACCAGAGGACTCAGGACCGAAGATCTCGACCACCCGCCCGCGGGGTATGCCCCCCACACCCAGGGCGATGTCGAGGGCGATGGCACCGGTGGGGATAATCTCGACGCCGAGCCGTCCAGTGGCCTCCCCCAGCTTCATGATAGAGCCCTTCCCAAAGGACCGCTCGATCTGGCCGATGGCGAGATCCAGCGCCTTCTCCTTCTCCTTGTCCAACACCATCTGCTCCTCCCGCTTCACTTACTGCGGCGCCAAACTCACACTTCCAAGCGAGCCGTATTATAGCACAAATGTTCGACCAAGAGGGCCCACCGAAGCCTCGACAGTGTACCACTACTTCGTAGATCATGTGTAGAGGCGTATCTGTCCAACAGGCGGGATCCCCTCTCGACGGGACGCGTCCGGATGCCGGCTCTCCCCGGGATCGCGGGCAAGCGCCCCTATGTTACCACGGGGGGTTCAGCCACTCACTCGGCCACCGCCGGGCCCTGTGGCCGCACCCGGTTCTCGCTCCTCGGGAGGCCTGCCGCAAGTGAAGCGTGCGGCAGCGAAGAAGGGGCTTCCGGTAACCGGAAGCCCCCTCACCACGTTCGTCGGAGGTTACGAGCCGCTTGCGATCGGGTTCCCTTCCTCCGAATGCCGGAGTCCCGTCCGCTACGACTCGAACGGAACGCCGATGGCGGTGCCCAGCTTGGTCAGGTCGGCTACCACGGCATCACTCAGCGGTACGCCCCTCTTTCGGCGATCCTGCTCGGTGTTGTACTCCGGCTCTCCCGCCACCATGATCTTCTCCACTCCCTTGGCCAGAGGCTGGGCCTTGGCCTCACGGATCATGGCGTCCAAATCTGCTTTGAACTCGGGCACGGGCCGGAAACGGTCGATCCGAATGGCTCCGAAGAAATGGCCGACCCCCTGCGGCTTCGTGGGGTTGTTGTACAGCTCCCCGATGTGGGGGCCGAAGGGACCGCCCGCCAGGGTTGCCACCAAGATCTCGATGGCCATGGCAAGGCCGAAGCCTTTGTGACCGCCGAGGGGCAGAAGGGCTCCTCCTTCGTTCGCCTGCCTGGCATCGGTGGTCGGCTCACCCTCGGCGTTCACCGCCCAGGTCAAAGGGATGGGCTCGCCCTTCTTCGCGGCCAGGATGATGGCGCCCCGTGCCACGACGCTGGTGGCCATGTCGAAGACGAAGGGCTGCTCTTCCCCGGCCGGAACGGCTATGGCCAGCGGGTTGCTGCCCAGGAAAGGTCTCTTCCCTCCCCAGGGAACCATCAGTGAAGGAGAGTTGGTGAGAGACACCCCGATCATGTCGTGGGGCAGGGCCATCATCGCGTAGTAGGCTGCGGTGCCGTAGTGGGTGGAGTTGCGAGCCGTCACGAGGCCCACCCCTGCCGACCTGGCCTTGTCGATGGCGAGTCTCATCGCCTTGGTGCCGACTACCTGCCCAAGCCCATCCTGGCCGTCGTAGACGGCGTTGGTTTCGCTTTCGGAGACGATCGCCCCCTGGGTGTGGCCGTTGGTCAGCCCTGCTCGCAACCTCTCCACGTAGATCGGCAGGCGGGTAACGCCGTGGGTATCCACCCCGCGCAGGTTGGCCGACAGCAGGGAGTCGGCGACGATCTCGGCGTTCTCCCCGAGGACTCCCACTTTCTGAAGAACGGCGACGCAGAAAGATGCTAGCTTGGCGCTGTCGAAGCGACGACCGGTGTCTTCCATGATACTCCCTTCCTGATACTGGAACGGCATAAGAATCGGGGAGCCCGCCGCTATTCTGGCGGGCTCCCTGCCACCGTTACTGAGCTCTCGGAGGCTCGGGCTTCGTCCTCGGAGCCGAAGTCTTCATGTCCTCGGGTCTGGCCGTGTTGGTCATGTCCCAGTAGCCGGGGATGTGGAACTCGAGGAAGGCGAACTCCTCCAGATTGGGATTGTGGAGGGCGTGGCGATCGCCGCGTCGGAAGAAGGCCATCTTGCCCCGGTGCATGGCGTACTTGCCATCCTCGGTCCAGATGAAGCCATTGCCCCACAGGGGAATGAAGAAACTCTCGGCCGAATCGTGGAAGTGCTCGGGGGTGAAGGTGCCGGGGGTGTAGGTTACGATCATCCCCTCGGCCTGGTCGGTACCCACCAGCTCCTTGGTGGCCAGGTAGATCCGCCTCTTTCCGGATGTCTTCTCCACCACCACCGGCATGTCCTTCATCCGGAAGACCTTGGCCGCCCCGTGGACTGCCTGACTGCCGTCGCTCACCTCTGTCTTGGCGCCGGCCGGAGTGAAGAGGTCCAGCACGACGAAATCCTCAGCGTAGGGGTTGGCTAGCTTGTGAACCCCACCTGCCTCAATCCAGACGAGGGTCTCCTGCTCGATTTCGATCACCTCGCCGCCGGCGAGCACAACCTGCCCCTTGCCCATCAGACCGTAGAGCAGGTTCAGGGAGCCTTCGTGCCTGTGGAAGGTCTCTTCGGCGCCCTGCTTCAAGGTGATGGCCGATACCTCCATCTCCTGGCTGCCAAGGGTTTCGGGGCTGACCATGATCTGCTTGAAGCTCTTGCCGTCGGCGGTGACGGCTCTCGGTAGGGTCTCGATATCAAAGACCTTGGACATTAGTTCCTCCTTGCGTGTGGTGCCGGTGCCCGCCACCGGCGTGGGTGGCGGGCACCGCAGCGTGAGCTACCTACAGGGATGGCTTGAAATCCTTTGGCGCCTGGATCGGGGCGTAGTCCTGGGTATCCACGTTGTCCTTGGTGACCAACAGCACTGGGGTGATCACCTTCGCATCGACGGGCTCTTTCTTCGCGGCCTTGATCGCCTGCTGGACGCCCATCCGCGCCTGAAGAACGATCTGCTGGACCGTCTCGCCCTGGATGAAGCCCTGCCTGAGATAGTCCTCGCCGATTGGGCTCAGGTTAGAGGACGTGACCACCACCTTGCCTGCCCTGTTGGCGGCCTTCAGAGCGTCGACCGCGCCGGCACCCATGTCGTCCACCGCCGTGTAGACCCCTGCCACGTCGGGGAACGACTGCAGCCAGTCCTCCATCAGCTTCATGCCGGTGGCCCGCCCCGTGGGGGTCCACTGCTCACCCGCGATCTCGATGCCGGGGAAGGCCTTCATGGCTTCCTTGAAGCCGTTGACCCGGTCTATGGCCCAGTTGGTGCCTGCCGGGCCGGCCATGATCAGGACTTTGCCCTTGCCATTCAGTTGCTTGCCCATGAACTCGCCCTGAAGCTTGCCCATGCCGAAGTGGTCGGCAAGGATCACCGAGTCCATCTTCTTGCTGGACGGGATGCTCCCAACTGCCACGATGGGGATCCCCTTGTCCTTCGCCTCGTCCACCACGGGGACGACACCGTCGGCAGTGGTGGCGCCGACCAGCATGGCGTCGACCTTACGCTGCGTCAGGTCCTGAATCTGCTGGATCTGTTTGTCCAGCCGATCGAACCCGCCCGCGTTCAGGGCGACCAGATCCACTCCCTGCTTCTTGGCCTCGTCCTGTACGCCGTAGTACATGGAGATCCAGAAGGAGCCCTGCAGTTCGGGCATGGAGAAGCCGAGGGTGATCTTCTTGCCAGGCTGGGCCGAGGCCGGCTGGGTCGCTGCGGCCTTCGGTGCCGCAGGGGCGGTGGTGGACGATGGCGTCGCGGCAGGAGCGCTGCAGGCTGCCAGCGCGACCAGGGCCGATAGGGCTGCGATCAATAGGATAGAGTTTCGCTTCAAAGTGCTCCTCCATTTCCAATTAGGAAACCGGTGAACCAGAATTTCCCACCAAGCCCGCGAATCGCGATTGCCGGATCATCACCTCCTGAAACGCATGATGCGACGTTCGATCAGGAGCCTCCACCGGGGTCCCTCTGCCTCATCGTGGCCCCAGGACCGTAGCCCCTAGGGGTAAGGGACGCGCGCCGAAACAGATTGTGGTGTATCTGGCTCTTCTGGAGGTTGTCCAGAAGGACCGCCACGATGATGGCCAGACCGATAACCACCTGCTGCAGGTAGGGAGACACGTTGGCCAGGTTCATGGCGTTCCCGAGGCTGGCTATGATCAACACTCCCACCACGGTCCTCAGCACGCCCCCCATGCCTCCGCTCAGGGATGTCCCCCCTATGACCACCGCCGCGATCGTCTCCAGTTCCATCCCCTGCCCGAGGGTTGGCTGGCCGGAGTTGGCCCTGGACGTGAGGACTATCGAGGCGAAGCCGGCCAGCAGTCCGCTCATGGTGAAAGCCAACATCTTGTAGCGGGTGACGTTGATCCCGCTCAGTCTTGCCGCCTCCTCGTTGCTCCCGATAGCGAAGATAGCCCTGCCGAAAGGCGTATCGGTCAAGACGTAGTGCAGGATCAGCATCACGGCGACGGCCAGAATGGCCGGAGTCGGTATCGGACCGAGGTAGCTCGAGCCGAGGTCGGTGAAGCCCTTCGGCATGTTCAGTGTCGGCTGGCCGTTGGTTATGTAGAAGCCGAAGCCGCGAGCGAAGGAGAGCATGCCGATGGTGGCAATCACGGGCTGAACCCGGAACCTGGCGATGAAGAAACCGCTGATCGTCCCGAAGGCTGCACCCGAGAGGAGGCCGACCGCGAAGCCCGGCAGCGTGCCCAACCGCACGGCCGCCAGGGCGGTGATGGAGCTGACCACCGCCACGATGCCGCCCACGGAGATGTCTATCCCGCCGCTGATGATGGCGAAGGTCTGGCCAAAGGCCGCCAGCGACAGCACCGCTGCCTGCCTGATGATGTTCAAGAAGTTTGTCGGCGTTGCGAAGCCCTGAATGGTCAGGCCGAAGGCGACCCATACCGCGATCAAGATCACCAGAGAGCCCAGTTTGCCCATGGCCAGTCGAAGCTTGCGGCTACCGGCAGCCCTGGGGTCCGAGTCGCCGCTCTTGCCTGCTACAGATGGTGCCTCGCGCATTTCGATTCCTCGCTGCTTCGCGATCGATTACAGGGTTTACAGGGAGCGACCCAGCAGCGCCAGGACTCGGCCGTGCCGAATCGCACTCAAGGTCGGAAGCAACCCGAACTTCTGAACGTTGTCTATCGCCACGGCCAGCACCATGACGGCTCCTATCGCCATCTGCTGAACGTAGCTGGAGACGTTGGCGAGATTGAGGCCGTTTGTCACGGCGGTGATGATCAGGACGCCAACCAGGGCCTTGCCCAGGTTGCCTTCGCCACCACCGGTTGAGATGCCGCCCACCGCGACGGCCGCGATGGCCTCGAAAGGAAGGGCGGGATTGATGGCCGGCTGCCCCGAGTTGACCCGGGAGCTGAGGACTATCGCAGCCATTCCGGCCAGCAGGCCGCTCAACACGTAGGCCAGCATCCGGAAGCGATCCACGTTCACACCCGAGTACCGTGCAGCCTCGGGGTTGCCGCCCAGAAAGTAGATGTACCTTCCAGCCGTGGTCCGGGTCAGTACCAGGTGGACGAGGACCAGGACCACCACCGCGACTATCACCGGCATCGGTATGGGGCCGGCATAGCCGCCGCCGATGAACTGGAAGCCATCCGGCACGAACTCGATAGGCAAACCGCCACCGATGTACTGGGCCAGCCCGGCGGCATAGGTGAGCATCCCCACAGTGGCGATGAAGGCCGGAACCTTCAGCTTCGAGACCAGGAGGCCGTTGATGCCTCCCAGGAAGGCCGCCAGCGCCAACCCCGTCGCGAAACCAGGGACCACTCCCCACTCCTTGGCGGCCATGGCGGTGACCATGCTCACCAGGGCAGCCAGGGATCCCATCGACAGGTCGATGCCCCCCGAGATGATGACGACGGTTTGCCCGTAGGTGGCCAGTGCAAGGACTGCTGCCTGGCGGAAGACGTTGATCAGATTCGGTATCGAGGCAAATCGGGGCTGGAAGAGCGTGATGACGACGCACACGGCCAACAGAATCCCCAGGCTGCCAAACCGTTCCCAGGATAGATAGCTCGCGAACCGCTTCATCTCTTCACATCCTACGCTGCGTTGCTGGCGGCAGTGAGAAGACCGCTACCATGCAGGGGTTGCATCCGCTCGCTGATGGCTCTTGTCCAGGGACTGCGCTCCCAGGGCGTGGAGGAGAAGCTTTTCCTGGGTGGCTTCCTCTCTGCTCACCTCTGCGACCACCTTGCCGGATCTCATCACGAGGATTCGGTCGCTCAAACCGAGCACCTCAGGCATGTCGGAAGAGATCAGAAGGATGGCTGCCCCATCCTTGACCAGTTCGTTCATCAAGTTGTAGATCTCTACCTTGGCTCCCACGTCCACCCCGCGGGTGGGCTCGACGAACATCAGGGTGTTCGTCTGCGTGCAGAGCCATTTGGCCAGAACCACCTTCTGCTGATTCCCACCGCTGAGGTAGCGCGTCAGCTTGGCGACGGTGGGAGTCGCAATGTCGAGCCGATCCTTGTAGCCCTCGGCGAGCTTCCGCTCTTTCCCCAGGTCCATCCACCCGAGATGGCTGAACCGGCGGAGGGACGAGAGAGTGATGTTCTCTTTGATGGGGAGCTTGAGCACCAGCCCCAGCTCCTTGCGATCTTCGGGCAGCAGCCCTATGCCGTGCTGGATGGCCACGGTGGGTGAGGAGACCTCCACCCGCTCGCCGCGAACGAAGATCTCTCCGCTCTCCAGCCGGCCCGCTCCAAAGATGGACTTGGCCAGCGGCACGCCGCCGGAGCCCACCAATCCCGTGATGCCGAGGATCTCACCGGCGTGGAGAGAGAAACTGACGTCGGAGAACTGCCTACCCTTGGAGAGCCCCTCGACCCGCAGCACCTCCTCGCCAACGGGCGCGGCCACCTTGGGGAACATCTCCTCCAGCTGGCGCCCCACCATCATCTCAACCACTTGATCCACGGTGGCTTCCGCTATGGGAAGGCTGCCTATCCGCTGGCCGTCCCTCAGAACGGTAACCCTGTCGCCGATCTCGGCGGCCTCTTCCAGCCGATGGGAGATGTAGATGACGGCGACGCCCTGCTTCTTCAGGGTGTGGACGATCTTGAAGAGCCGTTCCGCCTCGTGGGCGGTGAGCGCCGCCGTGGGCTCGTCCATGATGAGGATGCGCGCGTCCTGGGAGAGGGCCTTGGCGATTTCCACCAACTGGCGGTGGGCCACGTTGAGGTTACCGACGATCTCGTGAGTGGAGATGTCGCTATCCAGCATCTCCAGCACCCGCTCGGTTTCGCGGTGGGCCTTTGCCCAGTCCACCCTCCCCAGCCCGGACAACGGAAGCCGGCCGAGGAACACGTTCTCGGCAACGCAGAGGGACGGGGCCAGGTTGAACTCCTGGTAGATGGTGGAGATGCCCAACAGGGTAGCCCGTTGGGGGCTGCTGATGTCAACGGGCCGGCCGCCCATCAGGATCTCGCCCTCGTCCGGGTGGTAGACGCCGGAGATTATCTTGATGAGGGTAGATTTCCCGGCCCCGTTCTCGCCCAGCAGCATGTGTACTTCGCCGGCCTTCAGCTCGAAGTCCACGCCGCTAAGCGCGACGACGCCAGGAAAACGTTTGGCGATACCCTTGAGAGTGAGGATAGCCTGGTGGGCCTGATTGGCATCCGAGTTCATCGTCGATCCTCGTCTATCAGCCGGGTAGATTGGCCTGACCATCAGCCCTGCAGTCCAATTGGCGCGATGGTATCACGCTCCAAAATCCCTTGTCAACATCCCCTGCCCGGCGGTTCTCGGCCGTATTGAGCCGGATTCGACCCTCTCTTGCCAAGGTCTGGGTCCATCCTTATAATGGCCGTTGGTCTGACCTTCGGGCCATTGCCACCATTCCACGGGCGGCGCCGCCGCGCAAGGATGCCCAACGCCAACGGAGGAGATGCGATGTCCGAGCCCAAACGGATTTCTCGCGACCAGAAGATCGCCACCTTCAGCCGCACCAACCTGCCGGTGCTCGAGGTCGAGCCGGGGGAGGATGTGATCTTCGAGACCCCTAACGGCAGCCTCATCGCCACCGGTCCCATCCTCGTGAAGGGTGCGGAGCCCGGCGATGCCCTCGCAGTCCACGTCGGTGAGATGCGCTTCGAGAAGCAGGCCGAGATGCGCCTCCGCCCCGGCAAGGGCGTCTTTGGCGACTATCTGGCCGAGAAGTACGAGACGGTGCAGCGACCTCACTTCCCCATCGTCGACGACAGGGTCATCTTCAACGACCAGATCTCCATCCCGCCCCAGTACATGGTGGGGCTGGTGGGCACGACCCCCAGCAACCAGGAGATCGCCGTCTCGTGGCCCGGCCGGCATGGCGGCAACCTGGACAACAAGCTGATAGCACCGGGCGCAACCCTTTACCTGCCCGTGTACCTACCTGGCGCCCTGGTCGCTGCCGGCGACCTGCACTTCGCCATGGGCGACGGGGAGATCATGCTGACCGCCATGGAGGTGACGGGGGAGGTCACCCTCCGGTTCGACCTGATCGAGGGGCGGCAGTTGAAATGGCCCATGGTCGAGACCGACAGGCTGGTCTGCACCATGGGGGTGGCCCGGACCCTGGATCAGGCGATGATGATCGCCCTGGAGGAGATGAAGGAGCTGCTGCAGCTCCGGGTTGGCCTAACCCTGGAGGATGCGGGCATGCTGATGAGCGCCATGTGCGATCTGGCGATCTGCGAGGTGGTCAGCCCCCTGGTAGTCGTGCGAGCAACCATGGATAGAACCGTAGTCAAGGCCCTCCACGTCTAGTTGAGGCCTGGGCTTCCTCTCGTTGCCGCGGACTTCAGCCTCGCGGTTTGAGGTGAGTGAGGTGGTCGGGATCAAAGGCGAGCCAACTTCAACCCAAGATGGCAACGGCGGCCTGCAGCTGTCCCTGGGCTATCTGGTCGCCCTTCAAGCCGGATTCTTGACCATGAACCTGGCCCCGGTGATCACGCTGGTCATCGGAGGGCTGGGGATCGACCGGTCTGCGGCCGGCACGATCCTGGTAGCCGGTGTCCTGTCCCACACCCTGGTGCAGCCGATGGCCGGCCAGGTTGTGGATAGCCTGGGGACCAAGCGGGCGCTGGCTCTGGGGGCTGTGGTAGGGGCGGCTTCCTGCCTGCTCACGGCGGTGGCCTTCTCGTTCGAAGGGCTGATCCTGGCCAGGCTGCTCACCGGCGTCAGCAGCGGCATCGCCTTCATAGCCGGC
Source organism: Chloroflexota bacterium (assembly GCA_021845945.1). The sequence goes on from JAJZRD010000081.1 coordinate 10,143, forward strand.
CTGAGCTTCGTGTCGAACCTGAGCGTCTCCACTCCTGCGGTCCGGCAGGGCGTTTTCGGCGCCTTCAACCACCTGGGCATCATGATCGCCATGTTCTCCGTGGCAGCGCTGGTAGTCTTCGCCGGATGGGCTCCGGCCTTCGTCATCATGGCCGCTGCCCTCCTTGCCGTGGCGCTGGTGCTGATGATCTTCATGAAAGACCCGGTCTATGGTACTATTCGACCTGCCCTGGGTTGGCGGGAGTTGGCGGCCGACGATCGTCTGCGGAGCCTTGCCCTCGCCCACACCCTCGGTTATGGCGTGTACATGACCGTCATCCCCTGGACGGTGGACTACCTGGTCACCACCTTCGGCGGAGACCTCGCGTCGGTGGCCTTCCTGTCCACCGCCATCACCATCGGTGCACTCCTTGCCCGAGTGAGTGGGGGCTACAGCGCAAGGATCTGGGGCGAGGGGCGCGTCGTCTCGCTCTCACTGGCCGGCACCTTCCTGCTGACCGGCGCCCTGGGCATCTCACACTGGATGTGGCTCTCGATACTCGCCCTGGTGGGTCTGGGGATAACCTGCAACCTGCCTTTCGGGTCCATTTTCTCTCTCGCGAACTCCGAGTTCGGCAAGGGATTGGCCGGCAGGGCGATGTCGTTGGTCTCCCTGTCGGCCAATACGGGCGCGTTGCTGCTGCCGTTGATGGTGGGGCAGATTGCCACGGCCTCGGGCGGGTTCGCCCCGAGCTTCGCCGCCCTGGCTGCCATCGAGCTCTTGGTGACGATCTACATACTCTACTCCCCCAAACGGAGGGGTGTGATCCTGCGCAGGGCGCCGGGCCCTCGCCCCTAGAACGGAATGCCGACAATGAGGATCGAGCCTGTCAAGAAAGCCCGAGTATTCGAGTCGATCGCCGATCAGATCCAGCGGCAGATTCTCGCCGGCGAGTTGAAGCCGGGCGACCGCCTCCCCAACGAGCGGGACCTGGCGGTGCGCTTTGGCGTCAGCCGAGCCTCCGTTCGAGAGGCGCTCGCGGCACTCCAGCTGATGGGGCTGATCGAAAGCCGCGTCGGCGGGGGCACCTACGCCCGAAGGGACGTGTTGGAAGCCACAATCTCCCCTATCGCCAGGATCCTGGCCGCGGAGATCGACCAGGCGGGGGAACCGCTGGAGGTTCGGATGATCCTCGAGCCGCAGACGGCCTGGCTTGCCGCGGAGCGTGCGACCCCCGAAGACGTGAACGAGATCGAGCGCTGTCTGGAAGAGCAGCAGGCCAGGGTGGCGGCAGGGCAGATCACCGTGGAGCAGGACGAGGCGTTCCACCTGGCCGTGGCCAAGGCGACCAGGAACCGCGTGCTGGAGAGGCTGGTAGGCATGATTAACGACCTGATCAAGCCGAGCCGTCTAAGCCCGCCCAGGACCACCGAAGACTACATCCGCACCCTCCTGGGCCACAAGTCGATCCTCGAGGCCATCCGGCGCAAGGACCCTCAGGCGGCCTTCGACTCGATGAAGGCGCATATCGACACCGTCCACCAGATCATAGCCCACCACATCGCCATGGAGGCGGGTGCCCCCGTGGCTCCCCTGCTCGACGGTCGGTCTGGATCCACACCACCGCGGGGCAGAGCGTAGTGGGGTGGTCCACACCCGCATGCCTGCCCTGCCGAGGCCCCTCCGAACGGAGCGGCCCGGAGACCCTCGAGACCCTATTTGACCCGCTCCAGCAGCAGCTCCAGCGCTGCCAGGACCGATCGGCGCTTGTTCGCGATCCGGTCGCCGGACCACAGGTAGCGCCGCACCTCCTGCACGTCCGGCGCAGCCACCGCGACGTACACCAGCCCCACCGGCTTCTCCGCCGAGCCTCCCGTGGGGCCGGCGATGCCGGTGATGCCCACCCCGATGTCGGTGCCCAGGGCCCGGCGCACCCCCTCGGCCATCTGCAGCGCCACCGGCTCGCTCACCGCCCCGCGGGTCGCCAGCAGCTGCGGGTCCACCCCCAGTAACTGCTCCTTCGCCCGGTTGGCGTAGGAAACGATCCCGCCCAGAAAGTAATCGGAGCTTCCCGCCACGTCGGTGATGGCATCGGCGAGCCCCCCTCCCGTGCAGGACTCGGCCGTGGCCAGGGTCAGGCCGAGTCCCCGCAGCCGTTCTCCCAACTCCTCGGCCCTGGACAGGATCACGGGTTCGGGGGCCGGTTTTCGGTTGCCCGCTTTCTGATCTTCAGGCCTGAACGCTCGCCCCGCATTTCCTCTCCCATCATCATCCATCGTTTCAGCCCTCACCCCGATCCTCTCCCGAGGGGAGAGGGTAACGCAACCTCCCCCGTCACGCAGCTCGCTACCGCCTCGTCCGCGCGTCCCGCCGGCTCGGTGTCACCCCGTCGCCCCATCTCCCAGTCCCCCCGTCGGCGACTGCCTCGCCCACCAGGTCGTACTCCAGGGCCGAGGTAACCCGCACCTTGACGATCTCCCCCAACGTCGCCCGTCCCGAAAAGAAGACCAGCCCGTCCACCTCCGGGGCATCCCGGTAGCTGCGGCCTACCACGGTCGGGGTGCGGCCCCTGGAGCCCTCTTCGGTGCCCTCCACCAGGACCTCCAGCTCGCGCCCCACCATCTCCTGGTTTCGCTTCCGGGAGACCCTCTGGGCTACCTCCATCGCCTCGCGCCATCGCCGTAGCTTCACCCGATCGGTCACCTGGTTGGGCATCGCCGCTGCCGGCGTCCCCTCCTGGGGCGAATAGGCGAAGACGCCCACGTGGTCGAACCCGATCTCCTCGATGGATCGCAGCAGATGCCGGTGCTCCTCCTCGGTCTCTCCAGGGAAGCCGACGATGAAGGTAGTGCGGATGGCCACCTCGGGCATAGCATGGCGGATGGCATCCATCAGGTCGCGCACCTCACCGTGAGGCCTCCGCATCCGGCGGAGCATGTCGGGGTGAGTGTGCTGGAGCGGGATATCCACGTACCGGCACAGCTGGGGCAGATCGGCCATGGCTCGCAACAGACTCGGGGTGATCCTCTGGGGGTAGAGGTAGAGCATCCTGAGCCACGGAAGCCCCGGGACGGCCTCCGCGATCCGGCGCAACAACCCCTCCAGGCCATCCTTTTCGCCTCTATCGAGGCCGTAGGCGGTGGTGTCCTGGCCCACCAGGATCACCTCCTTAACCCCGCCCGCCACCAGCTGTCGCACCTCCTCCACCACCTGCTCCGGGGGCTTACTCTGGTGGCCTCCCTTGATGGCGGGAATGGCACAGAAGGCGCAGCCGGCATCGCAGCCGTCCGAGATCTTCACGTAGGCGCTGCCGGCCCGGGCCACCCGCCGGGCGGCACCCAGTTGGAGCCGCTCATCCAGCAAGACGGAGACGCGGGCCTCCTCTCGCGAGCTTCTGCTGGAGACCAGGTCGGCCAGCCGGGTGATGTCGGGCCAGTTGCGACAGCCGATGATGGCGTCGATGCCCGGAAGCTGCTCGGTCAGCTTCTCCCCCTCCCGCTGCGCCAGGCACCCCGCCGCCACCAGGAGGCTCCCGGGCTTCCGCCGGGAAGCCACGCTCTTCAAGGTCTCCAGCGACTCCGCCTTGGCCGCGTCGATGAAGCCGCAGGTGTTGACGACGATCAAGTCGGCCTCATAAAGCTCGGGGACCGGGCTATGCCCGGCCTCCGTCAACAGCGTTTCCATTCCCTCGGAGTCCACTTCGTTCTTGGGACACCCGAGGGTGACTATGTGGAACTTCATCTAATGGTTATTGCCTTCCCCAGGTAACGTTCTTCACCTCGCCGCTCGCCCCCAGCTTCCCCTGCCTCATGCCGTTGACCGTCACCTCGACCCCGCCGGCGTTGCCCACCCGCATGTCGATCCGGTCCTTCGCCTTCCAGCTTCTCGCGTCGCCGGCCTGCAGCTCGCCCTCGAAGAGAGGAGCGCTCAGGCCGTCGGCGGTCACCCGCAACCAGCTCCGGTCCGCGATGTACACCGTCACCTCCACGCCCCGAACGGGGGTGGGGCTGGGCGTGGGAAGAGCCATGGGTGTCGGGCTCGGCAGCGCTACCAGCTGGTAGCTGGTCGGCGTCGTCAACGCGGCGGCCTTCGGCGCTGCGTCGGCCTGGGCGTTGTTGGAGGTGTAGTCGGCGTACTGCCAATACAGGAATCCTATCGCAGCCACCCCCAGGACCGCCAGGAAAAAGGTGACGACCATCCTCAGAGAGACCCCAGCGGCGGCGGGGATGCCGCTGGCCGCGGGGCGA
>JAJZRD010000082.1 GCA_021845945.1 Chloroflexota bacterium
TCAGTCAGTGGGGTAACCAGGGCAGCGTAAGCCCCAGCAAGTTTCATGGTTGGTCGTCCTCCTCCAACAACATAATCTGCTCGCGCAGATGTCCCATTTGGCCTGTCAGCCCAGCTTGCCGTAGGGGGACTTGGCCCCTGTGCTCATCCGGGCTGCGCCTGAGACCGGTATGCCGGTGATCACACCGGGGAACATCACCAGCTTGTTGTCGGGGCCCAGGGGATCCACACCCGGCGCCAGCTCCTTCATCAGGTAGCAGGCCGACATGGCCGCACCGCCCATGTAGCGCCGGTACCAGCTTTCATCGTGCTCGTCCACGGAGATGGCGCCGCTGGAAAGGTTCACCCGTGAAGACGCGAGGATCATACCCTTTCTATGCCGCCTAGCAGCCTTCGGGGATCCGTGATACCGCAGGGTGAGCTGTCCCGGGGTCAGTCGCCCCAACACACTGGAGACAAGTGCGATACCTAGTCCCATTGTAGTGCCAACAACGACCTTGTCAAGGCCCCTCAGAGGGGCGCGAGGGCGCCGATTCCACTGTTATGGTGAAACGTCGTTTCACCATAGTATTGACAACAGAATCGTGGCCCTGTAAGCTGCCCATGCTAGAGGCGCTGATCGCCGAAGCATGCTCTGAGATAGACCAGCGGAGTCACACCATCCCTAGTCCCCTTCCCCGCTGGCTCGGGCCTGACGAACGTCCGGCTCGGAGAGACGGCGCCGGCCGTGCCGGCGCGCTCCCCCGTGAGGGAGCGGATCCGCACTTAAGCGGCATGGACCCCGTCGGACTAGCCCTGCAGGGCCTCCACGGACCCGACATCATCGATTCGGGAGCACAAGATGGCAGATCCTCGTCTTCCCCATCTCTTCAGCCCTCTCCGGGTCAAGGGACTGGAGCTGAAGAACCGGCTGGTGATGCCCCCAATGGGCACCCGCTACGGCTCCTACCACTGCCAGGTGACGGAGCGGCTCCGCTCCTATTACGCCGAGAGGGCCAAGGGTGGAATAGGTCTCGTCATCGTGCAGTTCACCTATGTCTCGCTGGAAGGGCGCAACGGCCCCTACACCACCGGGCTCTCGGACGACAGCTTCATCCCCGGCTACAGGCAGTTGGTGGCGGACGTTCATGCCGCGGGGGCCAAGGTCGCCATACAGCTGGCCCACGTGGGAGCCGTCGGCCGGTCCGCCGTCATCGGCACGCGCCCTGTGGCGCCCTCGGCCGTCGCAGCCACGGGGGGCGAGATGCCCAAGGAACTCTCCCTGGAGGGGATCCAGCAGTTGGTGGAGAGCTTCGCTCAGGCAGCCCGGCGAGCGCAGGATGCAGGGTTCGACGCGGTGGAGTTTCACGCGGCCCACGGCTACCTGCTGAACCAGTTCCTCTCTCCCCTTTGGAACAGGCGGGAGGATCGCTACGGCGGAAGCGTCGAGAATCGAGCCCGAATGCTGGTGGAGATCGTCACCAGGACCCGAGAGCTGCTGGGCCAGGATTACCCCATCATGGTTCGCCTGTGCGCCGACGAGTTTCTCCCAGGCGGCATGACCATCGATGAGGGGATCTCCACCGCCCGCATCCTGGAGTCCGCAGGGGTGGACATCCTGGACGTCTCGGGGGGTATCGGCGAGACCTCGGCCCAGAGCGTCCCCTCCAACTTGGACGGCCCGGGCGGGGTCCTGCTGCCCCTGGCGGCGGCCGTGCGTCAAGCCGTGCAGGTTCCGGTGATAGCGGTGGGCAAGCTGCATCAGCCCGAGGCGGCAGAGGCCGTGCTGGCGGAGGGCAAGGCCGACCTGATAGCCCTGGGGCGAGCGGTGATCGCGGATCCCTACTGGCCCGTTAAGGCCACCGAGGGACGATGGGAGGAGATACGCCCTTGTCTCACCTGCGTAGCCCCCGACTGCCACGGTCGGACCATGCGGGGGCTGGATTCCGCCTGCGTGGTAAACCCGACAGCCGGCCGCGAGACGCTGTTCGACTTCACCCCAGCGAAGCAGCCCAAGCGGGTCGCGGTGGTGGGAGGGGGAGCCGCCGGCATGGAAGCCGCCATGGCCGCCGCGCGACGAGGGCACAGGGTGACCCTGTACGAGCGGGAAGCCGAGTTGGGCGGGCAGATCCCGCTGGCCGCCACACCCCCTCACAAGGAGGAAATGGGGCAGTACCTCCAGTATCAACGGAAGGCCATCGCCCGGTCTGGCGTGCAGGTGACTCTGGGAACCGAGGTGACCGCAGAAAGGCTGCAGGCAGAGCGACCCGACGTGGTGATCCTGGCGGCGGGAGCGAAGCCTACGATACCCCCCGTGCCCATCCGCGACCAGCAGGTGGTAACCGCCTGGGAGGTCCTGGCCAGGCAGGTGGAAACCGGGCAAAGGGTGGTCATCGTGGGGGGAGGCGACGTCGGCTGCGAGACGGCCGAGTTCCTGGTCGCCCGGGGCAAGAAGGTGACCATCGTCGAGATGCTGCCCGACGTTGCCACCGAGCTGATCTGGTGGAACCACGACCTCCTGCTGCAGCGACTGGCCGAGAGCGGGGTGGACATTCTCACAAGCTCGAAGCTGACCTCCCTGGAGCGGGGCGCGGTCAACTACGAACGGGGTGGCATCTCCAACCGGATCCAGGGCGTGGACACAGTGGTCTTCGCCACAGGGGTGAAGCCCGAGGATGGCCTGGCCAAACAGTTGGCTGAAAAGGGGGTCGATGTCCGGCCGGTCGGCGACTGCGCCAAGCCAGGCAACCTGGCCACAGCGGTTCGCAGCGGCTTCGAGGCCGGCATGGCCATAGAGTAGCGGCCCTCATTACGGGAGAAAGGGAGACGGGTCCCATGGACGAGATCAACCGGATCGTTGAAGAGGCTCGGCGGAACGGTTATCGGCTGACCCGCCGGGATGTCCTGAAAGCCGCGGCGGCCGGCAGCCTCGGCATGCTGTTAGCCGCCTGCGGGGCCAACCCACCCGCTGCGGCTCCGGCATCCGCTCCGGCCGCCAGCGGGGCGAAAGCGCCCACAGCTCCGGCTGGCGCAGCCCCCTCCGGCGCGCCGACCCAGGCTGCCGCCGCCACCAAGAAGGGCGGGAGGCTGGTCTTCGCCACCAAGGTCGACACCCCCAACCTCGAGCCCCACATGGAGATCTCCGACGCCCGCATGCGGCGGAGCATGCTGATGTACGACACCCTGGTCGAGTGGAACGACGACCTGACCATCCGCCCGGGTCTGGCCGAAAGCTACGAAACGACCGGCACCAAGTGGGTCTTCCATCTCCGGAAGGGGGCGCAGTTCAGCAACGGCAAGGAGGTGGATGCCGAGGATGTGGTCTACTCCCTGCAGCGAGTGCTGAATTCCCCGGGCAAGGCTTTCTACAGTACGATAAAGAGCGCCAAGGCGGCGGACAAGTATACCGTCGAACTGGAGCTGACCGCAGTTACCGCTCCCCTCCTGACGGCTCTCGGGGGCCGCTACGCCTTCATCATCCCCAAGGACGGGGACAAGCAGGCAGACCTGAAGCAGACAGCCATAGGTTCGGGTCCTTTCATCGTCAAGGAGTTCGTGCAGAACCAGCAGCTGGTGCTCCAGAAGAACCCCAACTCCTGGCACGCCAAGGACGTGAGCCTGGACGAGTTGGTGATCAGGATCATTCCAGACGAGGCCAATATCGTCGCGGGGCTTCGCTCTGGAGGGGTGGATCTAGCCGTCTTCGAGGACTCCAAGAACTACTTCCTCACGAAGGACGATCCCAACCTGACCACCACTCGCAGCCCGGCGATCCGGTGGGACATCCTGGACTTCCCGCTGGACACTGCTCCCTTCAACAACGTCAAGGTGCGCCAGGCGATCTCCTCAGCCCTCGACCGGGAAGCCATCATGGCCGCGGCCATCAGTGGCCTCGGTACCCTCCTGGGTGGGCAACCCCCTGCCCTTTGGGGCGCCATGCCTCCGGAGCAGAACCCCTTTTTCAAGCGGGACGTGGCCCGATCGAAGCAACTGCTGCAGGAGGCCGGCGTCGCTACTCCGCTGAAACTGACCCTCCGCAGCATCGTCGGCTACGCGGCCTTGAACGCTGCGGCTCAGGTGATCGTGGAGAACCTGAAAGACGTCGGCATTACGGCCGAGGTGCAGCAGGTGGACCTGGGGATCTGGATCGACGACTTCACCCAGAGGAAGTTCAAAGACTTCACCATGAACAGCTGGGGCGGCTTCATCGATCCCGATATCCTGTACTACAATCACCTGCACAAGCCACCCGAGGGCAAGGACTTCCGACGGTGGAACAATCAGGAGATCTCGACCCTGCTGGACAAGGGCCGGACCACCCTGGACAAGGGAGAACGAGAGAAGATCTACCTGCAGGTCCAGCAGATGATCGCCGAGCAGGCTCCCTGGATCCCGCTCTACTCGGCCGACATCATCGCGGCCCAGAACAAGAAGGTGCAGAACTTCAAGCAGCATCCCTCCGGTTACTATACCAACCTGCGGTACGCCGCGGTCCAGGGGTGACGGCGTCCGGGCCCGAGCTCGGGGAAGGAGTCTCTCGCCCCCGAGCTCGGGCCCTTCCCTCGTTGGAGGGCCGTGAGGAGGTCCTTAGTTGTACAGCTATGTCCTGCGGCGAATCGCCTACATGGTGCCCACGCTCATCGGGCTGACCCTCGCCATCTTCATCCTGCTCAGGATGGTGCCCGGCGACGTGGTCGGCCAGATGATAGACCTCCAAGGCCAGTCGAGTCCCCAGCAGGTGGAGGAGCTGCGCCGTTTCTTCGGCCTCGACCAACCCTGGTATCAGCAATACCTGACCTGGATCGCCGGCGTGGCCACCGGCAACCTGGGCAACTCCTGGCGTCTGGGCGGCACGGTTGCCGGGCACCTGGCAGACAGCATGGCCGTCACCCTGGAACTGGCCCTCCTGGCAACCCTCTTCTCCGCCCTGATCGGGATCCCCATGGGAGTCTGGGCTGCGGTGCGCCAGAACCAGTTTGCAGACGGCCTGCTGCGAGTGGTCTCCCTGGGGGGGCTGTCGGTGCCTGTCTTCTGGCAGGGCTCCATGCTGATCCTCCTCTTCTCCCTCTTCCTGCGGTGGACGCCTCCCATGCGATGGATCTCGCCCACTGAGGATCTGCCAGGAAACCTGCTGCTGATGGCGCTACCGGTGGTTACCCTGGGCACGGCCAGCGCCGCCGTGATCATGCGCATGACCAGAAACTCCCTTCTGGAGGTGCTGCGACAGGACTATGTCCGCACGGCCCGGGGCAAGGGTGTGGCAGAGAAGGCCGTCCTCTTCAGGCATGGTCTGAAGAACGCCCTGATCCCGGTCATCACTGTCACCGGGCTGCAGATGGGATACCTCCTGGGCGGGGCGGTGGTGGTGGAGGAGGTGTTCACCCTCCCAGGAGTCGGCCGGCTGTTGCTCCAGGGGCTTACGCAAAGGGACTACCCCCTGGTGCAGGGCTCCGTGCTGTTCGTGGCACTGCTGTTCATGCTGATAAACCTGATCACAGACGTCATCTACGCCTTTCTGGACCCCCGGATCCGGTACTCCTAAGGAGGGAACTGGCCTTTGGCCGCGCCAACTGTCCAGCTTGCCGGTCCCGTAGCCGAAACAAGGCCCTCGGCTCGGCGGCGTGCCCTGCGGGCCGCGTTCCGCAATCGTCTCATATTCGTCGGTTTGGCCCTCGCCCTGATCTTTATCCTCGTCGCCATCGCTCCCGGTCTGCTGACCTCGGGCGATCCCTACAAGATGAACATGGCCAGGGCCATGAAGGGCCCGACAGCTGAGAACTGGCTGGGCACCGACAACTTTGGCCGGGACGTGTGGACCCGCACCCTGTACGGCACCCGCTCCTCCCTTGGCATCGCCTTCGCCTCGGTGAGCATCGCCGCCCTGTTGGGAACGATCCTGGGGATGGTGGCGGGCTACTTCGGCAAGGCGGTGGATCAGCTCTCCGGGCGTCTGATGGACATTTTCTTCAGCTTCCCCTCCCTCCTGCTGGCCATCACCGTGGCCGGCATCCTGGGGCCCAGCGTGCGGAACGTCATTCTAGCCATCACCATCGTCTACACCCCCTTCTTCTTCCGGGTAGCCCGGGGGCCGGTGCTGGTGGAGAAGGAGCGAGAGTACGTCCAGGCCGCCCGTGCCCTGGGGGCAAGTGATGCCCGCATCCTGCTGCGCCACCTGCTGCCCAACATCCTGGCACCGGTGGTGGTGCAGGCCTCGGTCACCCTGTGCTACGCCATCCTGATCGAGGCATCTCTCAGCTACCTGGGGCTGGGCATACAACCGCCCCACCCCTCCTGGGGATCCATACTCAACGAGGGGCGGCCCTATCTGCAGATAGCACCCTGGATCTCGGTCTTCCCGGGCATCGCCATCATGCTGGCGGTGCTGGCCTTTAACCTGTTGGGAGACGGGCTGCGCGATCTATGGGACCCGCGCAACTCCCGGTAAGGAGGACTCGCCTCGTGTCCTGGATGGAGGAGTTCCGTGACTTCGCGGCAAGAGAAGCCTTGCCGCTCCTAGAGGCGCTGGTCGCAGCGCCCAGCATCAACCCGCCGGGGCGAGAGGATCTCGCGGCGCGGCCACTGGCGGAGTTCCTGGAACGTCACGGCGTACCGATAGAGTGGCAGGAGACCGAGCCCGGCCGCCCCAACGTGATCGGGACGGTGGTGGGCGGCAGCCCCGGTCCGAGCCTGGCCTTGTGCAGCCACCTGGACGTGGTGCCACCGGGCAGCCCGGAGCACTGGAGCAGCGATCCTTTTGCTCCGCGCCTCGAGGCAGGGCGGCTGTATGGCCGCGGGACCTGCGACGCCAAAGGGTCGCTGGCCGCCATGGCGGTGGCGGTGGCCTTCTGGGCGAGGCGAGGGTTGGGGCGGGGGCGGCTGGCGCTGGCGGCCGTCTGCGGTGAGGAGCGCGGGGGCACCGGAGCCAAGCACCTGGTCGCATCAGGATTCAGGGCCGAGGGAGCGATCATCGGCGAGCCAACCGGCATGCAGGTGCAGGTCGGCCACAAGGGCCGCATCCAGGTAACGATCCGGGTTCGCGGGGTGGGCGGCCACGCCTCCCAGCCCGCGGCAGCCGTGAACCCCATACCCAGACTGGCGCAGATCCTGGAGCGATTGCAGCTCCTGGCGGCCGAGGTGGGCGAGCGGCACCACCCCCTGATAGGAACCGCATCCCTGGCTCCCACCCAGGTGAGCAGCGGCGACACCAACGCCGCCACCATCCCAGCCATGGTCACCCTCGTCCTGGACCGCCGGCTTCTGCCCGGCGAGACCCACGCGGCAGCGACTGAGGAGATCCGCTCTGCCCTGGCGGACCTGTCCGAGGTAGAGGTGGACTGCTACCAGGGAGCATTTCCCTACCTGCTGGAGGAGGATCATCCGGTCGTGCAGGCCTGCCTGGCGGGGATAGAGAGTGCTACCGGCACCACCTCAAGACCCGGCGGGTTCCCCGCCACCTGCGATCAGTACATCCTGGGAGGGGCCGGCATCCCTACCACGATCCTGGGTCCCGGCGACATAGTGCGGAATCGCCTCCACGCCCCGGACGAGTTCATCGAGATCACCGATGTGGAGACGGCCGCCCTGGCCTACGCCGCGACGGCTCGCGCTTATCTGGAGGCTTGTGAGAAGTGACCGTTGTCGATTGCCACGTTCACCTTTGCCCCGGAGGAGGCACCACACCGCACGGCGTTCGGCATCCCGACCCTCGAGAGGTCCTGGCCCTGGAGGCTGCCGAGGGGATCGATCGCGTCGTGGCCTTTCCCACCTTCGGCAACGCCCCCAACAACGATGGGTTGGCCCAGCTGGCTGAGGAACTGGGTTCCGTCGTCATCCCCTTCGCCTGGATCAACCCGCATCTGGGAGAGATAGCAGCCCTGGAGGCTCGACGGCTGATCCGAGAGAGGGGATTTCGGGGAATCAAGTTGCACCCTCTCCTCCACGCCTTCTTTCCCAACCGTCCGCTGTTGGATCCAATCATGAGGGTCGCGGCGGAGGAGGGAGTCCCCGTGCTGCTCCATTCCGGCCACAGCATGCAGAGCCTCCCATGGCAGGTGGCTGGCCTTGCCGAAGGTTGGCCTCAAGTGCCGGTGATCATGGATCACATGGGGATGCAGCTGGGATGGGTGGACGACGCCATCGCCCTGGCCGAGAGGGTACCGAACCTGATCCTGGGCACCACGGGAATGCCCTTTCACGACAAGATTCGGGAGGCCGTGCGGCGCATCGGCAGCGGCCGGGTCGTCTGGGGCTCCGATGCCCCGGCCATCCACCCGCGGGTAGAGATGGTCAAACTGCGAGTGGCAGGCCTGAGGCCAGCGGAGGAGGCCGACCTGCTGGCCAATACCATCCTGCGTCTGGTGGGAGAGGAGGAATGAACTGGATCAATCTTCTGCTCCTCGGCTTTGCCCTCGCCTACAGCTACTACGCCTTCGAGTTGAACCCCGGAGTTATTACGGATCCAGGCCCCGGCTTCTTCCCCCGAATCTTGGGGATCGGCATGATCGCGGCCATTCTGGCCATCATGGGTATGGAGTTGCTCGCCCAACGTAGGTTGAAGAGCTCAGGGGAGACCGCCGAAGTCGCCCTCCTGCCGGGCAAGAATGCCCTGCTCTTCGCGGCCGGGCTGCTGATCTACATGCTCCTGCTGCCCGTTGCAGGATACCCCGTCGCCACCTTGCTGGCCCTGATCTACCTGATGCGGCTCATGGGCGAGAAACGGTGGATCGCGATCCTCGGTCTGGCCCTCCTGCTGACGGTGGTCTTCTACCTGGTGTTCAGTAACCTGCAGGTTCCTCTGCCCCAGGGCCTTCTGGGGCTGGACTCCATTCTCAATCCGGCAGGCAACTAAATGGACGCATTTTTCGCTCTCCTCGGGGGCTTCCAGGAAGCTTTGAGTGTAGCCAACCTCATCGCCTGCTTCGCCGGCGTCCTGGCAGGCACCGTGGCAGGGGTGTTGCCGGGCATCGGCCCCGTCGGCACCATGGCGCTGCTGCTGCCCCTCTCCTTCGGACTGCCCTCCGACTCGGCCATCATCATGCTGGCCGGCGTCTACTACGGGGCCATGTACGGGGGATCGACCACAGCGATCCTTATCAACATCCCAGGGGAAACCCCTTCCATCGTGACCACCTTCGACGGCTACCAGATGACCAGGAAAGGGCGCGCCGGCGCCGCCCTGGCCATCTCGGCCCTCGGTTCCTTCGTCGCCGGCAGCTTCGGCGTGATCGGACTGATGTTCCTGGCGCCCTTCCTGGCAAGGGCCGCGCTGAGCTTCGGCCCCCCCGAGTACTTCGGGGTGGCCGTCTTCGGCCTCATCCTGCTGAGCAACCTGACTTCCGCGCCCTTCCTGAAATCGATCATGATGTCCCTCATCGGCATGGCTCTAGGGACCATCGGCAGCGACCTGATCACGGGCATGGATCGATTCACCTTCAACACCCCTGAGCTGCAGTCGGGCATCGACTTCGCCATCCTGACCATGGGGATGTACGGCCTCGACGAGGTGCTCAGCGTGGCGGACGATCCCTACACCATCCCCGCCCTCCTCAAGGTGAAGCTGCGTGACCTCTACCCCAACCGGGAGGAGCTACGGAGATCGGCAGCACCCATGGTCCGGGGCGGCCTCTTCGGCTTCCTGGTCGGCCTGATACCTGGCCCCTCCGCCTTCCTGGCCTCGCTCTTCTCCTATTCCATGGAGAAGCGGCTGTCCAAGCACCCGGAGGAGTTCGGCAAGGGCGCCGTCGAAGGGGTAGCTGGCCCGGAGTCGGCGAACAATGCCGCCAGCGCGGGAGCCATGGTGCCGCTCCTGGCCCTCGGCCTGGCCTTCGCCCCTCCTGTGGCGGTGCTGCTCAGCGGTTTCATGATCCACGGCATCCAGCCAGGGCCGCTCTTTATCACCCAACACGGAGATCTCTTCTGGAGCGTCATCGCCAGCATGTACATCGGCAACGTCATGCTGCTCGTCTTGAATCTCCCCTTGGTAGGAGTGTTCGCCTCCCTGGTTCGCGCTCCGGCTCGCTTCCTGATGCCGGCGGTGGCGCTGCTCACCATGGTGGGGGCCTTCAGCCTCAACAACAGCCTGTTCGACCTGAGGATCCTGCTGGCCGCGACCCTGGCCGGATACGTCCTGCGGCGGGCGAAGTTCGAGCCTACCCCTCTGATCATCGGTATGGTGTTAGGGCCCGTCATGGAGCGGGGCCTTCGCCAGGGCTTGATCGTAACCCGTGGCGACCTGGGGGTCCTGGTCTCGCGGCCCATCACCGCTACGCTCCTGACCATCGCCCTGGCCATAGTGCTATATCGGGTGGTGAAATCCCTGCGTGGCGGCCAGCCCGCGGCCGGCTACGCCATGGAGTCCGACGCCAACCAGTAGGAGGCTGGGACTGGCGATCCCAATAGATCGAGTGTCCACTAATAGAGGAGGAAGATCATGCGGCAAGAGGTCTGGAAGGCAATCTCGTTGGCCGTGGTACTGGCATTTGCCCTGGTCATCACCGCCGGGTGCGGTGGTGGCGCCCCCGCGTCCACGCCCGCTCCATCGAAGCCGGCTGCGGAACCCACGAAGGCTGCTGCTCCGGCGGCTGCCGCCCCCACAGCTGCTCCCGCGGCGAAGATCGACTACCCCACCAAGCCACCGCAGTTGCTGGTCGGATGGGCTGCGGGCGGTAGCTCCGATCTGACGGGGCGCAAGGTCGCCGAGATGATCGAGAAGCCGCTGGGGAAACCGATGGTCGCGGTCAATCGAGTCGGTGGCTCCGGCGTGGTCGCCGCCAGTGAAGTAGTGAAGGCTACCCCCGACGGCTACACCGTCCTCTTCGTGAAGATCGGCCAAACCGTCCTGCAGATCCTGCGGGGAACGGCCACCTATCAGACCGACGATCTGGAGCCGGTGGCAGCCGTCTCGGCGTCCCCCATCCTGCTGGTCGTGAAGGGTGACTCGAAGTACAAAAGCCTGAAGGATATCGTGGATGCCAGCAAGGCGCAGCCCGGCGTCTTCCGGTTCGGCCACTCGGCCGTGGGTGGGGCCCCCCACCTGGCCATGGAGCTTATGGCCCAGAAGGCCGGCATCAAGGCAAGCCAGGTCCCCTTCAACGGCAGCAGCGAGGGTATCGCCGCGCTGCTGGGCGGCCACATCGACGGTATGCTGCTGGATCCGCCCGGCGAGGGGCTCCAGTATCTGAAGACCGGCGAGTTCAGGGCCATCGGCGTCTTCGAGGAGAAGCGGATCGAAGCCCTCAAGGACATCCCGACGATGAAGGAGCAGGGCTACGACTCCGTCGTGCGGGTGTGGTCCGGTCTCGCGGTACCCAAGGGTACCCCCCAGGCCATCAAGGACAAGCTGGCCGCCGCGTCCGAGAAGGTGGCGAACGACCCTGCCTTCGTCAAGTTCCTCACCGACGGATCGGACGTCCCGATGTACCTGAACCCGGCCGACTTCAAGGCCCTCTGGCTGAAGGATCAGGCCAATTTCAAGCCGTTGATCGAGTCGCTGGGTCTGGTGGAGAAGAAGTAGTCCTCATCGTCGGACCGTTCCTTGCAAGGGTGTGAGACAGCAGCGGAGGGGCTCCTGGAGACGATTCAGCAGCCCCTCCCTTGCGTTCCAGGCCAATGCGGCTGGTTCAGGGCTGTCGGCCCCTTTGGGCGTTTGGCAGATCGAGGCCCACCCGCGAAGACGGATCGACAGTCCGGGATGAGCAACGCTCCGCGGGGGTAATGGGGCATCAACGGAAGGGTGGCCGAGGTTCAGGACGCCTTCTGGTACCTGAGGTATCCGGCGGCAAGGATCAGCGTGAAGGCCAGCACCACCATCGAGAGCGCGGAAGCTTTACCGAACTCGAAGCTCTCGAAGGCGAGCCGATAGATGTAGGTGGCCAGCACCTGGGTTTGGTTCATGGGACCGCCGCCCGTGGTCAGGTAGACCAGGTCGAAGAGGCGGAAGTTCCAGATGGCGTCCAGCAATCCCACGCTCATGATGACCGGTTTGAGGCCGGGCAGGGTGATGTGGCGGAACAGGGACCAGTTGCCCGCGCCGTCTACCGCTCCGGCCTCGTACAGCTCGGCCGGGATGCCCTGGAGACCGGCCAGCAGCATCAGCATTATGAAGGGATAACCACGCCACAGGTTCACCAGCACCAGGGCGGGCATGGCCAGGTCCGGCTCGCCCAACCAGTTAACCGGGTTGGCCGGATTGACCAGGCCCCCCATGACGAGAATACCGTTCAGCACACCTAAAGGGTGGAGGATCAGTCGCCAGTTGATGGCAACCACTGCCGCGGTGAACATCCAGGGCAGGATCAGGATACCACGAAAAGCGGATCTCACCACGGGATTGAGTTTCTGATTGAGGAGAAGCGCCAGGGCAAGCCCCAGCAGCAGGTGCAGCGCCACGGAAGCCACGGTGAAGACCACCGTGTTGGTGAGGGAGAGCCAGAAGACCTTGTCCCCCAGGAGGGAGGCGAAGTTCTCCCCCCACACCAGGCGCGCGTTGCGCTTAACCATCAGGTTGTCGAACAGGCTGAACTGGAGCAGCCGCCCGATGGGATAGACCATCAGGAAAGCGAGAGCCAGGACCGTGGGCGCGACGAAGAGATAGGGCATCGCCAGTCTCTGCCATCGGGTCCTACTCACTGGTGCCGCGGTTGCCTGCCCGACCGACGCTGTACCTGCCACTGGAGCCTCCCCTCAGCGAGCCAACGGGTAGTCTACTTGTACTTGGCCAGGATGTCGTTCCAGCCCTTGGCGGCCTCGTCCATGGCCTGCTGGACCGTCTTCTTGTTCTGCAACGCCTCCTGGACCTGCTCCACCATGATCCTCCACAGGTCGAAGTTCTGAGGTGCAGCGGCATCCTCAGCCATTACCCGTGGGTCTTTCAGGATCTCAGCCGCCGTCTTCAACATGGGATCGCTCTGAACGGCCGGAACGGAGGCCGCCGAGTTCCCGGGAAGCTGGCCGGAGGCTGCCGCCACGAGGGCGTTGCCCTTTGGGCTCGAGAGCCACTGCATGAAGGTCCACGCGGCTTCCTTGTTCTTGCTCTGGCCGCTCATGCCGAGGTTCCAGCCCGTCAGCCGCGTCCCCGTGGTGACGGCCTTGGGCAGCGGCGCCACGCCGAAGTTCAAGTTGGGGTTCCTGCTCTTGAGAACCGCGATGTGAGCGACGTTGCTGACCATGAAGGTGTTGCGCCCGCTGGCGAAGGCCTCAACCTTGTCGTTCTCCAGGTTGGTCAGCGTACCCGGCGAGTAGACCTTATCCTTGTTCACCAGGTCGACGTAGAACTGCACCGCCTTGACAGCCTCGGGGCTGTTGATGTTGGCTTTGCCATCCTTGATGGTGGTCGTCCCTTGCTCGTAGATCAGGTGGAACAGCTCGATGGCGGCTCCATTGTACGGAGACTTCGCGGCCATGCCCGAGGTGAAAGCGTACTGGTTCTTCTCGGGCTTGGTGGTCTTGATCGCCATCTCCCGCATCTCGTCCCACGTCTTGGGCGGGGCGGTGTAGCCAGCTTCCTTCAGAAGATCGGCGTTGTAGAAGAGTAGGAAGGGTATGGAGGTAAGGGGCAGGAGGTAGCTCTTTCCCTTCCACGGCGTCATGGGGGCCTTCACCAGCTGATCCACCCATGCCTTGTCGGACTTGTCCAGGTAGGGGTTCAGCGGCTCCAGGATCCCCTGCTCCGCAAACTCCACGGTCCAGGGCATGTTCATGTTGAGTACGTCCGGGAGCTGCTTGGCAACGTTCAGGGCCACCACCTTGTCGTGGACCTGGGCGAAGGGCAGGGAAACCCTCTCCACGCTGATGTTGGGGTTGTCCTTCTCGAAGGCATCGATGATGCTCTTTGCACGATCCTCGCCAATCTCGGGGGTTATCCACTCCATCCACTGGATCTTGACCTTGGACCCGCTGTTCGCCGGCGCAGCAGCAGGCGCTTTAGTCGCCTCTGCCGGCTTCGCTGGCGCCTCCGACTTCGATGCGGGCGCCGTCGGAGCAGGTGACCCGGAGCCGCAGGCTACCGCCGCCAGGGAAATGGCCAGCAGGATGGCGATGAGTACCCTGCTTCCACCAAGTACCCTCGTGATCTTCATGGCGTTTTTCCTCCTTCTATTTATCCCTTTACGGCTCCCGCCGTG
>JAJZRD010000083.1 GCA_021845945.1 Chloroflexota bacterium
CAGCAACCAGGTGAAGCCCACGGATTCGGGTGCCCCGCAAGCCGGCCCTCACTCACCCTTCGGGCGGCCCCACATAAGTGGAGACGCGATAGCGACGCCGCGCCGAGCCGCCACGCTGCAAACGGTGTCAAGCCACTGCGCTCCAGGTGCCTGCTTCGGGCGATGGCATGTAGGTTGCACTAGATCCTCGAGGTCCGGTCCCTCCCCAGGCGGTCGTGCCCCCCGGCCTGGAGGTCCGGCGGGAAAAGAACGGGGGCCTGGCACCCGCGGATACGACGCTCCTCCCGGCCCTGCGCCACCGGTGAGCAGCGCGGGATGAACCGGCCGCCGGTTCCATTGTATAATGGCGCTTGATAGTACAAATATGAGTCTTGCTCAAGGAGGCACAGTTTGAAAGGCGCAGCCGCGGTTGCCACCATCCTTAAGCGTGAGGGCGTCGACCGCCTGTTTAGTTTTCCCATCAACCCGGTGATCGACACCGGCTCCGAGTTGGGCATCCAGCCCATAATCGCACGCACCGAGAGAACCGTCGTCGGCATGGCCGACGCTTACTCCCGGGTCACCAACGGCCGCCGAATCGGGGTGTGTGCCACCCAGTGGGGCCCGGGCGCCGAGAACACCTTCGGCGGCATCGCCCAGGCCTACTCCGACTCCACGCCGATCCTCTACCTGCCCGCCGGCTTCAACCAGAAGCGGCTGGACTCCGCGCCCACCTTCGAGGCCGCCAAGAACTTCCAGTACGTGACCAAGTGGGCGGGCAGGATCAACTCCGTGGACCGCATCCCCGAGTACCTCCGCCGCGCCTTCACCTACCTGCGAGCGGGGCGGCCCGGCCCGGTGCTGGTGGAGATGCCCTCGGACGTCCTGGCGGCCGAGCTGGACGACGCTGCCCTTGCCTACAACCCCGTGAAGGGCGCCAAGACGATGGCCGATCCGGCCGCCGTGCGGGAGGCCGTCAAGGCGTTGGTGACCGCCCAGCGCCCTCTCATCCACGCGGGCGTCGGCATCCTCTACGCCGAGGCGTGGGACGAGCTGAGGGAGCTGGCCGAGCTGCTCCAGGCGCCGGTCATGACCACCCTCCAGGGGAAGAGCGCCTTCCCCGAGGATCATCCTCTCTCCCTGGGTGCCTCCGCCGCGGCGGCACCCCGCCCCCTGGCCCGCTTCCTGGCCGAGTCCGACCTGGTCTTCGGCGCCGGCAGCGGCCTCGCCATCTCCAGCTACGACGCCCCCATCCCCAGGGGCAAGGTGGCGGTGCAGCTGACGGTGGACGAGCGAGACTTCAATCGAGATTACGGCGCCGAGTATCTGCTGCAGGGTGATGCCAAGCTTGTCCTGCGGCAGATGATCGAGGAAGTGCAGCGCCAGCTCGGCCCCGAAGGCCGCAAGGGAGACGATCGGGTCGCCCGGGAGGTCGTGGCGATGAGGGAGGAGTGGCTGGCAGAGTGGATGCCCAAGCTGACCTCCAACGACACCCCGATCAACCCCTACCGGGCCATCTGGGACCTGCAGCAGGCGGTCGACCTGCGAAACACCATCGCGACCCACGACGCCGGCACCCCGCGAGACATGATGGTGCCCTTCTGGAGGGCGTTGGAGCCCAACAGCTACATCGGCTGGGGCAAGTCCACCCACCTGGGCTACGGCATCCCGCTGGCGCTGGGCGCCAAGGTGGCCAGGCCGGAGAAGACGGTGCTGAACGTCATGGGCGACCTCGCCTTCGGCATGAGCGGCCTGGAGATCGAGACGGCCGCCCGCAACCACCTGGGCACCCTGACCGTCGTCTTCAACAACGGCCTGATGGGCGACTACGAAAAGCACCTGCCCAACGCCACCCGGCTGTACGGGTCCCGCTACATCAGCGGCGACTACGCCAAGATAGCGGAGGGGCTGGGCGCCTACTCCGAGCGGGTCGAGAAGCCCGAGGAGATCATTCCGGCGGTGAAGCGAGCGCTCCAGGTGATGCAGGACGGCCGCCCGGCCCTTCTGGACCTGGTGACCCGCGAGGAGACGGCCCTCTCCAAGTACTGGTAGAGCGAGCTACTCGTCGTGAAGACCGGCTAGCCCAGCAGCAACCAACCCAAAGGCGAAGCATTCTCCTCGCGAGGAGAATGCTTCGCCCCTACCGTTTCGATGCCAGGATGTGGGTGGCGCTCCCCAGGAAGGCCTCGGCGGCCTCCCCTTCCGTCTCGGAGAGGGTCGGGTGAGGGTGCATGCTGAGGGCCACGTCCTCCGCCTGGGCGCCCATCTCCACGGCCAGCACCCCCTCGGCAATCATCTCCCCGGCGCCCCGGCCGACGATCCCCACCCCCAGCACCCGCTGGGTCTCGGCGTCGAAGATCACCTTGGTCAGCCCCTCGGTGGCGTCCATGGTCGCCGCCCGCCCGGAGGCGCTCCAGGGGAACCGGGCCACCTTGACGGCCCGGTTCCCCTGCTGGGCCTGCTCCTCGGTGAGGCCGCACCAGGCGATCTGGGGATCCGTGAACACAACGGCGGGGATGGCCCTCACGTCGAAGGTCGAGGGCTTCCGCGCGATGACCTCGGCGGCAACCCGGCCCTCCCGCATCGCCTTGTGGGCCAGCATCGCACCACCCACCACGTCCCCGATGGCCAGGATCCGGTCGTCGGCGGTGCGCTGCTGCTCGTCCACCACCACGAACCCCCGTGGGTCCAGCCGGACCCCGGTCTTTTCCAGACCCAGCCCCTCGGTGCTGGGGCGTCGCCCGATGGCCACCAGCACCCGGTCGAAGCCCTGCTGAGGTGGGCCCACCGGCCCCTCCAGGGTGACCTCCACCCGATCCTGCCGTTCCTCGATCGACTTGACTCGGGTGCCGGTGTGAACGGCCTCGAAGCTCTCGTTGATCCGCCGGACCAGGGGGCTGGCCAGGTCACGGTCGGCGCCGGGCAGCAGGCGGGCGCTCGACTCCACCAGGGTGACGCGACTGCCCAAGGAGGCGTATACCGATCCCAATTCCAGCCCCACGTAGCCGCCTCCCACCACCAGCAGCCGCTCCGGGATCTCCGCCAGCTCCAGGGCACCGCTGGAATCCATCACCCGGCCACCCGGACGGAACTCCACCCCGGGCAGATTGGCGGGGCGCGACCCCGAGGCGAGGATGGCGTGGCGGAACCGGAAGCGGCTGATCTCCGAACCCTGGAGCCGCACCCTGTCGGAGCTCTCGAAGCAGGCCCTGGCCTGGACCAGCTGCACGTTGCGCCGGTTGCTCAGGGTCACCAGCCCGCCGGCCAGCTTGTCGATCACCCGATCCTTCCACGCCCTGAGGGAGGCCAGGTCGATCTCGGGGCGATTGAACTTCAGCCCCATGTGGTCGGCCCGCCCGGCGTCGTACATCAACTCCGTCGCGAAGAGCAGGGTCTTGGAGGGGATACATCCCCGGAACAGGCAGGTGCCGCCCGGCCGCGCCTCCTCGTCGACTATCGTCACCTCGAGCCCCAGGTCCGCCGCCCTGAAGGCCGCGGCGTACCCTCCCGGCCCACCACCGATCACCAGGACCTCCGTCTCCTGGGTCAAGTCACCCATTACCATCGTACGTACGTCTCCAGCGCCAAATATGGGTCGAGCTTCTCGGTGCACGCGGTAACCTGCAGGAGCCAGCTCCTACGGGAGACGGCGCGGCACTTCCCCCCGAGTTCTCACCCAGTGCCCCACCCCACGCCTAGATGCGCAGCCACAGCTTGTCGGGATCCTCCAGCGACTCCTTGACCGCCCCGACGAACCGGGCGGCGTCGGCCCCATCCAGCACCCGGTGGTCGAAGGCCAGGACCAGCGGCATCATCAGCCGGGGCACGATCTGGTAGTCGTTCTCGTCCCCCAGCACCACCGGCTGCAGTCGGCTCCGCCCCATTCCCAGGATGGCCACCTGGGGGTAATTGATAATGGGAGCGAAGCCCGTCCCGCCCAGGGCACCGACGTTAGTGATGGTGAAGCTGCCCCCCTGCATCTCCTCCAGCGCCGTATCCCCGGACTTCGCCCGCTGGGCCATCTCCTTCACCTCGACGGCCAGGTCGGTGATGCTCTTCCGATCCACGTCCCGGATCACCGGGACGATCAGCCCCCGCTCCGTGTCCACGGCCACCCCCAGGTGGTAGTAGCGCTTCAGGACGATCTCCTGGGCGTTCGTGTCCAGGCTGGAGTTGACGCGAGGGAACAGCTTGAGGGCCGCCGCCACCGCCTTCATCACGAAGACGGTCAGCGTCAGCTTGCCGCCCAGGGCGTCGATCTCCGCCGCGTGCTGCCGGCGGAAGGCCTCCAGCCGTGTGACGTCCGCCAGATCCTGGTGGTTCACGTGGGGGATCTGAGACCAGGCCAGGGCCACGTGGGCGGCCGTCGACCGCCGCACCGAGCGCAAGGGCAGCCGCTCCACCGATCCCCACCTGCCGAAGTCCGGGAGCGGCGGCACGGGAGCCGTCCAGCCCGGCATCGAGATCGGCTCCGCTTCCTCGGGCGCCGGCTTCGCAACGGGCTCGCCCTGAGGCGCCTCGGGCGCCTCCTCGGAGTGCACTTTCCCCGCCGCGAAGGCTCGAACGTCCTCGGCCGTCACCAACCCCGCCGGGCCGCTGGCCGGCACTCGGCGCAGCTCCACCCCCAACTCCCGGGCCAGCCGCCGTGTGGCAGGCGACGCGGGCACCGGACCGGCCCCTCGCTCGGGGGCCAAGATCGGCCCTGCGTCCTGAAGCGGTCTCGCTGCTCCCTGGGCAACCTCCGAGGGCTCCACGACCCCGTCCCGGCCGGCCCCCACCGAGGCCGCGGCCAAGCCGTCCTCCCCGCCGCCGAAAACCATCAGCGCGCTGCCCACCCTCACCACGTCGCCGGGCTTCGCCTTTATCTCCTGCACCATTCCGGTGAAGGGGGAGGGGATCTGAACGCTGGCCTTGTCGGTCTCCACCTCCAGGATCGGCTGCCCCTCCGCCACCCGGTCCCCCACCGACACGAGGACGGCCGTGACCTCGCCCTCGTGGATGCCCTCTCCCAGGTCAGGTAGCTTGAACGCCTGAGCCATGGCCTGCCATCCTTCCTAGACCGCCACGGTCTCGCGAGCCGCACGCACGATCCGCTGCGCGTTGGGCAGGTAGTCGTTCTCCCGGCTGAACAGCGGGATGATGACGTCGAAGCCGGTCACCCTGCGGATGGGAGCCTCCAGGTAGAAGAACGATTTCTCCATCAGGCGGCTGACGATCTCGGCGCCCGGGCCGAAGCTGCGGGGCGCCTCGTGGACCACCAGCGCCCTGCCGGTCTTCCGGACCGACTGGGTGAACAGCTCGTCGTCCAGGGGTGAGATCGTCAGGAGATCGATGACCTCGGTCTCGACCCCATGCTTGGCCTTCAGCTCCTCCGCCGCCTCGAGGGTCGGATGGAGCATCGCCCCGTAACAGATCGCCGTGAGATCGTTGCCCTGTCGGGCGATCCGCGACTTCCCGATGGGCATGACCTCCTCATCTTCGGGCACCTCCTCCCGAAAGGCCCGGTACACCGCCTTCGGCTCGTAGAAGATGACGGGGTCGGGATCCCGGATGGCGGCGACCAGCAGGGCCCTGGCGTTGCGGGGCCCCGAGGGGATCACCATCTTGAGACCGGGCATGTGGGCCCAGAAGGCCTCACGGCTCTCCGAGTGGTGCTCCAGGGCTCGCACCCCCCACCCTAGGGTGCCCTCAGCACCATGGGCACCTCGTAGCGCCCCCGGGACCGCCTGGTTGGCGGCCAGGTCCCGACGCAGCGCCTCGTGGAAGTCCCCCTCGGAGGTCGCACCGTCGCCCAGGAAGCACAGCGCCACCTGGTCTCGCCCTCGGTACTTGATGGCATACCCCAGGCCGACGGCGTGGAGGGTCTGGGAGCCCACCGGCACCGCTATGGGCAGGTCGTTTCGATGGGGCTCGATGCCGCCCCCCTCGCGGGAACCATCCAGTCGGATTCACGCAGGGTCGCCACGGCCCCCAGGGGCGACGCCTCGTGCCCCGTCACCGGCGGGAAGGTGGCTATCCGCCCCTGGCGCTGCAGGGCGACCATCCGCTCGTCGAACCGATGGGTCAGCAGCATGGCCCGATGGAGCTTCAGCAGCAGCTCCTCGGGAATATCGGGTTCGAGCTCCCTGTCCAGGTGGCCCTGCTCGTCCAAGATGGAGAGGTAGTCCACCCGGTAAGGAAGATCGATCTCTTTTCTAGGCATAATATGTCTCCTAACACGCTGACCCCGCGAGGCTGCTGCACGGCAGCTTCGCGGGGTCAGCGTGGTTACCTCAGCCTTTCCTCGACCTGGCCAGGGACCTGGCCATCCTTTCCAGCTTGAACACCGTGGTGAACTCGGCGTTCTTGCTGATCCAGAGATCCCGAGAGATGATGGCCTGGGTCAGGGAGCCCTGGTAAGCCAGGCTCCTCACCAGGACCGAAATGTCGTCGCACACCACGGTGAAGTCGGGCGAGGGGATGGCCCCCTCCTGCACCGACAGCGAGCCGTCCCTTATCTCCAAAACCAGCTCGCCGCCTCGCGACTTCACCTGGATCCTCCTCTCCCAGTTGGCCACGTCGCGGCGCGCCCTCTCGCAGTCGCTCAACTCGGCCGCCAGCGCCTTCAGCCTCGCCAGGCTCTCCCGGTAGACCGACCGATCCTGCTCGGTAGCCGCCGCAAGCGCCGGCTCGGTGGCCGACTCCCAATCCAGCTCCGAGTCCAGCAACCCCTTCTTAGCCAGCTGCTCGGGGGTAAGCTCCGCGGCCGGCACGCAGAAGATGTCGCTGATCTCGCCCAGCCGGTGGTCCCGGAACACCACCTTCATCTCGCTGTCCTTCTTGATCAGGCCGGGCACCAGGATACCCTTGGTGGTGTAGACGTTGACGCTGAGGGCCGTGTCCGCCCCCTCCAGCACCACCCTGCCCCGTCCGAAGGGCACCTGCTGCTGGAAGAGGGCGTGGGCGAAGTAGGTGATGGGAGGGGTGTTCAGCATTCGTCCCACGTCCCCCACCTCGATCAGCTCGGTAGCTGCGAAGTTGCAGTCGGGACATCGGGTGGCGAAGGGCGGTACCCGCACTATGCCGCACGACGAGCAGCGAGACCCCAGGATCTTCCTGTCATCCTTCAACGCCAGGAAGAAGGGGGAGAACTCCCCCATGGATCGCTGGTAGAAGGTGAACATGGCGTCGTTCATCACCAGGTAGTCTCTCTCCTCGATGCGAACGATCTGCCCACCCTGCTCGGGGATCGCCTCCTCGGGTATCAGCTTCTTTCCCATGTCTATCGGCTCCTCTACTCGTCTCGCTCGAGGACGAAGGCGACGCCATACTGGGCGACGGTGCTGCCGGTTCCGTGAACCAGTGCCCTCCGCAGGCCTCTGTCGATCAGCTCCTTCCGGGCGGACCAGGCGGACATCAGGTTGCTGGCTCCCACGGCGTGGCCGCAGTAGACCAGTCCACCGCTGGGGTTCAGCAGCAGCTCCCCGCCCGGCATGACGATCCCCTCCTCCACCAGGCTGTCCGCATGGCCCAGCGGCGCGAACCCCATCTCGGCCATGGTGATCTCCAGTTGAGGGATGAAGGCGTCGTGGGCCTCGACGACGTCGATCTCCTTCAGGGGATCCTTGATTCCGGCCATCTCGTAGGCCCTGTTGGCCGCCACGTGGTCGGACATGATCCGGTGCATGACCTTCTGGTTCTTGCCGGCGAAGGAGTGCTCGTTGGACTCCCCCACCCCCGATATCCAGATCACGGGTCTGCCGGTGTTGCGGGAGATCGCCTTGGCCGTCTCCTCCTCGGCCACGATCAGGGCCGCGGCTCCCTCGGAGTAGACGCAGATCTCCAACTCCTTGAAGGGGTAGACCACGATCCGGGAGTTCATCACCTCGTCGGGGGTCACCTGGTCGTGCTGCCGCTGGGCGAAGGGGTTCGTCTTCACCTGCCGGCTCAGCAGCGCCGAGATCTGGCTGGTGGCCTCCGGTTTCAGGTCCTCGGGGTGCTCGTCCATGTAGGCCAGCACCACTTCGGCGTAGGAATCGGAGGCGGTCCATCCCAGCTTCTGCTCGAAGAAGCTGTCGCCGGACCACCCGATGGACTTGATCACCTCGGGGGTCGCCGACATGGACTGGTAGTCGAAGCAGTCCGTGGCCTTCTCGACCCCCAACACCAGGACCGTCTTGAACCTGCCTGCCGCCACGTAGGCGTGGGCCGCCGACAGGGTGTAGGCCCCGGTGGCGCCCCCGTTGGTGATCCGGATGCCGAACTTGTTCTGCATGCCCAGCAGCCCCTGCAGGGCATGCTCGGGTATGGCGGCTCGTTGGAAGATGTCGTTGTATATGCCGTAGAAGACCCCGTCGACCTCGTCCACCGTTATCGCCGCATCCTGCAGGGCTTCGGCGGTGGCCATCTGGGCCAGCTCGTAGTAGGTCTTTTCGTACCACTTGCTCTTGAAAGGTGTCACCGAGGCGCCCACGATCCCCACGCGCCCAGCCATCTCTAATGACCTCCTGCGCTCTCCGCCGCCCGGCTCTCTCGACCCAACAGTTGGGCCGCGATGGTGTTCTTCTGGATCTCCCTGGTTCCCTCGTAGATCTCCGTGACCCTCAGGTCCCGATAGATCCGCTCCACTTCGTTCTCGGTGAAATAGCCGCGCCCACCGAACAGCTGCACGGCCTCCTCGGCCACCTCCGCGGCGGTCCTCGCCGCGTACAGCTTCGCCATGGAGGCCAGCATCAGGTTGCTGCCTCGACGATCGTGAACCCAGGCCGCCTGGTAGGTCAGCAGCCTGGCGGCCTCGATCCTGGTCGCCATGTCGGCGACCTCGTGCCGTATGGCCTGAAGGTCGGCCACCCTCTTGCCCGACTGCCGGCGGCTCTTGACCTGCTCCACCGCTCGATCGAAGGCCGCCTGGGCACCACCCAGGGCCTGGGCGGCGATCTCGGCCCTGGACACGTCCAGGAACCCCAGGGTGTGATAGAAGCCTCTGTTCTCCACCCCCACGAGATTGGCCGCGGGGACCCGCACCTCCTCGAGGGTGATCTCCGAGGTGGAGGTCATCTTCAGTCCCATCTTGGCACCCAGGTCGGTGGCGTGGAACCCGGGTCGATCGGTTTCCACCAGGATCAGGCTGAGGCCCTGCCTGGCCGGCCGGGCGGAGGGGTCAGTCTTGCACAGAACCGTGATGTACCGGGCGTTCTGCCCGTTGGAGATCAGGGTCTTCACTCCGTCGACCACGAACTCTTCCCCGTCTCGGACGGCCGTGGTCGCCACGTCGGTGATGTCGCTGCCGTGGTCGGGCTCGGTAAAGGCGACGCCGGTGACGATCCGGCCCGCCACAACCCCGGGTAGAATGCTCGCCTTCTGCGCCTCGCTGCCGAAATCCAGGGTTATGTGGGACCCCAGAGAGCAGAGGGAGATGGACATGCCCAGCCCCGGGTCCTGCCGGCACAGCGCCTCGATGACCAGGACGCTGCCCACCAGACCCGCCCCGCGCCCTCCGTACTCCCTGGGCAGGTGCACCCCGATCAATCCCTGCTCGCCGGCCTTCCGGTGCAGCTCGCTGGGGTAGCGGCTGCCCAGCTCACACCGCAGCGCATACCCGCTGGTGAGCTCGCGCTCCGCGAAGGCCCGCGCCTCTTCCTGCAAAGCCTTCTGCCCCTCGCTGAGCTCGAAATCCATCTCGCCCTTTCCCTTCCAGCCCTATCTCTCCACGCTTATCGCCACGGCGCCACCGCCGCCGTGGCAGAGCACCGCTATCCCCCGGTGCAGACCCCTCTCCTCCAGGGCGTGGATCAGGGTCACGAGGATGCGCGCCCCGCTGCAGCCGATGGGGTGTCCCAGCGCCAGGGCGCCGCCCTTCACGTTCACCCGGTCCCAGTCCCACTTCAGTACCCGGTCCGCCGCCAGGACCGTCGCGGCGAAGGCCTCGTTGATCTCGACCAAGTCGACGTCGGCCAGCCTCTGCCCCGTGCGCTCCAGCAGCCTCCGCACCGCCTCGGCCGGGGCGTCGAAGAGCCACCGGGGCTCCAGGTTGGCGCTGACGTAGCCGGTGATCCGGGCCCTCTCGGGCCAGCCCCGATCCCGAGCCTGCCGGGCCGAGGTCAGCAGCAGCGCCGCGGCTCCATCGGCGAGCCCCGGCGAGTTGCCGGCCGTCACCGTCCCCCCGACCTCGAAGCTGGGACTCAGTCTCGCCAGAACCTCCGGCGAGGTATCCCGCCGGGGGCCCTCGTCGGTGTCCACCAGCATCACCCCCGCCTTCTGCTGGACCTCCACCGGGGCGATCTCCGGCCGAAAGCTGCCGGCCTCTACGGCCGCCACAGCCTTCCGGTGGCTGGCCAGGGACAGGGCGTCCTGCTCCTCTCGTGTGAGCCCGTACTTGCGGGCTATCTCCTCGGCGGATTTCCCCATGTGGTGGTTCTCCCAGGCGCACCACAGTCCATCGTGCACCGCCGCGTCCACCAACTCCCCGGGTCCCAGCCGCAGGCCGGTCCGGCTCCCCTTCAGCAGGTGGGGGGCCTGGCTCATGTTCTCCATGCCGCCGGCCACCACCAGGCCGGCAGCGCCCACGGCGATCTCCTGGGCACCCACCACTACGGCAGCGAGCCCCGAGGCGCACACCTTGTTCACCGTCAGAGCCGAGGCCCGGTCGGGCACCCCCGCGGCGATGGCGGCCTGGCGGGCCGGGGCCATGCCGGCCCCCGCTGTCAGGACGTGGCCCATCACCACCTCCTCCACCTCGGTTGGATCGATGCCCGCCCGATCCAGCGCCGCCCGGATTGCCGCCGCCCCCAGCCCCGTCGCCGGGATCGTCGAGAGGGATCCCAGGAACTTGCCCATGGGGGTGCGAGCCGCCCCCACAATGACTACCTCTTCCATGGCCCTTTGCCTTCTTTCCTCAACGTACGGCGCGTGGCGCTGCGCTCGCTCGCGCCCGGGCGATGGCCTCGACTATGTAGGGCCAGCAACCAGGCTGGCGGCAGGGCAGAGCGCCATGCCCTACGCTTCTTGCCCTTACTCCTTGCCCAGCAGGTAGGAGGCGATGGTGTTCTTCTGGATCTCCTTGCTGCCCTCGTAGATCTCCGTGACCCGGATGTCCCGGTAGATCCGCTCAACCTCGTTGTCCAGGAAGTAGCCGTACCCTCCGAGCAGCTGCACGGCCTCCTCCGCCACCTCCACCGCGACCCTGGGCGCGTACAGCTTCGCCATGGAGGTCAGCATCGGGCTGATCCCCTTGCGATCGCAGGTCCAGGCCGCCCGGTAGGTCAGAAGCCGAGCCGCCTCGATCTTGGTCGCCATGTCGGCGACCTTGTGCTGGGTGACCTGGAAGTCGGCCAACCGGCGCCCGAACTGACTCCGCTGCTTCACGTGGGCCACTGCCCGATCAAAGGCCGCCTGGGCCCCACCCAGCGCCTGAGCAGCGATGGCAACCCGGGCCTCGTCGAAGAACTCCAGCATCTGGTAGAAGCCTCTGTTCTCCCGGCCCAGCAGGTTGCCAACCGGCACCCGCACGTTCCTCAGGGTTACCTCGGTGGTGGCCATCATCTTCTGGCCCATCTTGGGGCCCAGGTCCGTGGCCTCGAAGCCCGACCTGTTGGTCTCCACCAAGATGGTGCTGAGCCCCCTATAGGTGGGACGAGCGCCGGGGTCCGTCTTGCACAGCACCGCGATCACCTGGGCATCCAATCCGTTGGTGATGAAGGTCTTCACCCCGTCGATCACGAACTCGTCGCCGTCGCGAACGGCCGTCGTGTTGAGATCCGTGACGTCGTTGCCGTGGTCCGGCTCCGTGAAGGCCGCTCCAGTGACCACCTCCCCGGTGACGACCTTGGGCAGAATGCCCTTCTTCTGCTCCTCGGTACCGAAGCGCAGGATCAGATCGGAGCCGAAGGGTCGCAGGCTCAGGGCTATCCCCAACCCCGGATCCTTCCGGCACAGCGCCTCGACGACCAGCACGTGCTCGAAAACGCCGTATCCCTGGCCGCCGTACTCCTCGGGGAAGTGCACCCCGATCAGGCCCAGCTCGCAGGCCTTCTTGTACAGCTCCGTTGGATATCGATGGTTGGCGTCGCACTCCAGGGCGTATTCCTTGTCGAACTCGCCCTCGGCGAACCCCCACGCCGCTTTCTGTATCGCCTTCTGCTCGCCATTTAGCTCGAATTCCATCCCGGCTTCTCCCGTCTGTCTCCATCATCGCCCGCGTTGGTTACTCTGCCTTCTTCGCCTTGGCGATCCGGGCGGTCAGAGCCGGCACCAGGGCGAAGAGATCGCCGACGATTCCGTAGTCGGCGATCCGAAAGATCGGGGCGTTGGGATCCTTGTTGATGGCGACGATGGTCCCGGAGCGCTTCATCCCCGCCAGGTGTTGGAAGGCTCCGCTGATGCCCACCGCCAGGTACAGCTTCGGCTGCACCGTCTTCCCCGAAATGCCCACCTGCCGCGACTTGGGCAACCACTTCTTATCCACGACCGGTCGGGAGCAGGCCAGCACACCTCCCAGCGCCGCGGCCAGATCCTCCACCAGCGGAAGGTTCTGTGGATCGCCTATCCCCCGCCCCACCGACACGACGACGTCGCCCTGGGTTATGTCGATGTCGCCCGGAGGCGCCTCGACGAAACGGACGAACCTCTTCTGCACCGCCTCGGCGGGCAGCGACAGATCGGCCCGCACCACCTCGCCGCCGCTCCCCTTCTCCCCTTCGGCGGCGAAGGCGCCCGCCTGCACGGTCAGTACCGCTCCGGTCCCCCGCGATCGGACCCTGGCCCTGGCCTTGCCCCCGTAGACCGGCCGGGTTGCCACCACGGAGCCCTCCTCCATCTCGATGCCCGTGACGTCCATGATCAGGGGGAGCCCCACCTCGGCCGCGAGCCCCGGCGCCAGGTCGAGCCCATAGGCCGTGTGACCTATCAGCACCAGCCGCGGCTGGCCTGCCCGGATCCTCCGCGCCACCAGCCGTTGGTACAGCTCCGAGTTGAACTGTCCCAGAGCCGGATCCTCGAAGACCTCGACCAGGTCGGCCCAGGCCGCCACGCTCCTGGCCATGTCGCTCAGGCCATCGCCCAGCAGCAGGGCGACCAGCTTCGCACCACGACCCTCCGCCAGCTCCCTCCCCTTGGACAGCATCTCGAAGGTTATGTCCCGGATCTCGCCCTTCCGGTGCTCCACCAGGACCAGAATCTCGTCCGTCATCCCAGCCACCCCTTTCGGGCAAAAATCCCGACCAGCTGCTCGGCCACCGCGTCGGGACTGCCCTCCAGGATCTCGCCCTTCTTGCCGGCCTCCGGCAGGAACATCCCTTCGACCTCCACCCTGGTCCCCGCGGCCCCGACCTCCTCGGACTTGAGTCCCAGATCGGCCAACCCCAACCGCTGGATCTCCCGCCGAGCGGCGCGACGGATGCCGGCTATGGGGACGTACCGGGGCTCGTTGATGCCCGTCTGGACGGTCAGCAGCGCCGGCAGCGGCAGCTCCAACACCTCCTCCAGCCCCCCTTCCAGCTCCCGACGGACGCGGGCTGTCCGGCCATCCACCTCGAGGTACGTCACCAGGGTCGCATGGGGCAATCCCAGGAGATAGGCCACGACCCCGCCGACTTGGCCATCGCCGTCGTCGCTGCCCATCACCCCCGTCAGGATGAGATCGTGGGGCAGCCGCTCGATAGCAGCCGCGAGAATGACGGCGGTGGTGAAGGGGTCCCCGCCGGCGAAGGCAGGGTCGTACAGACGCAGGGCCTCGTCGGCCCCCAGGGCTATGCAGCGGCGGAGAACCTCGTCCACCTCTTCCGGCCCGACCGCCACGGCGGTGACGGTGCCGCCGAGCTGCTCCTTAAGCTGTACCGCCTCCTCCATGGCGTAGCTGTCCCACTCGTTGACGTCGAAGACCAGATAGCCCTTTTCTATGTCCTTGCCCGTCCGGTCGATCGATATCTCCGCCTCCGCCATGTCGGGGACCCGCTTCACGATAACGACTATCTCCAAGCGCCCACCTCCACATCGTCCTGTCAGTTCTGAGTCCTCTACAGCGCCTCCGCGGCCAATTCGACGACGTCCTTGACCTCGATCCGATCGCCGTACCCGGCAACCTTGATCCCATCCGTCAGATTGCTCATGCAG
>JAJZRD010000084.1 GCA_021845945.1 Chloroflexota bacterium
GGTCATCAATGCCATCCTGCTGGTAGCCGGCTGCTTCCTGGAGCCCACCTCGATCATCCTGATCCTGGGCCCGCTCTTCTACGCCGTGACCGTGCCCCTGGGGATAAACCCCATCCACCTGGGGATCATCGTCACCATGAACATGGAGGTGGGGATGATCACGCCGCCGGTGGGGCTGAACCTGTACGTGGCCAGCGGGATCTCCGGCATGAAATTGGGGCGGGTGGCCAGGGCCTCGCTACCCTGGTCTTTGGTGCTACTGCTGGCGCTGCTGATCGTGACCTACGTGCCCCAGATAGCGATGTGGCTGCCCGACCTGATCTGGAAGTAGGAATCAGTGGGGGCGAAGCATCGGCCGCTAGGAGCCGATGCTTCGCCCCCACACTTGTCATTACGGCTTGAGGAGGATCTTCATGGAGTCGGCGGCCTTCTTCGCCATCTCCAGCCCCTCGACGTACCGCTCCAGGGGCATCACGTGGGAGATCAGGGAGGCCACGTCTATCTTCTTCTCGGCCATCATGGCGATGGCCGCCTCACAATCCCGGTAGGTGAAGGCCCGGCAGCCAAACATCTCCGCCTGCTTGAAGGCAAAGATCCCCAGGTCGACCGGCCGGGGCTCCTTGGGCATCGCCACCATGACGATCTGGCCTCGCACCTTGACGAAGCTGGAGATCTGCTCCGTCAGGGGGGCGGCACCGGCCGCGTCGAAGATGACGTCGGCCCCCCTTCCGTCGGTGCGGGCCGCGATCGCTTCCCGAACGTTCTCCTTCTTGGCGTCGATGACGTCCAGCCCCAGCTTCCGACCGAGCTCGAGCCGCCAGTCGCTGACCTCCACCAGGGCGACGGGTATCTCGGAGGCGAGCCGGGCGATCTGCCCCACCAGCAACCCGATGGGGCCGCCCCCCAGCACCACGGCGTGGTCGCCCACCCTGAGTCTGGAGCGCCTGACGGCGTGAGCGGCCACCGAGGTGGGCTCGATGACCGAGGCGACCTCCATGGACACCCCGTCCGGGACCTTGTACACACGGCGGATCGGGGCCTTGGCGTATTCGGCGAAGGAGCCATCGGTGTTGTGGCCCGGCATCTTCAGGTTGATGCAGGAGTTGTAGGCCCCGTCCTCGCAGGCGTAGCAGTGGCCGCAGTTGAAGAGGGGCTCCACGGCCACACGGTCGCCGATCTTCAGGTGGGATTCGGAGCCCTTCACGTCGACGACCTCGCCCGAGAACTCGTGGCCGATGATGACCGGCGGCGTCGCCCTGGGATGCTTGCCCATGTATATGGATACGTCGGACCCGCAGATCCCGCTGTAGGCGACCTTGATCAGGACTTCGCCGTCGTCCAGGGCAGGGATCGGCCGATCCTCCAGCCGGACGTCGTAGGCCTTATAGTAAACCAGCGCCTTCATGGATGAGCCTCCAGATCCTTTCATCGTTGTGGCGTCGGGGCTGGTCCCCGACGTCGCGACCGCCACCTGGGACCGTCGGGCACAAGGCCCGACGCTACATTGACCTGGTGTTGGGCGGCGGGGGCACAGCTCCCGCCGCACGCCATCGCCTTAGGACGCCGTTTGGCCTATGCAGTGGATCATCCCGGGCATGATAGCCAGTTCGGGGACGTAGGTGCGGGGCGGGAGGCCGGCCAGGAAGAGACAGGCCGCCGCGATGTCCTCGGGCTGCATCGCCTTGTCCAGCACCTCCCGGGTGGGTGGGACCAGTCGTTTTTTCATCAGGGGAGTGTCGCACAGTCCGGGGAGGACGACGCTCACCCGAATCCCATTCAGCCGCTCCTCCAGCATGGTGGCGTGGGCCAGGCCGATGACCCCTCGCTTGGCCGCCTGATAGGCTATCCCCGATTGGTCGGGCCAACGGCCCGATATGGAGGAGATGTGGACGATGAGGCCACCGCCCTGCCGCCGCATTTGGGGCAGGATGGCGCGAGTCAGGTAGTAGGCGCCGTTCAAGTTAGTATCGATCAGTTGGTGCCAATCCTCATCGGTCAGGCGGGCCAGGGCTCGATTGGGGGTGTTGGTGCCCACCGCGTTGACCAGGATGTCCACCCTTCCGAAGAGCTCCACCGCGCTCTGGACCGCGTCCGTCACCTCGGTCTTTCGGGAGGCGTCCGCCTTACTGATCGAGATCTCGCCGCCGGCCGCGGCCGCCTCGGCGGCCACCTCTCGAAGCGGCTCCTCCCTGCGAGCCAGCGCCATCACCTTGCACCCGGCCGCCGCCAGGGCTAGGGCCGTGGCCCTTCCCATCCCGCTGCTGGCACCCGCCACGATGGCCGTCTGTCCCGATAACGTACCCATGGTTGACTCCTTCTAGTTCCCCCTTCCCCCGTGGGGCAGGGGGGTTGGCTTTACTACGGCTTCAGCAGCACCTTCATAGAGGCATCGCCCTTCATCGAGAGCTCCAGGGCCTCCTTCGCCTGCTCCAGGGGCATGACGTGGGAGACCATCCCCTCCGCGTCGATCTTCCCCTGGCCGATCAGGCCGATGGCCGTCTGGTAATCTCGGAAGTTGTATACGCGGCTGCCGCGGAGATCGATCTCCTTCAGGGCAAAGCCGGCGAGATCGACGGGGCGAAACTCCTTCGGCATGGCCACGATGATGATCTGGCCGTGGATCCGGGTCAGGGCTACCAGCTGTCCCGCCGTGGCGGCGGCCCCGGCCACGTCGAAGAGGACGTCGGCTCCTCTCCCCTCAGTCCGGCGGAGCACCTCCTCCACCACGTTGACCTTCTTCGGGTCGATGGGGTCGAAGCCCATCTTGCGGGCCAGCTCCAGCCGCCAGTCGCTGACCTCCACCAACTCCACCGGCCGCTGGCTCACCACCCGGGCGACCTGGGCCACCAGCAGGCCGATGGGGCCGCCCCCCAGCACCACGGCGTGGTCGCCCACCTGGAGGCGGGACCGGTGGACGTCGTGGACCGCCACCGAGGTCGGCTCCACCAGGGCACCCTCTTTCATGGACATGCTGTCGGGAATGGGATAGATCCTCTCCACGGGGGCCTTCACGTACTCGGCGAAGCCACCATCGACGTCCACGCCGATCAACCGGAGGGTCTCGCAGACGTGGTAGGACCCATCCCGGCACGGGTAGCAGTGGCCGCAGGAGAGGAGAGGCTCTACCGCGACCCGGTCGCCGGCCTTAAGGGTGGCTCCAGAGGCCTTCACCTCGACGATCTCCCCCGCGAACTCGTGCCCCATGATCATGGGTGGCTTGGATCTCCAGTGCTTGCCGGCGTAGATGGTGAGGTCCGACCCGCAGACCCCCGCATAGCCGACCCGAATCAGGGCCTCCCCCTCCTCCAGCGAGGGAGCCGGCACCTGCTCGGAGCGAACATCAAAGGCGCCATGCCAAACGATCGACTTCATAGTCCTATCTTCTCCTAGCGCTTTGCGAAACTACCCGCGAAGGCTCCAGGCGCGGCGTGGAGCCCCCACAGATTAGTCCATAGGTGGAGGGCAAGGCAAGGGAGGGATGTTATAATGGATCGCGGTTTCACCGCCTTGAAACGGAGGTAGCATGAACGATCAGCAGCTCTACACTCAGGTGATCGAGCTGGAGGGGCACATCATCGACTCCATGATCCTCCCTCAGATAATGGACGAGGTCATCGACAGAGGGGGGGACTTCGACGTCCAGGAGATCCGGGTGGGGCGCCGGAAGACGGAGCCCAGCTACGCCCGAATGGAGATAAGAGCCAAGTCGCCGGAGCTGCTGGACCTGCTGGTGCGGCACGCCCGCCGGGTGGGCGCCACGGTTCCCTCGGTGGAGGTGGTGCACACCGAGCCGGCCCCCGCCGATGGGGTGTTGCCCGAGGGCTTCTACTCCACCACCAACCTGGAGACCCTGGTCCAGCTGAACGGCGGGTGGGTGCCGGTGGCGAACCCCGAGATGGACCTGGGCATCGTCATAGACTGGGATGCCCGATCCGCCCGCAACTGCGCCATCGCCGACGTGAAGAAGGGGGAGCAGGTGGTGGTGGGCCACCAGGGGATCCGGGTGATACCGCTGGAGCGGAGCAGGGAGGAGCAGGAGGTGTTCAGCTTCATGGGGAGCGCCGTCTCCAGCGAGAAGCCGAAGGCCAACCTGATCCGCGAGATCGCCGCGGCGATGAGGGCGATCAAGGCTCGAGGCGGGAAGACCCTGGTGGTGGCCGGACCGGCCATCGCCCACACCGGCTCGGCGCCCTTGATGGTTAAGCTGATCGAGGCGGGTTACGTCAACTACCTATTCGCGGGCAACGCCCTGGCCACCCACGACATCGAGGGGGCCTTCTTCGGGACCTCCCTGGGCGTCTCCCTCACCGAAGGAACCCCCATGGAGGGGGGCCACCAGCACCACCTGCGGGCCATCAACCGGATCCGCCAGGCGGGCAGCATCCGAACGGCGGTGGAGCAGGGGATCTTGACCAAGGGGATCATGTACAGCTGCCTGAAGCATGGGGTGGAGTTCGTGCTGGCGGGCTCCATCCGAGACGACGGTCCCCTGCCGGACGTCATCACCGACGTCATCGAGGCCCAGCGGAAGATGAGGGAGGTGATCCAGCGGGGCGTCGATCTGACGCTGATGATCTCCACGATGCTCCACTCCATCGCGGTGGGCAACCTGCTGCCGGCCAACGTGACCACGGTCTGCGTGGACATCAACCCGGCCGTCGTCACCAAGCTCTCGGACAGGGGCAGCTTCCAGGCGATAGGTCTGGTAGCCGATGCCGAGGGCTTCATGAGGCACCTGGTGGCAGAGCTGGGGCTGTAGATAGCACAAAGGAACTCCGGGGAACTCGAGGGAACTCCAAAGCCGAGTTCCCCACAGCTCCTCTGAGTTCCTCTTGGAACTCCTTGGCTTCCGCTATCCCCGCGTCAACGGTTTGCCCGCACCCGATCGAAGCAGGTGCTGCAGTACACGGGTTTGTCGCCCCGAGGAAGGAAGGGGACGAGGGTCTGAGCCCCGCACTCGGCGCAAACGGCAGGGTGCATCTCGCGAGCAGCGCGAGCGCCGTCCTTACCACCACCGGGTCCATCCTGGCCCATCCGTTGAGTCTTCCGCAGAGCGCGACACTCGGGGCATCGGGCAGGTTCGTTCAGCAGACCTTTGAGCTGATAGAACTCCTGCTCGCCCGCCGTGAACACGAAGTCTCGTCCGCACTCACGACACCGGAGAGTCTTGTCTACAAAGCTCACCCCCTGGTAACCTCCTTTACCTCTTTGTCGGACGGTAATGCAGGCACGAGCTGGTGCAGACGTTCCTCGTCGGACTACCACAGTCGGAGTGCGGACCACGCAGAGCTCAGCCGAGGGCTATTGCTACCGCCATCTGGAATATACATCATCGAAGAACAGGGTGCAATAGCTGATAGCCCTAATTGTCTGATCATTCGGTATCGTAGAAGGTGCACTCCCTATGCTCCGGTGAGCCACACACCTCGGAGACGTAGGTGCCGTGGAGCTGGATCCCACGCCGCCGCTGGCAGCGAAACATCGGCTTCCCGTCACCGTCGTTGCGCAGCCCGGCGCCGTCTTTGAGGCTGTAGAGGAAGGGACAGTAGGTCGAGGGGCGCTCGACGGCGGGCGGCCGGGTCCGCGCTCCCCTCTCCTTCGTTGGGACCTCGACGTAGACCGAGACGGGCCCGCCGAACTTCGCCGCGGCAATGGGGCATTGGGAGCAGTCCAGATCCCCATGGCAGCAGGGCTTGCGCCCCGGGGGGAAGTACTCGGCGGCCCACAGGTCCCAGCAGTTGCGCTTCACGAAGTGAGCTGCACACTTCTTGCGCCGCCCCTCAGAGCACTCGACTTCGATGTCCCAGCAGTGGATCCGACGCTCGTCCCGGCTGCCCTCCTCCACGGCATCGCCCAAGGCGGCCAATCGGTCCTGGCGACGTTCCAGTCGTCGACGTTCCGGTCTTACGATCTTTTCGGCCATTGACCACCTCCAAGGGAGCCATCAGCTATCAGCTATCAGCGGTCAGCAAGTAGCCCATAGCTGGAAAACGATGGAATAGGCCGGCGATCCGCGCCGCCTGCGCACCGCGACGCGACTCCGGGGTCATGGACGTCGGGCACCGGACCAACTGCTAATCGTCGGCGGCTGAGCGTCGAAAGAAGCTGAAAGCTGATAGTTGACGGCTGACAGCTAGTCTCAGCAGCAGCAGCGGCAATCTCCACCGCATTCGCTGCCACGACTGCACGGCCCTCTCCTCGGCCGCGGGGATCCTTCCCCCGTAGGTTTCCTCGGCGTAGGAACCGGCCACCGCCTGCACTTCCGGTTCCAGTCCCGGCGAGGCGGCGCTCAGCGTCCGCGCGTACTCGTCGGGGGTGTAGGAGGGTCGAAGCCGCCAGCCCAGCAGTCCGGCGATCCAGTACATTTGAAGGTATGCGCGACCGCTGAGGCTCAGGCGAGAGAGCACCAGCTTCCGAGCCAGCCAGAGGGCCAGCAGGACGATCCCCAGAGACAGGGGCACGGCCAGCCAGAGCCTCCAGTCGGCGCCGGTCTCCGTCTGCCCCGCCCCGACGGTGGAGGCATCCGCCCCGAGATCGAAGTCATCGCCGTAAAGGGGCTTGTCTCGGTTGCCCAGGTCGGGATCGGAGATGGTCATGCCTGGGTCCTCGGCCGTCGGGTCGGTGGAGCTCGATTCCTCCAGAACGACCTGCGGCCTCTCGGGCACCGGCTGACTGGGGGTGGGCTCGAAGCGGACCCAGCCGTAACCCGGGAAGAACAGCTCCGGCCAGGAGTGGGCGTTCTCCTGCCTGACCTCGTAGAGCCCGGCTCGTTCGTTGAGGATGCCCGTATTGTAACCGCTCACCACCCGGGAGGGTATGCCGATGGCCCTCGCCATGACCGCCATGGCGGAGGCGAAGTAGTCGCAGTAACCCTCCTTGGAGGTGAAGAGGAACCAGTCCACGGCATCCCGATCGGGTGGGGGTGTCTCCACCTTGACCTCGTAGCGAAGGCCACGCAGGTACTCCTGAATGGCCAGGGCGGCGCCGTAAGGACTGCCCGCATCCCCGGCCAACCGGCGAGCCAGGGCGGTCGCCCGCCGGGCGGAGGACCGAGGCAGCTCCAGGTATCGGGAGGTCCAATCGGGGTAGTCCTTGCCGGCCTGACGCAGCTGATCGGCGGTGGCCACCGATACGGACGAGATGACGGCGTACTGCTGGCCCGGCCGCATCGGGATGGTGGAGCGCAGGGCCGCCAACTGCTCCAGGCTGTCGAAATGATCCGCGTACACCGGAAGGCTCAGCTTCACCGGCGAGGTGGCGGCGAAGACGTTGCTCGTTCTACCCGCCACCAGCTTGACGCGCTGCTCCACGTCCACCCGCCCACGATAGACACTGGTGGAAGCCAGCTGCTGGTCGTTGGCCTCGAGCCGCGAGCTCCGATCCGCGGTGCTGATCCACCCATGGCCGTTGTACTGGTCGTAGGCCTGGGCAGCCCAGTACTCCGGGAGCGGCGAGGAAACCACCATGACGGGGTCGGTGCCCAACTCTATGGCACCCTTGAGGGCCATGGTCTTGGCGAAGCGGTTCCCCTCCACCTTACCCCCAGCACTCCCGATAGAGGCGAAGAGCCGATCGAACTCCACCTGAAGCCCCTGCCAAGGGCCGGTGGCCCTGTACCAGTTCTCCGCCACCGCCGCGTTGACGTTGCCGATGGGAAGAGCCCAAGCGACCACCAGCAGGCCGGCCGACAGGAGGGCGCTGCCCCACAGGCTGTTCCAGGTAAGGCTGCGGTGGTACTCGGCCTCGGCCTGGGCCCAATCCCTCTCCTTCTGGAAGAGGGTGATCCGTATCAACAGGAGCAGGGAGGCCATCAGAACGACGAGCAGGTTGGTTTCCGGGTTGGGCGCCCCGTAGGAGAGATCTAACAGAAGAGCCGATGCACAGGCCACGATGGGCAGCAGGACGTTGTGTCTTCGGAAGGCGAGCCAGGCACAGAGGTAGCCCAGCAGCCAGGCCACCAGGGACATCAACAGGGCGAAGAGCATGTTGTCGTTGCCCATGCCGCCGCCGAAGACCAGCTGCAGCCACGCCGAAATCCGCCCGAACAGCCAACCGAACCGCTCCTCCCAGTCGCCCCGCGGACCCATGGCGGCGAAGTAGAAGCCTATACCTACCAAGCCCACCTCCGCCGCAAAGAGGTGGGCAACCGGCCCTCGCACCGGCAACTTGGCCAGGACAAACCCCAGCAGGATGGCGAAGAAGGCGATCCAGGGGGCGATCCAGAGACCATCTACCCAGGCTGCATCGGCCAAAGAAACGGCGGGGCCAAGGACGACGACCATCAGCAGTAGGAGGGCCAGCCA
Source organism: Chloroflexota bacterium (assembly GCA_021845945.1). The sequence continues at coordinate 8,304 of JAJZRD010000084.1, forward strand.
TCCCTCGCGCGGACCGAGGATCAGCCGCAGCATGAGCTACTCGCTCCTATCTTCAACAACGAGGCGCCGCCGATTCTGTTACAGGTTCGGAGTGATGCGACTTGTCGCAGCCTCGTCGCAGCCGCCTCTCCCTCTGGGAGACTCGACGGTAGCGAGCGTGCCGTCAAGGCCCGAAGGGTGGGTGAGGGCTGAGACGTTGCCAGACAGACAGCCCTCACCCCGACCCTCTCCCAGAGGGAGAGGGAGACTTCTTACCCCGACCCTCTCCCAGAGGGAGAGGGAGACTTCTCACCCCAACCGTCTCCCAGAGGGAGAGGGGGTGTTGTGGTGGCCTCCCGCCGGGTGGGCCAGCGCCTGAGCCAGATCGTCTCCTCGCTTCACCAGGAAGGTGGGTACACCGCCGGCGGCCAGGGAGCTGACCAGCAGCAGGGACGACTGCTTGGCCCCAAAGGTGCTCGCCTCCAGCAGGACGGCCAGCACCGAGACGCCCCTTGCTGCCAGCAGACGGCAGGCGGCCAGCCAGCGCTCGTCGGTGGAGGGGGTGACGATCACCGCCGTGGCACCCCGGCGGAAGCGCACCTCCTCCGATAGCACCACCCGCTCCAGTGGGATACTGCTGTGGGCGTGGGCCACCGCCAGCAGCTCCAACGCTTTCTGAAGCTGCCGGTAGCCCCTGTCCGCCACCAGGACCCGACCCTGGGTTACGATGCCCACCTCCCGCTGCTGATCCAGGAAGTACTTGGCCAGGGTGGCTCCGACCGATGCCGTCCACTCCTCCGTGGAGTCCTCGCCGGAACCCACCTGAACCTCACCGTCCAGATCCAGGATGATCCAGACGTCGGAGAGGGGGTCCAGGTCGAACTCCTTCACCATCAGTCGCCGCTGCCGCGCCGAGCTGAGCCAGTGGATTCGACCGAGGGCATCCCCGGGCTGGTACTCCCGGACGCCCGCCGCATTGGGGGTGGTGAAGTAGGTCCGCTGCGCTTGCACGCTGCCGCCCGGCAGCTCGCCGGGCGGCCGGCCGAAGGAGGTCAGCTCTGTGATGGCCGGATACACCACCACCGTGCCGCCAATGGGGAGCTTCCGCTGCATCTTGAACAGGCCGAAGGGGTCGCCGCTCACCACGTTGATGGGCCCCAGGGTGTACAGTCCCCGCACCCGGCAGGGGGTTATCAGCGGCAGGGTTCGCTTGGAGTAGCTGCCCAGCCCCACCACCCGGTTGCCGTGCCGGCCGACCAGGGTGGAGTGGTCGCGGAGCTCCAGCCAAAGCTTGGGCACCCACCCGGTGTTCTCCAGGGTGAGCCGCTCCTCTATCTGTCCCCCCACCTGGGACCGTGTGGTCTTGATCTCGTGGTGGAACCACAGCCACCGCACGTTGATCCAGCTCCAGAGAAAGGAGACCACGAGGAGTCCTGCCAGGGTGTAGACGACCCGGTAGAGGATCTCCCAGCCGGTGCTCAGCGCCGTGGCCAGGACGAGGAGGGTCAGGGCCGTTATGAAGACTACCTTCACCGCTTTATCGATACCGAAACCCGGCTCCCAGGAACCGGCAGGGAGTCGAGGATCTCGCGGATTACCAGACCGGCATCCACGTTCTTGATGCGGGAGGCCGGGTTGATGATCAGACGGTGGGCCAGGACCGGCTCCGCCAGAGCCTTGACGTCGTCGGGCAGGACGTAATCGCGGCCCGCCAGGAGGGCGCGGGCCTGGCCCGTTCTGAAGAGCGCCAGGGAGCCCCTCGGGCTGGCACCCAGGTAAACGTCGGGGTGCTCTCGGGTGGCCGAAACGACGTCGACGACGTAGCTCCGCAGGGCCGGCGCCACGGCCACCTCCTTGACCTGGGCCTGGACGGCCAGCAGCTCCTCCACGCCGGCCACCTGGGTGAGCTGGTCCAGGGGATGGGAATGCTGTTGCCGGTCGAGGATCTCCACCTCGTCCTGCCGGGCCGGGTATCCCAGGCGGATCCGCATCAGGAAGCGATCCAGTTGGGCCTCGGGGAGGGGAAAGGTGCCCTCGTACTCGATGGGGTTCTGGGTAGCCATCACCAGGAAGGGCTTCGGCATCCGGTGGGTGAAGCCGTCCACGGTGACCTGCCGCTCCTCCATCGCCTCGAGCAGACTGGACTGTGTCTTAGGGGTCGCACGGTTGATCTCGTCGGCCAGCACGATCTGGGCGATGACCGGGCCCGGGCGGAACTCGAACTCCCCGGTCTTCTGGTTGAAGATGGAAACCCCCGTCACGTCGCTGGGGAGCAGGTCAGGGGTGAACTGGAGGCGCTTGAAACTGCAGCCGATACTGCGGGCCAGGGCCTTGGCTAGAACGGTCTTCCCCACCCCCGGCACGTCCTCGATCAGGATGTGGCCCTCGCAGATCAGGGCAATAAGCGCCGACTCCACCTCGGCATGCTTGCCGACCACGACCCTCTCCACGTTGTCGAGCAGGGCCTGCACCACCGCTTTCACATCCACCATGCCGCCGACCCCCAGCACTCAGCACCAAGGACCTGGAATCAGGAGGGCTTTCCGGCAACACCCACACAGGGCACCCGGAAAGCCCAAAACGACGTATCAGCCAACGATCCTGTGAGACTTCTAGGCCCAGAGTATCGCAACATCCGCTACCTCTGGGCTCGAACGAGCCCGAACACCGTCACGCAAGAGTTGTTCCACTTGTTGGTTGATTATGGCGACTATAGCGTCGAAACCTCGGGCCGCTCCAGCGGCGCGCAATCCTAGATCTCTTCTATGCCGTTCCCGCTCTCGGCGGGAGCGCCGGCCGCCACGATCTCCTCTTCCTCCACCAGGCCGTCCTCGGAGATGACCACCTCGGCCGCCTCACCGTCGACGGCATCGGCGCCGACATCCCCTCGGTCCTTGCCATTGCCGTTGGCGGATGAGATGGAGGCCACCTTGTCACCCTCGTTGAGGTTCATGACGTTGACCCCCTGAGAGGATCTGCCGTAGCAGGGTATCCGCTCCACCGGCGTCCTGATCACCAGGCCGCCCGCGGAGACCACCAGCAGCTCCTCGGTGGGCTTGACCACCCTGGCGGCCGCCACCGGTCCCGTCTTGTCGGTGACCTTGAGGGCCCGCACACCGGCACCGCCCCGCCCCTGAACGGGGAACTCTGCCAGGGCGGTGCGCTTGCCGAAGCCGTCGACCGTCACCAGCAGCAGGTCCAGCTCCGGATCGACGATGTCCATGGCGACCACCCTGTCGCCCTCCTCCAGCCGGATACCCCGGACCCCGCCGCTGGTTCGGGAGGCCGCCCGCAGCACGGTCTCGCTGAAGCGGATCGACTGGCCCTGCTCGGTGATCAGGATCACCTCGGACCCCTTCCGGCAGTAGCGGACCGACACCAGCTCGTCGCCCTCTTCCAGCGACGTGGCGATCAGACCGTTGGAGCGCACCGCGGCGAAGTCCCGCAGCGGGGTCTTCTTGATCTCCCCCTGGCGGGTGGCCATCAAGAAGTAATCGCCCTCGTCGAAGTTGGGCACGGCCTCTACGGCGGTCACCACGTCCTTGGGATCCAGGGAGATCAGGTTGATGATGGGCAACCCCTTGGCCTGTCTCGTCGCTTCCGGGACCTCGTAGGCCTTCAACCGGAAGACCCGGCCCCGGTCGGTGAAGAAGAGCAGGTTATCGTGGGTATCGACCACCAGCATTTGGCGCAGGATGTCCTCCTCCCGGAAGACCATCCCCTTGATCCCCTTCCCTCCTCGGTGTTGGGCATGGTAGGTGTCGCAGGGCATCCGCTTGATGTAGCCCCGCTGGCTGAGGGTTATCAGCACTTCCTGGTGGTCGATCAGATCCTCTTCCCTGAAGGCCTCGGCCTCCATGGGCACTATGCGGGTCCGCCGCTCGTCGCCGTACTTCTGCTTCAGCTCAGCCAGATCGTCCCGGACCAGGCAGAGGATCTTCTTCGGGTTGGCAAGCAGATCCTCCAGGTAGGCGACGGTGCGGAGCACCTCGGCGTACTCGTCCAGGATCTTCTGCCGCTCCAGGGCCGCCAGCCTTCGAAGCTGCATGTCGAGGATCGCCCGAGACTGGACCTCCGAGAGGCCGAACCTCTCCATCAGGTTGGGGAGGGCGACCTCGGCCGAGGAGGACTGGCGGATCGTCTGGATCACCGCGTCCAGGTGGTCCAGGGCGATCTTGAGGCCTTCCAAGATGTGAGCGCGGGCGCGAGCCTTCTCCAGCTCGAACTGGGTCCGGCGGGTCAGCACCAGCTGCCGGTACTCCAGGAAGTAGGCCAGGGCCTTCTTGAGGGTCAGCACCCGGGGCTGCCCGTCCACCAGGGCCAGCATGTTGACTCCGAAAGCCGACTGCATGGCCGTGTGCTTGTAGAGCCGGTTCAGCACCGCCTGGGGCTTGGCATCCCGCTTCACCTCGATGACGATGCGCATCCCCTGCCGGTCGGACTCGTCCCGCAGGTCGGAGATCCCCTCGAGCCTCTTGTCCTTGACCAGATCGGCGATCTTCTCGATGAGGTTCGCCTTGTTGACCTGGAAGGGCAGCTCCGTCACGATGATCTGGAATCGCCCTCCCTTGGACTCCTCGATGCCGGCCTTGGCCCGCATCAGGACCCTGCCGTGGCCGGTGGCGTAGGCCGTCTTGATCCCCTCGGTCCCCAGAATCAGGCCGCCGGTCGGAAAGTCCGGACCCTTGACGAAGCTGTACAGCTCCTCGACGGTCGCCTCAGGATTGTCGATGAGGTGGATGATCGCATCGGCGATCTCGTTCAGGTTGTGGGGAGGGATGTTGGTGGCCATGCCGACGGCGATGCCCGCCGAACCGTTGCACAGCAGGTTCGGGAAACGGGATGGAAGCACCACCGGCTCCTGCCGGGTACCGTCGTAGTTGGGCAGGTAGTCGACGGTCTGCTTCTCGATGTCGGCCATCATCTCCATGGACACGACCGTCATCCGGGCCTCGGTGTACCGCATGGCCGCGGGAGGGTCGCCGTCGATGGAGCCGAAGTTGCCCTGCCCATCGACCAGCGGATAGCGCATGTTGAAGTCCTGGGCCATCCGCACGAGGGTCGGGTAGATAACGGCCTCGCCGTGAGGGTGATAGTTGCCCGAGGTGTCACCGCAGATCTTGGCGCACTTCCTGTGAGAGCGGTTCGGCGCCAGGTTGAGGTCGTGCATGGAAACCAGGATGCGGCGCTGCGACGGCTTCAGGCCGTCGCGAGCATCGGGAAGGGCCCGGGACACGATCACGCTCATCGCGTAGTCGAGGTAGGAGCTTTTCATCTCCTCTTCGACGTTGACCGGCTTGACTATTCCAATATCCATGAGACTACCTCGATATCCCCAGCGATCAGCTATCGGCGGTCAGCCATCAGCCACAAGCCCCATGCATCCCACTGCCACCAACCGCATGCAGTAAGAAAGGACGAGCCACGCAGGAGGGAAACCATGAAGGTATCAGCCCGGGTGGCCGTTCCGTCGCTGCGATTCGGGCTTGCCCGGATCCTCCGAGTCCTCGGGAGGTGCTCCCAGCAGCCTCTGGTACTCCTCGATGCCGAGGACTACCGCGAAGGGCTTACCCTGCTTCTCAATGAGGAAGGTCTCGCCGCCGAAGTGGGCACGTCCGAGGATCTCTGCAAAGTTGTTGCGGGCGTCGGCAGCCCGAATCTTTATGGGCATTCCGCTTCTCCTAAGGCACAATTATACGACAAATTGTACAAAATGTCAAAGGATCGGCGTGGCGCGGGGTATCGAAGAGACAT
>JAJZRD010000343.1 GCA_021845945.1 Chloroflexota bacterium
GGGAGGAGAAGCACGAGCACAGCGGCGAGGTGCTGGTGCGTGAGTACGTGGGAGTCGACATCGAGCAGGTCTAGCCGGAAAGTGGTCAGGGTCCAGTATCAGCCGTGGGGTGATGGTCCGGAAGACGAGGGCCAGCCTGAGCGAGTCGGCCATGGTGACCTTCGAGCGGCACGTCCTGCATCCGTTGGACGCTGTGGACTGGTACGACAGGACCCAGGAGTACCGCTACCACCCCAACGGGTCGGTGATCGTGGTGGCCGTCGCTGGAGCAGCGGTGGCCGTGGGCTTGGGAGTTCTGGTCGGCCCCGGGGTGTTGGTTGGCTTGGTCGTTATGGACCGCGCTGAATACGCCTTCAGTCCGATACCGGGGGCCGATGCGAAGGGAGGGAACCAACCTGTTCCCTCCCTTCGGCGGCGACAGGGGGCTAGTTCTCCTTGGCCAGGGCCATCAAGGGCTTGACCTGCTCCTCGTAGTCGGCCCAATAGGCACTGTACTGGTCGGGATCCATGTACCGGATGGTGAGGCCGAGTTCATCCATCTTCTTCATCCTTCACGGACTTGAATGGACTATCTGCCTTGACCGCCACGGCGCTGGCGTCTGCCACGTGCAGCGCCAGTAGCTGCAGGTCCTTTCGGCCGAATGCCGACTTTCTTTCCGGGTCAAGGTAGGTGGTGATGACCGCGGGCAGGACTGAGGAGCCGATGGTATAGCCGTCTGGCTTGGCCTGGGCTAGCTCGGTGAGGCCGACCTGACCGCCTGCACCTGCCTTATTGACGATTTGGACTGACGTTCCCAGTTCCTTCTCGAGTCCATTCGCCAACACCCGAGCCGAGAGGTCGGTCCCGCCCCCAGCTGCGTAGGGCACGATGATGCTGATCGTCTTGCCCTTGACTGGGAAGTCCACCTTCGGCGCGGCAGCGGGAGCGGCCTTGGCCTCTGCCGTCGGGGCCGCTTTCGGGGCCTCAGCGGCTTTGGTCGGGGCGGCAGGAGCTGCAGTAGGCGGGGGCGCAGCCTGGGTGCACCCGGCCAAGACGAGACCCAAAGCAAGGAAGGTCGCGAATGTGGCAAAGACGCGCTTCATTATCTTCTCCTTCCGAGATGCAAGCCGCAACTAGCTCGGGTCTGAAACAATGGCTACAGGATCCCCATGCGCCCCATGATCGATCTCAACTCACGGATTTCCGCCTCATTGAGGTCGACGAGAGGCAGTCGCACCCGGCCGCCGACCATGCCGACCAGGTTCATGCCTGCTTTGGTAACGGGGATGGACCAGTGCCCGCCGGTGAACGGGGATGCGTGGGCGCCGGTGTGGCCGTGATCTGCCGTCAGCCTGCCGATGAAGCTCACCAGCAGTTCGACCTTGGCGACCTGGTCCTTCATCTTCTTGAAGTCGTTCTCCCTCGCGGCCTCGAGGAAGCCGTAGAAGAAGTTGGGCGAGAAGTTGCCCATGGGGGTCGCGACGTAACCCGGGCTTCCGGCCAGCGACACGTAGGAGTACATCAACTCGCCCGCGCCGCAGGAGATGGTCATCTTCGCGGGATCGATGGCCTTCAGCATCGCCAGCTGGTTCTGGACGATGGTCGTCGTCTCCTTGTCACCGACGATGTTGTCGATCTCGGCAAGGCGCGCCATCAACTGAGGTTTGATCCACGAGCCGGTGACCTGCGGGTTGTTGTAGACCATGATGCCGATGCTGATGCTCTCGGCGAGGCGGGCGTAGTGCGCGTACATCCCCTCTTCGGAGGGCACGTGGTAGTAGGGGGGCACCACCATGACGCCGTCGGCGCCCACCTCCTGGGCGTACTTGGACCACTGGATCGTGAGCTTGGTGCCGGCCTCCATGGTTCCAGCCACGACAGGGAGCCTTCCGCCCACGGTGTCGACCACCGTCTCGATCACTCGCCGACGTTCCTCGTCGGTCAGGGCGTAGAACTCGCTGTTGCTGCCCGAGGCGACGAGACAGGCATCCCTGCCTTTCAGCGCATCCACCAATCCCTCGACGTTGCCCTTCAGCCCTGCGTAGTCGATCTCATCGTTGTCATCGAACGGCGTCATCACGATGACGGTCATGCCCTTCAGGCGCTCTCTGAGTTCCTGCGGCTTCAGCATCGTCTCCCTCTTACTCCATCATTCGGATTTGGGAACTGCCTGTGGTCTGCCTGAGGATCCTCTTGGCCCCCGTTGGGGTCTCACACCGTCGTGGCGCGCGTGGATGGCAGCCTGTGTGGTCGCGGTTCCGTTCACCTCCTTTCAGGGCCGGATAGTCCGATAGCAGAAGGGCGGGGCAGTTCGCGCCGATTAGCTGGTAGCACCGATGTGAGCGACTACTTGGGATAGGTTGGCCGGAGATGTCGGCTGCACCCGGTAGCCAAGCTGAGCTGAAAGCTCCCGGGCAGCGCCAACGATCTCCTCGATGTAGCCACCCATAACCTCCGGTTCCATGGCGGGAGCAAGGGCGGTGATACTGACGGCGGCTACCACGAGACCTTCGGCGCTGAGAATGGGAGCCGCGACGCAGCGGATGCCGAGGGTGTTTTCCTCGTCGTCGATG
>JAJZRD010000344.1 GCA_021845945.1 Chloroflexota bacterium
TGGGGAGCGGGAGACGCCTGGTAACGGCTTCAGTCGTTCGGGCTCACCCAGGGACGAACGACTGAAGTCGTTACTACAGGGGCCTTCCATTGCCCCCGGCTTCGATCTGGCGCTGGCCAACATCATCGCCAGCGTCATAATAGGGCTGGCCCAGGGGCTTCACGACGCCCTGGCCGCGGGCGGGCGATTGGTGGCCTCCGGCATCATAGCCGACCGGGAGGAGGAGGTCCGGGCGGCGCTGGTGGCGGCCGGCCTGGAGGTGGAGGAGGTCATGGCCGAGGGGGATTGGCGAGCGATGGTGTGCCGGCGTGGGCGAGCGTAGCTTCTTCGTGGACCCGGGGACGGTTCGGGAGGGACGCGCCGAGCTAGCGGGCGCGGTGGCCCACCAGATCCGCAACGTCCTGCGGCTCCGGCCGGGCGACACGGTGGAGCTGCTGGACGGCTCCGGCTTCGTCCTCCTGGCTCGCCTGGTGGCGGTCTCCAAGGAGGGAGTGGCCGCCGAGGTGGTGGAGCGCCGCCGATCCAACAGCGAGCCCGGCGTGGAGCTGGTGCTGTATCAGGCGCTGTTGAAGGGCCAGAAGATGGAGTTGGTGCTCCAAAAGGGGACGGAGATCGGGGTGAGTCGCTTCGTTCCGGTCCTCAGCGAACGGTGCATCTCTCGACCCGCGGCGGCGGACCTGGAGCGGCGGCTGGAGCGTTGGCAGGCGATCGTTCGGGAGGCGGCCGAGCAATCGGGACGGGCCGTCCTGCCCCGGGTCGCCGCCCTGGAGTCGTTGGAGGAGGCCTGCCGGAGCGCCGTCGCCGGGGGCCTCGCCCTGATGGCCTGGGAGGAGGAGCACGCCCTGGGGATAGGGAGGGTGCTGCGGGAATCCCTCACCCCCTCCCCCGTCCCTTTCCCCATTCAGGGGGAAGGGAGCGAGGATTCCCCCTCACCTCTTGTGAGGGAAGGGGCAGGGGTATGGGCGCAGAGGCCCCGCGTCTCCCTCCTGGTTGGCCCCGAGGGAGGCTTCTCGACCCGGGAAGCCCAGGCGGCCGGGGAAGCCGGCGTGCGGATCGTCAGCCTGGGGCCGCGAATCCTGCGGGCGGAGACGGCGGGGCTGGTGGCCGCAACCCTGGTGCTGTGCGCGACGGGGGACATGGGTGGCTAGGAAGCAGGAGAGATCCAGGGACGGCGTGATATCGCTGCTCACCGACTTCGGCACCGGCGACGGCTACGTGGGGGCGATGAAGGGGGTGATCCTGGGGCTGAACCCCGGGGTATCCCTGGTGGACGTGACCCACGAGATCCCACCCCAGGGGGTGCGGGCCGGCGCCTTCGTGCTCCACACGGTGCATCGCTACTTTCCCCCTGGGACCGTGCAGCTGGCCGTGGTGGACCCGGGGGTTGGCACCGAGCGAGCCGCCGTGATCCTGGACACCGGGCGGGCACTGTTCGTGGCGCCCGACAACGGGTTGCTCAGCTTCGTGCTGGCGGAGGGGGCGGGACTTGGTACCAGACCTCACCCCCACCCTCTCCCAAAGGGAGAGGGAGTTCTCGGCTCCCCTCTCCCCCTGGGAGAGGGTCAGGGTGAGGGCTCCAACGATCTTCACCCAGTCGCGATCCCGTCCGGCTGGCGAGCGGTGCGGATCGCCGAGCCCCGCTTCTGGCTGCCCAACCCCAGCAGCACCTTCCACGGCCGGGACATCTTCGCGCCGGTGGCGGCCCATCTCTCCCTGGGGGAGCCGATGGAGGGCTTCGGCCCCGCCATGGAGAGCCTCGCGGCCTTCCGGATCCCGGTGGCCCGACGGCTCCCCACCGGCGACCTCGCCGGTGAGGTGCTCCACGTGGACCGCTTCGGCAACCTGATCACCAACCTCCGGGCCGAGGATCTGCCCCAGGGTGAGGTAGTCATCGAGGTGGCCGGGCAGCACCTCCGCGGGCTGCGGCGGAGCTACAGCGGCGGCACCGGCCTGGTAGCGCTGGTGGGTAGCTCCGGCTACCTGGAGATCGCCCTGCCGGGAGGCTCCGCTCGGGGGGAGGTCGGCCGGGGAGCCGGCACGCCGGTGCGGGTGACGGCAGGTCGGTAGGGGCGGCCCGAGGGCCGACGGCTCTACGCGGAGGTGGGGTCAGAGCAGGACGTGGAGGACCTTCAGCGGCTGCTGCTGGTGGAGTCGCGGCCGCCTGGGAAGCAGAGGGGATCATCATCTTGAGGCGCATCCGAACGGCGTCCATCGCGACGCTGGGCTGCAAGTTGAATCAGAGCGAAAGCGACCAGATGGCCCGGCAGCTGGTCGAGGCCGGGGTCACCCTGGTGCCTTTCGGCCAACCGGCCGACCTCTACCTGGTCAACAGCTGTACCGTGACCCACATCGGCGATCGGAAGTCGCGGCAGCTGATCCGCCAGGCCGTTCGGGCCAACCCCGAGGCCTTCGTCGCCGTGGCGGGCTGCTATGCCGAGCTCGAAGGCGAGGCCGTGAAGGCGATAGAGGGGGTCGGCGCGGTCCTGGGCAACCGGGGGAAGGATCGGCTGGTGGAGCTGCTGCGGGAGCACTCTCTGGAG
>JAJZRD010000085.1 GCA_021845945.1 Chloroflexota bacterium
CACCCGAGGGCGCGGCGTCGCTGGTGGTCGAGCACCTGATCAATCGCACTCGTGCTCGAAAAAGCCGGATGAAGCGTTCTCCCCAGCATCCAAACACATCCTAATGTGACATTGCCAAGCTAAGGAAAGGACCGCAAAGAATCAATCCACCGCGGCAGCAGAAGTGCGCTGGCGACCGCCAACAACCCCAGAGCCGAGAGGGCGAGCCCCAGCCTGAAGGAGTCGGGCTCGTAGGAGAAGCGCACTCGGTGGCTGCCTGCGTCCAGCTGCACCGCCCGCAGGGCGTAGTCGGCCCTCAGCAGCGGCACCTCCCGGCCGTCCATGTAGGCCTTCCACCCCGGATAGTAGGAATCGCTCAGCACCAGGAACCCGGGCTGCTCCAGGGAGGCGGCCACCTCCACCGCCCCCGGCCTGTCCCCGATCATCTCCACCTGATCCCTGCCCGGCACCGGCGGGGCCTGGTAATCTACCCTCTCCCCCAGCACCACCACCTGCCGCAGGTCCAGGGAACGCACCGCCTCCAACTGCCGCTGGTCCTCCGGCAGAACCTCGACCGAGTGCACCAGGTAGGCGCGAGGCAGAGCCTGCCGGTTGCGCAGCACTCGGACCGAGCCCTCTCCGATCCCTCGCATCTCCTCCCATCCGGGGTCCTGGACCTCCAGGCTGGAGTCCACTACCAGGTAACCCACGCCGAGAGCGCCCAGCAGGCGACTGGGTGGGGCGGCCTCGGCCTGGGACTGCATGGTGAGATCGGGCTTGTACTCCTTTGCCCCCAGGATCGACTGCTTCAGTTGGGCGTACCGCCGGGTCGGCAGTAACCCTCCGTCGTACCCGTCCAGGTCACTCAGCCCGAAGCTCATGGCCAGGTTGGGTGCCAGAGCCTCCTTCAGCCGTGTAGAGCCCAGGTAGCCATCCACCGCGGCCTTGCCCAGGCTCCTGGAGAGGTCGCTTCTGAGAAGACCTTCGTCGGCCAGAGTGAACCGATCCTTGGCCAGGCTTAGAACCCGGGAGGGGGGAACCCCCTCCAGCTTCGAGTAGAGCGGGCGCGGCTCAGTGTAGATGGAGGCCAGGGTAGGGGTGTTGTACTCCAGCGGTTCCCTGGCCAGGAACAGCTCCAGCAGCAGCAGCCCCATCAGCAAACCGACGACCGCACGAGATCGCGGCCACGAGCGCACGGCGACCGAGACCGCGACCGCCGCCCCGGCGGAGAGCCACCAGCTCAGCACGATCCTCGGAGCCGGCAGCTCGAACTCCTGTCCCTGGGTCCCCAGCCAGAGGCGCAGACCCGCCAGAAATGCTACCCCTGCGCCTAAGGCCAGCCCATAGCCCCCCAACCACCGGCGCAAAGCCCCTTCGGAAAAGGGCTCTCGCAGGCTCTGCACGGCCATCCCGCAGAGAGCGGCAACCGAGAAGCTGTAGAGGAACAGCCAGCGGGCCGGCGCTCTGAAGAGGTCAAAACCCGGCACTGTGCGGTAGAGCCACCCATAGACTCGGGTTCCGTCCCCCAAGGCCAGGAGGAGGGCAACACCAGCGAGGCCCGCGAAGAGCCACTGGTACGCCGGTCGCCGCCGCCCAGCTACAGCTGCCGGCAGCAATACCAGGGATATGACTCCTGTGTATCCGATGAACTCCACATAGGGCACGGCGTTGTAGAGAGGCAGCACGCTATCCATCAGTTTCGGCAGCCGCACTGAGAAGTTGGTCGCTTCACTGAAGGGGATCCCTCCCGAGCGATAGGACTCGCGAGCCAATTCCAGGGTCGGCAGCAGTTGGACGCCGGCCACGGCCGCGCCGGCGGCCACCATGAAGGTGAGGGCAGCGAAAGGGAGGAGCCGATTCCGGCCTCGAAGCCCCCCGGAGAGCGCGATAAAGAGGGCAAAGAGAACCAGGGTCCAGCCGGAGTAGTACAGCTGCTGTGTGTGGCCCGCTAACATCTGGACGGCGAGGGTGGCGGCCCCGGCCGCGGCTGCCGCGGCACTTCGCTTCGTCGCCGCCCGCTCGAGGCAGAGCAGCAATAGGGGGAGCCAAACGGCAGCGTGAAGCTGGTTGAGATGGCCCGTCTGCGCTCCCAGGTAGCCGCTGAAGGCGAAGACCGCCCCTGCCACCCATGCGGCCGGCGGGGACAGTCGCAGGGACAGCCGCCCGAACAGGTGGGTGAACGTCGCCCCCAGGAAAACGTGCAGCACGACGCTGTACCGCAGGGCGTCGGGAACGGGAAGAAGATAGAACAGAAGGTCCGGCGGATAGAGCGCGGCCACCTGGACGTTCGCCAGCAGCGGCGCCCCCATGAAGATCGACGGGTTCCACAGCGGAAGCTGGCCCCGGTGCACCATCTCGGCCAGATAGGCCTTATAGGGATAGAAGTAGGTGAGCAGATCGTAGTCCGACGGGACCATCCCCCGCCCCACGATCCTCCAGAAGAACAGGGCCGTCACCCCGCAGTAGGCCAGGAGAGCCAGCAGGTCGGGCCACACCGCGGCGAGCCGCATCGCAGAGAGAATCCGCGGCTTCGCGAGGATCATCGCCTTTTTTTTAGCGGTTGTCGGCTTCAAGGAACCGCGAATCCCCCGGGGCTGGAAAGTAGGGAGGAGACGGCCGCCACAGAGCACCGACTGGAGCGAATAGCGTGGGGGCCGGCTCCCGCAGGCGACCCGGTCGCACCGCGAATCTGGACCCGCCGCAGTATAGCACGCACCCGCCCGAGGCTGACGGCCCGCGCCACACCATGCTATGATAGGTTCGTCGGCCGCGCGACAACTACCTTGTGCCCTCGGAGGGCTCTCCCGCCACCCATCCTCATCGCCGTACCGACAGCTCACGAGCCATCAGTTTGCAGGGAGTGCGACTATGACAAACGGATACATGGGTAAGCTGCTGGAAGTGGATCTGGGAACCCGGAGCTACCGGCTAGTGCCGATGGAGCCGGCAGTAGCGAGAAAGTTCGTCGGTGGCAGCGGGCTGGCCGCCCATCTGCTGCTGAACGATGCCTCACCAACTCTCGATCCGCTGGGGCCCGACAACGCGCTAGCCCTCATGGCCGGCCCAATGACCGGCACCATTATCCCTACCTCCAACCGGTTTGCCGCCGTCGCCAAGTCCCCCTTGACCGGCGCCTTCGGCGAGTCCGACTGCGGCGGCAGCTGGGGCGGTGAGCTCAAGCGGGCCGGCTTCGACGGTCTCATCATCCGGGGCCGGTCCGACTCCCCGGTCTACATCTGGATTAGCGACGATCAGGTGGAGATCCGAGACGCCCACCGGCTGTGGGGCCGCGACAGCTGGGAGACCGACGCCCTGATCAAGCAGGAGACCGACGAGAAGGCGAGCGTGGCCTGCATCGGCCCCGGCGGCGAGCAGCTGGTCCGCTTCGCCGCCATCATGAACGAGGGCCGCGACGGCAGAGCGGCCGGCCGCGCCGGCCTGGGTGCCGTGATGGGATCCAAGCGGCTGAAGGCCGTCGCCGTCCGCGGCACCCTGAACGTCCCTGTGGCCGATGCCGCCGCGCTGAAGGCGGCCGTCAGGGAGTGGTCCCCCAAGCTGCGACAGGGCGCCGAAGGAATGCACAAGTACGGCACCTCGGGCGGAACACCCACCCACGACAAGATGGGCAACCTGCCGGAGATGAACTGGCAGATGGGCTCGTGGCCCGACGGGGCCAACAAGATCTCGGGGGTCACCCTGGCCAAGCGGGGCATCCTGACCGACAGCTACGCCTGCAGGGGATGCGTCATCGGCTGCGGCCGGGTGGTCGAGATCGAGGACGGCCCCTACGCCATGGAGCGGAGCGCCGGCCCCGAGTACGAGAGCGTGGCCATGCTGGGCTCCAACTGCCTTGTGGACGACCTCCAGGCCATCTGCAAGGGCAACGAGCTGTGCAACCGGTACGGCATCGACACCATCTCCACCGGCGGCCTCATCGCCTTCGCCATGGAGGCCTACGAGCGGGGGCTGATGACGCCCGAGCAGGTGGACGGAGTGGACCTGCGTTGGGGCAGCGCCGAGGGCCTCGTCGAGATGATCAAGCGGATAGGTGAGCGGAAGGGGCTCGGCAGGCTGCTGGGCGAGGGCGTTCGCCGGGCCGCCGCCGAGTTGGGACCGGAGGCCCAGGCCTTCGCCATCCACGTGAAGGGGATGGAACCGCCCGCCCACGACCCGCGGGCCTTCTTCGGGAACGCCATCGCCTTCGCTACCTCGGCACGGGGCGCCTGCCACCTCTCCTCCTTCGTGCACGGCTTCGAGCGGGTGCTGGCCATGCCCGAGTTCGGCTACGACGCACCTGTGGATCGCTTCGCCTCCGAGCCGAAACCGATGCTGGTGTTCGATGGCCAGAACCTGATGGGGATGTTCGACTCCCTCAAGGCCTGCAAGTTCCTGCTGTTCGGGGGAGCCAGGACGCCACAGCTGGTGGAATGGCTGAACAACGTCACCGGCTGGGGCATGGACCAGCCGGAGTTCCTCCGCACGGGCGAGAGGATCTTCAACGCCAAGCGGCTCTACAACCTGCGCTCCGGCTTCACGGGCAAGGACGATTCCCTCCCTGCCCGTTTCCGGCAGCAGCCCAGACCCGACGGGAGCGCCGCCGGCAAGCTGCCACCCTTCGAGCCGATGCTGGCGGAGTACTACCGGGTACGAGGATGGGACAGCCGGGGGGTCCCAACGGCTGAGAAGCTGGCCGAGCTGGGACTGCCTGCGAGGTAGCCGCCGCCGGCTCGAAGCCCATCCCTACACCCTGGTCGACCGCACGGAGGCAACCCACCTTGCCGCAACCTCGACTGGCTATCCCGGTCCTCGGCCTGGCCCTGGCAGCCCTGGCGACTGCCGGTGGTTGCGGCCCGGCCGGCCGGCCGCTCCTAAGCGAAGTCGGCCGGACCATGGTGGGGGTCGGCCGGTGATGCGACCTCGCCTTCTCTCCATCGTCATAGTGTCCTACAACACCGTGGATCTGCTCCGCCGGTGCATCGCCTCCGTCGTGGAGAACCCCTACCACCAGATCGAGGCGGCCGCTCCCGGAGAGGCGACCGACCGGCCGAACCTGTCACCACGCCCTGGCTTCTTTCAGCCCTGGCTCTCCGTCGAGATGGTGGTGGTCGATAACGACTCCTCCGACGGTAGCGCCGGCATGGTCGAGCGAGAGTTCCCCATGGCTCGCCTCGTCCGGGCTGGATCGAATCTCGGATTCGCTCGGGCCACCAACGTCGGCCTGCGGGAAAGCCGCGGCGACCTCCTGCTGCTGCTCAATCCCGATACCGAGCTGCTGGGCAACGCCCTGGTCGCCATGGCCAACTTCCTGCACGCTCACCACCGGGTCGCGGCCGTGGGGCCCAGCCTCGTCTATCCCGACGGCAGGCCCCAGCACGCCGCCTTTCGCTTCCCCACCCTCTGGATGAGCTTCTTCGACTTCTTTCCCCTCAACCACCGACTCACCAACTCCCGGCTCAACGGCCGCTACCGGGTGCCCCCTAACCGCGGCCCCTTCGCCGTCGATCATCCCCTTGGGGCCGCCATCATGGTGAAGCGGGAGGCCCTGGAGGAGGTCGGGCTGCTGGACGAGTCCTTCTTCATGTACTGCGAGGAGGTCGACTGGTGCCTCCGCGCCAAACGCCGGGGCTGGGAGATCTACCAGATCCCCTCGGCTCAGGTCATCCACCACGCGGGCCAGAGCACAGGGCAGTTTCGCGAGAAGATGCTGGTCGAGCTACATCGGAGCCGCTGCATCCTGTTCCGCAAGCACTACCCCCGCAGCTTCATCTCGGCCCACCGGGCCATCACACGGATCGGTCTCGCCAGGGAGACGGTTCGGGCGCTCTGGCTGCTGCTGCAGGGGCGGCTAAGCCGCGAGGAGCTGGGCCGAAGGCTACGAGCCTACCGCACCATCTGGAGCATGTGAGTTGGCCACCCTCTGTGGCGCCGTCATAGCGAGGGACGCGGCCCTCACCATCGAGCGTTGTCTGGCCAGCCTGGACTGGGCGGACAGCCTCCTGGTCGTCGTCGACGGCCGCACCGTCGACGCAACCGCCGAGATCGCCACCCGCCAGGGCGCCCGGGTCGAGGTAAGGCCCTTCCTGGATTTCGCCCGCCAGCGGAACGCCGCCCTCCGGATGGCTGGGTCGGACTGGCTGCTCTTCGTGGACGACGACGAGGTGGTCACGCCGGAGCTGGCCCGCGAGATCCGGGGCATCGTCGATGGCGGTCAACCCACCGCTGCCGGCTACTGGGTTCCGCGAAAGAACATCCTATTCGGTCGCTGGGTTCGCCACGCCGGCTGGAGCCCCGATCACCAGCTTCGCCTCCTCCGCACCCGCGACGCCGCCTATCGGGAGGACCGCACCGTCCACGAGCTGGTGGAGCTCCAGGGCGAGGAAGGTTACCTCCAGAACCCCCTGATCCACTATAACTACTCCACCCTGGCGGAGTTCTGCACCCGCCAGCGCCTCTACGCCTCCATGGAGGCGGCGGACATGTTCCAGCGGGGGGTTCGGATCGAGCCCCGGAACTACCTGCTGCAGCCCTGGCGCCAGTTCTGGCGCAGGTACGTCACCTGGCAGGGATACCGCGACGGTGGGGTGGGCCTCCTCCTCTCCTCGCTGATGGCCTACTACGAGCTGCGAAGCTACCTGGAGCTTCGTAAGCTGCAGCGGCCACAGCGCGGGAACCCGACCTAGTACATCGCCACATTGGTTCTGACGGGTGTCATCCTGAGCGATAGCGAAGGATCTCCTCTCGCCACGGGGAGATGCTTCGCTGCGCTCAGCATGACAGTACATATCACCTTCTCTGTGGTCGTGTACTAGGGGCGGCCGGCCGGCCGCCCCCCACACCCCGCTGGCAGAGCGGGCAGTGACGCTACCCCCGCGCTCCCAGGCAAAGCCTCCTCTTCGGTTACCCCGCCACGTGAGCCGACGCCGGCGTCTCCAGCACGATCTTCAGGTGCTGGTTCTGGTTCTGATCGAACTCCCGGTAGGCGTCCGGCGCCTGATCCAGGGGGAAGGTGTCGGAGATCACGAAACTGGGATCCAGGGTGCCGTCCTGCACCAGCCGCATGAGCAGCGGCGTGTACTTGCGGTGGTTGCAGTTACCCGCCCGCAGGGTCAGGTTCTTCTTCTGGATCTGATCCAGGGGGAAGTCGTTGACCCTCTCCAGGTAGAGCCCGACGATGCTGAGGGTCCCGGCCTTTTTGACCGCGCCGATCTGCCACTCCAGGGCCTGGGTAGCGCAGCCGTTGCCGTTGCCGTGGGGATGGCCCACGGCACAGCGGGCATCGAGCCCCACAGCCCCAATGCAGCAGTCCACGCCGTTGCCGCCCGTCAGCTCCAGGATCTGCTGCACGGGGTCCCCTTCGTCGAAGTTGATCGCCTCGATCCCCCTCTGGGTGGCCACCTGCAGCCGCCCCTCCACGTCGTCCACCGCGAAGATCCGCCCGGCATCCATCAGCTTGGCGCTCTCCATGGCCATCAGCCCCACCGGACCGGCGCCGAAGACCGCTACCGAGTCTCCCGGGCCGATGTCGGCCAGGTCGGCCGCAAAGTAGCCGGTGGGCAAGATGTCGGTGATGATGACGGCCTGCTCGTCGGCGACCTCGCCGGGGATCCTGGTAGGTCCCACGGTGGCGAAAGGCACTCTCACGTACTCCGCATCACCACCCTGGTAGCCGCCGGCATCCCTGGGGCCACCGAAGAAGGCGGTGGAGCGGGTGAGGGAGTTGGCATTCTCGCACTGGGCGTACAGCCCCTGGGTGCAGAAGGAGCAGTAGCCGCAGGCGATCGTGGAGGGCACCAGCACTCGGTCCCCGGGTTTCAGGTTCTTGACCTTGTCCCCGACCTCGTCCACCACCCCGACGAACTCGTGGCCCAGGATGGTGCCGTCCAGCATCCCGGGCATGGTACCCCTATAGGAGTGGAGGTCGGTGCCACAGATGGAGGCAAGGGTGACCTTCAGAATCACGTCCTGAGGGTCCTGAATGGCAGGCCTCGGCACGTCCTCGACCCGCACGTCGTGGGGGCCGTGGTAGACCAATGCTTTCATAGCCTCTCTACTCCTCGTCGATACTTGTTGGCTGCGAACTCCGCGTCAGCGAAGGCTCGCTCAGCAGCAACATGCGGGCCAGGGAGGAGCTACCGGCAGTCGAGGGAGAAGGGAGGATTGCGGGCCCCTTCTCGAAAATAGTTAACCAGGTGATAAATCAGGGAAATCCCTGATAGCGATCCTATAGTTAACCTGGTAAAGTTTCAACTGCCTGGGGTGGGGTGATCCACCCCGAAAGATCACGAAGCGATCGACAGTTCAACGAAGGGAGTCTTCGATGTTTTCCATCACCAAGCGGCAAACGGTCGTCGAGGATCCGCCTGTCGCGCGGGCTCTGTTCAGCGATACCAGGCTCTCCTGGCTCTGGCTCCTGGTTCGCCTGTACGTAGGCTACTCCTGGATTACCGCCGGCCTGCACAAGTTCCAGGACCCGGCCTGGATCACGAGCGGTACCGCCCTCAAGGGCTTCTGGGCCAATGCCGTGGCCGTCGGCGCCAACGGCAAGTCCCCCATCACCTTCGACTGGTACCGCGACTTCCTGACCATGCTCCTCAACGGCGGCCACTACGTCTGGTTCGCGAAGCTGGTGACCTTCGGTGAGATGGCCATCGGCGTCGGTTTGATCGTCGGTGCTTTCGTCGGCGTCGCCGCCTTCTTCGGCGGGTTCCTGAACTGGAACTTCATGATGGCCGGCACCGCCAGCACCAACCCGATGCTATTCGCCCTGTCCGTCGGCCTGATACTGGCCTGGAAGACGGCCGGCTACCTGGGCGTGGACCGCGTCCTCCTGCCCGCGCTGGGCACTCCCTGGCGCAAGGGCATGGCCCTCGGCGGCGAGGCGACGCCTACCGACCGAGCCCAGGCCCCCGGCAGGCCATAGCTCTCGGTCGAGCACCGCTAGACCCGAAGGGGGAGCCGGCAACTTGTTGCCGGCTCCCCCTTTTCTCCGCCCTCTTCCTTTCGGCTCGCTACCTCGCCAGCGAACATGAGAGGACCCGCCTAGCCGCTCCTCGGCGCTCCTTGACCACTAACCGAGCAGCGAGTAAACTTCGAGTTGGTGGGAAGCCTTCTGGTGCAACGGGGCACGAGGATAGATGCTACGCGGGGCCATCAGGCAGATCGGTCAGATCCTTGTCCGCCATGCCCTCACCACGACCGCTAACTGGCTGGAGGAGAACTCCGCCCACGTAGTGGAGACGTGGATTGGGCGTATCCGTGAGTCGATGCCGAGCTATGCGCCCCTGATGCGGGAGATGCAGGAGTGGGGCACGCGGAGCCTCAACCTGTTGGTGCAGCTGCTGCGGGCCCGGCAGCCCGAAGAGCGGGGGAAGATCACCTCTGAGCTGCTGCGGGAGGGTCGCCAAATGGCCTCCCTTCACCTGGAGCGCGGCATCCCCCTCTACGAGATCCTGCGGTCGGCCTCCCTCTTCCGGCTCTCGGTGCTCAACGCCGTGGAGAAGATGCTCCGCAGCCGGCTGTGGATCGCCTTTCCCCAGGACATTCTTAAGGCCGAGGACATCATCAACGTGGCCCTCGACAACCAGATGTTGATCACCTCCGAGTCCTACCTGGAGGAGCGGGATCGGACCATTCAGCAGAGCCAATCGGAGCTGGAGGCGACCAACCAGCAGCTGATGGTGCTGGTGCAGGAGATGCACCACCGGATCAAGAACAACCTCCAGACCATCGCCGACCTGCTGACACTGGAGATCCACAGCGGCCGCAAGATCCCCACGGAGATGGCTCTGAAGGAGAGCATCTCCCGAGTCCGGAGCATTGCGGCCGTCCACGAGCTGCTGTCGGCGGAGAACGTACGGGTTGCCGACATCAAGGAGCTGGCCGAGCTGATCACCGAGAACTGCGCCGCAGGCATGGCCGGCTGCCACGGACGGGTGAAGTGCATCGTCCAGGGAGAGACCATCCTCCTTCCCTCCAAACAGGCCACCGCCCTGGCCCTGGTTATGACCGAGCTGGTGAACAATGCCCTGGAGCACGCCTTCGATGGAGAGGGCGGAACGCTTCTTCTGTCGTTGGATCAACAGGAAAACGAGGTTCGGGTATCCGTGCGAGACAACGGCAAGGGCCTCCCGCCGGGCTTCAAGATCGAGAAGAACTCGAATCTTGGGCTTCAGATCGTCCGCACCCTCGTGACCAAGGATCTCAACGGCACGCTGGAGCTCCATTCCAACGGCGGAACCATTGCAACTGTGAGGTTTGCAAGATGATGGAGAGTCTGAGGGTCGTCGTCGCCGATGACGAGAGCATCCGATTGATGAGCCTGAAGACCCAGCTGGAGTCTCTGGGTCTTCAAGTGGTGGGGGAAGCCGTCAACGGCAAGCAGGCAGTGGATCTGGTGCTCCGGCTCAAACCGGACCTGGCGATTCTGGACATCAAGATGCCGGAGGTGGACGGCCTCGAGGCCGCCAAGGCGATCGCCGCCGAATACCCGATCCCGGTGATCGTCCTGACCGCATACAGCGAGCGGTCCCTGGCGGAGAGGGCCATCGAGGCGGGGGTCTTCGCCTACCTCATGAAGCCGGTATCGGAGGACGATCTGCTGCCAACCCTGCTGCTGGCGAAGTCGCGGTTCCACGAGTTCCAGGATCTGCGAAGGGGAATCAGCGACTTGAGGGAGGCACTGGAGACCCGCAAGCTGATCGAGCGGGCCAAAGGCATCCTGATGGAGCGGCGCAACCTATCGGAGGCCGAGGCCTTCCGGCGCATGCAGATCCAGAGCCAGAACGAGAACAAGAAGCTGGCCGAGATCGCCCAGGCGATCATCATGGCCGACCGGATGTTGTAGGGGCCCTCCTAATAGAAAGGTGTACCTCCCCTTGAGCCAGCGAAAGAAGCAGCCGTTCACCGGCACTGCCACCACCTCCGGCGGGCGTTCCTCCGCAGCCGACTCCAGGGATCGCGACCGGGCCCCCGCCCCTCGGCGCCGCAGGGAGGACAACCGGCGCAGGATCACCCTGGGCATCGGTCTCGTGGGCGCGATCATCGCCGCGTGGGTACTGGCGATGAGCTTCGGGACCAGCGGTGGCGGCGGCAACAGCAGCGCCTCTCAGCCTCAGCAGAGCGCGGACACCAGGGCGATCGAGGCGAACGTCGCCAACCTCCAGCAGCGGCTGCAGCAGAATCCCTCGGACCTCGGGGCGATAACAGATCTGGGCAACGCCTACTACGACCTGGGCCGCTACTCCGAGGCCATCCCCTGGTACGAGAAGGCGATCCAGGCGGCACCGACCAATACCGACGTGCGCACGGACCTGGGCACCTCCTACTTCTACTCCGGCAACCTGGACAAGGCCAAGGAGCAATGGTTCAAGGTGCTGGAGCAGGACCCCAACAAGGTGCAGACCCACTACAACCTGGCCGTGCTCTACTCCCACCAGACCCCTCCCGACATGGACAACGCCGTGAAGGAGTGGCAGACGGTCATCAAGCTGGCTCCAGACTCCGACCAGGCCAAGTCGGCCCAGAAGCGGCTGCAGGACCTGGGGAAGCAGTAACGATCCAGGGCGGCGGTCCGGGTCTTCTTGCGATCCGTCCAGGGGCTTCGCAGGGCATCTTGACAGCCGCAACTCTGTGTGTATAATCACAATGAACTGTTTCACCAACGTGGGTGAAGCGACAGAATAACCTGGGGCTCATGCTTAGGGCTCCGGCAATGCCTCCCACGAGGCGCCGGAGCCCTTTTGTTTGGTCCAATTTGTGCTAGTTTTCACGAACTCGTCCGTGCAGGACTTCACGAGGGAGTCCGGCGGCTACCAACCCCGGCCGGCCGAGGGCAGGCAGCAGTCCCGTCACTACAGGGAGGCGTTCTGATGCAGGTGGCGCATGTGGCTCGGCTTCTGGAGGCCGAAACCCTGTCGGCCGGGGCCAACGGGGGCCCCCGAGAGGATATCCCCATCCTGTCCAGCCGTGACTCCTCCTTCAGGAAAGCCAGGAGGCTTACGGCTACCTCCCCAGGGAGGTGCTCGCCCGCATCGCCGACGAGCTGGGAGTGCCTTTCAGCCGTATCTACGGCGTCGTTACCTTCTACTCCCAGTTCTACCTCACGCGGCGAGGCAAGAACGTCATCAAGGTGTGCGACGGCACCGCCTGCCACGTTCGAGGTGCGGTCCACAACGTCAGCACCCTCAGACACCACCTGGGGGTGGAGCCCGGGCAAACCACCCCGGACTACCAGTTCACCTTCGAGGTGGTCTACTGCCTGGGGGCGTGCGCCCTGGGCCAGCTGACCCCCAGCCCCACCATGAGCTCCCTCCGCTACTTCAGGGACGAGTTCCTCGCCCACATCGTCGACAAGAGGTGCCCCGCGGGCGTCTGCAAGGAGCTCGTTTACGCCCGCTGCTCCAACGCCTGCCCGGCCGGCCAGGACGTCCCGAAGTACGTCGGTCTGATAGCGGAGGGCCGATTCGAAGAGGCCTATCAGGTCATCACCGAGACCAACCCCTTCCCCTCCATCTGCGGGAGGGTCTGCGAGCACCCCTGCGAGGAGAAGTGCCGCCGGGGTCAACTCGACGACGCCGTGTCCATTCGAGCCCTCAAGCGGTTCGTCGCCGACCAGATGCACGGCCAAAGACCGCAACCGGTCCAGCTGAAGCTGGACAAGAGGGTCGCGGTGGTGGGAGGGGGCCCCGCGGGGCTGGCCGTGGCCAACAGCCTCGCCAGGATGGGATACCAGGTCACCATCTTCGAGGCGCTGCCGGTGCTGGGCGGCATGCTGGCCGTCGGCATTCCCGAGTATCGGCTCCCCAAGAAGATCCTGCGGGACGAGATGGAGAACATCCTCGCCCTCGGGGTGGAGGTTCGCACCGGGATGGCCCTCGGCAAGGACTTCAACCTGGCGGATCTCAAGGCGCAGGGGTTCAGCGCCATCTTCCTCGCCATCGGCGCCCACAAGAGCTCGAAGCTGGGGGTCGCCGGCGAGGACACCCAGAACGTCCTCCACGGCGTCCAGTTCCTGAGGGACGTCAACATGGGCCGGGCGGCAGATCTCGCCGGCAGGAGAGTGGCCGTCGTAGGCGGCGGCAACGTCGCCATGGACGCCGCTCGGGTCGCCCTGCGGCTGGGGGCCTCCGAGGTCCACGTCGTCTACCGGCGGACACGAGAGGAGATGCCGGCCCAGGACGAGGAGATCCAGGATGCCCTGGCGGAGGGGATTCAGTTCCACTTCCTGGTGGCGCCGACGGAGGTGCTGAACGGCACGGGTCGGGTCCAGGGCCTCCGCTGCTCCCGGATGGTGCTGTCAGATTTCGACCGGAGCGGCCGGCGACGCCCGGTGGAGCTGAAGGACAGCGACTTCCTCCTGGACGTGGACGTGGTCATACCGGCCATAGGCCAGGCCACCGACCCCACCTGCATCGGCAGCGACTGTCTCCAGTGGACCAGACGGGGGACCATAGAGGTAGATCCCCGCACCATGGCCACCAACGTGCCGGGGATATTCGCCGGTGGCGACGCCGTGTCCGGCCCCGCCACGGTCGTCGAGGCGATAGCCGCGGGGAACCGGGCGGCCAAAGCCATCGACCGCAGTCCGCGATCCCAATAAGTGCATCCTCTGCCGCCGCTGCGTCGACGTCTGCAACTCCCTCCAGGCCGTCGCCGCGACCCCGATAAGGGCACCGTGGGGAGGCCAAGCTTG
>JAJZRD010000086.1 GCA_021845945.1 Chloroflexota bacterium
CATAGCGGCGCTCGTCCGGGTTGAATTCGGGCAGCGGGCTCGGACCCAGCAGTTCGTCGGCGACGGCCGCGGTCTTGGCCATGGTATCCTCCCTTCGGCTCGAAGAAGAAGAGAGTAGGGCGGGGCCCCGCGCCCCTGCCGCCCCAACGTCCGGAAGACGGGCGACAGGGCGCTCCGCCCCGCCCTACTCTGCCGCTAATGGTGGAACGGACCGACCAGCTTGTCCCACAGGTCCTGCCGCACCTCGCTCTTGGGGACGTAGCAGCAGTCCTCCGGGATCTGCCCGCCCGGTTCGCCCTGGATCACACCTCGCTCCGGATGGGAGATGTCGAAGTACACCTCCTCCCCGCTCATCGTCTCCCCCGAGCTGCAGTAGGTGACCTGGTGTAGCTCGTCGTCGGAGAAGTTCTGCAGCCAGTCGTACCGTTCCTTCAGCTTGTCCGCGGTTTCCCTGCGGGTGGTGGGGCCACCCGGTCCCATGCCTTGGCTCATCGTCCTACCTCCTCGCCTCCTGCCTCTGCCGCCGGAGGGGCGCTATTCCATCGGTCTGCTCGACGGAAGGTAGAGCGGGTGCAACGGTCGTGCCAGGCTAATGGCATCGGACTTGCTCACTCGCCTTCTCTACAACTCGGGGATTCGATGGATTGCGTTCCCGCCGGGCGCGATCTCGGAGCTACTGAGGACTGGGGGTTCAGGTCGATGGTGCAGCAGGTGGTGGAGAAGCCAGTGATTGAGACGGAGTACGGCCGCTTTTCCGATGACGGGCTGGAGTACGTCATCAAGCGGCCCGACATCCCGAAGCCGTGGGTCAACTACCTTTCCAACGAGGAGTACTGCGCTCTCATATCCCAGACCGGTGGTGGCTACTCCTTCATCCACGGCTCTGGATACGATCGGATCCACCGGTGGTTCCCCGGGGAGGCGGTCCTCCAGGATCGTCCGGGCAGGTACGTCTACGTGCGGGACAACGATTCCGGCGAGTACTGGAGCCTCAACTGGCAACCCTGTCTGAAGCCCTTCCAATCCTGGGAAGCCCACCACGGCCTCGGCTACACCTGGATTCAGTCGCGGACCAACGACATCGAGGGGGAGATTCTCTACTTCGTTCCTCAGGACGAGAACGTGGAGTTCTGGGTGGTCACCATGCGGAACCGGAGCGACCGGCGCCGCAGGATCAGCCTCTTCCCCTACTCGGAGTGGACCCTCTCCAGCTACAACCCCGATCTGACGGAGCGCAGCTTCCACGTCCTCTTCAACGAGGTGAGGCTGGAAAACGGGATCGTCTACGCTACCAAGCGGTACTGGCCGACGGTGAGCCTGGTGGTGGGCCAGACCCCCAACATCGACTGGAACAAGTACGTCTTCATGACCACCAACCTCCCGTTCCAGGGCTTCGATTGCGTCCGGAGGGCCTTCCTGGGGGAGTACAGGGACTGGCAGGCGCCCGCCGTCGTGGAGCGGGGGAGCTGCACCAACAGCCAGGGCGACGGGTACGACTCCATCGGGGCGTTCCAGCACGACCTGGAGCTGGACCCCGGCGAGGAGGTGCGCTTCCACGTCACCATCGGGGCCATTCCCAAGGACAGGCGGGAGGAAGCCGCCAGGATCAGGGCCAAGTACAACGATACCAGCGACGTACTGTACGCCTTCGGCCGGCTGCGGGAGTTCTGGGGTGAATACGTCGGCAGGACGACCGTGAAGACGCCGGACCCGGAGTTCGACCTGTCGGTGAACGTGTGGAACAAGTACCAGACCTGGATCACGGCCCACTGGGCTCGGATGGCTTCCTACTACATCGGCGGCGGCTCCATCATGGGGTTCCGGGACCTCTCTCAGGACATTCTGGGGGTGCTACCCAACGACCTGGAGATGGCCAGGCGCAGGACCATGACCATCATCGACCACCAGTTTGCCAACGGGAGCACCATCCACAACTGGGACCCCCTCACCAATACCGGCGCCGTGACGGGCCATTGCGACGACCCCCTCTGGCTGGTGATGTGCATCCTCAACTACGTCAAGGAGACCGGGGACTTCGGCTTCCTCCAGGAGACGGTGCCCTACCTGGATACCGGCGAGGGCACGGTGCGCGAGCACATGGTGCGAGGGCTCTTCTACGCCCTCAAGCAGCGCAGCGAGCGGGGCCTCTCCCTGATCAAGGCCGGCGACTGGAACGACGGCCTCAACTTCGTCGGACCCCTGGGCCGTGGCGAGAGCATCATGAACAGCCACTTCCTGGCCTGGATGCTGAAGGAGGTGGCGGAGCTGTTCGACGCCCTGGGCGACACCAGGGCCAGGGACCGGGTGCTGATCGAGTACAACCGGACCAGGGACTCCATCAACCGCTACGCCTGGGACGGGGACTGGTACTGGAGGGCAACCAAGGATACCGGGGACCTGCTGGGGAGCCACACCAACGTGGAGGGCAGCATCTACCTGAACTCCCAGAGCTGGGCGGTCCTGGGAGGGGTGGCCGAGGGCGAGCGGGCCGTCCGCTGCATGAACGCCGTCAAGGAGCGGCTCGATACCCCCTACGGGCCCGCCCTCTTCCTCCCGGCCTACCGGGAGCCCGACCATACCATCGGCATCATCACCCGTTTCGCCCCCGGCACAAAGGAGAACGGCACCATCTTCTGCCACCCGGTGGCCTGGACGGTTATCGCCGAAACGATGCTGGGGCGCGGGGACATGGCCTACCACTATTGGAGGGAGACCTCCTTCCTGACCCGGGGAAAGGACCCGAACCTCTACAAGGCGGAGCCCTACGTCTACGCCGAGTATATCTACGGCCCCGATCATCCCAACTTCGGTGAGGGGGAGTTCACCTGGGCCACCGGCACCGCCGCCTGGATGTGGCGGGCCTGCACTGATTGGATCCTCGGGGCACAGCCCACGGCCCGAGGACTGGTGGTGGATCCCTGCGTCCCCACGGCGTGGGATGGCGCCGAGATCAACCGGGACTTCCGAGGCGCTCGCTACCACGTCGAGATCAGCAACCCCGACCACGTCTCCAAGGGGGTGGTCCAGGTGCGGGTGGACGGCAAGGAGATCCAGGGCAACCTGCTGCCCGACTTCCGTGACGGGGCCACCCACCAGGTGGAGGTCCGCCTGGGCCGCCGGTAAGCGTCGATCGTGTAGGGGCGAGCTTAGACCCGCCCCATCTTTTTGTCCAAATCACCCCTCCAAGGTATTGACAATCTTGAGTTGCATATGAATAATATGCAGTCACAGATTGATTTCTCTTAGCTCGGACCGTTTGAGGCCGGAGGTGGCGACGATGCACGTGGTGGTGGGGCGGTGTCCGGTGTGCGAAGGCGAGATGGAGGTGGTCCGGCTGCGCTGTCGCAGCTGCGATTCTGTCCTGGAGGGCCGGTTTGCCCTCGGAAAGTTCCAATCCCTGAGCAAGGAGCAGCTGCAGTTCGCGGAGCTGTTCATCAAGAACCGGGGCAACATCAAGGACATGGAGCGGGAGTTGGGGATCTCCTATCCCACCGTTCGTGGCCGTCTGGAGGCGCTGATTCGAGCCCTGGGCTACGAGGTCCCCGAGGAGCCGAAGGTGGCGCCAGAGGGGAGGAAGGAGATCCTGGCCCGGCTGGAGCGCAGCGAGATCACCTCTGAGGAGGCGATACGCCTGCTGCGGGGTCGATAGGCCGGGGTTTGAGTGAGGGAGTAGGGGTATGGACGTAAGCGAGAGGATCGGGCGGTACCTGTCGGGCTGGCGACTGGAGAGAGATGTGCGGAGAGATGATCCCGCACAGACGGAGGATGCCAGGGTGGCCGAAGAGGAAAGCAGTGAAGCCGGGGTCGCGAGCGCCGAGAGGGATTTCGGGTCTCCCGGCAGCGCGGAGATCGAGGGAGGAGTGGAGACGATGGACGACGAGCGGATGCAGATCCTGAAGATGGTGGAGGAGCACAAGGTCACCACCGAGGAGGCAGCTAAGCTACTGGCCGCCCTGGAGACGGGCAGCAGGCCGGCGGAAAGGATATCTGGGCGGACGCCCCGATGGTTCCGGATCCGTGTGGCCGACGCGGCCACCGGCCGGGCCAAGGTGAACGTGAACGTGCCCCTCGACGTCATCACCGCGGCGGGCAAGCTGGGCGCCCGCTTCGGTTTCACCAAGTACGCCGAGAAGGAAGGCATCGATCTCGACGAGCTGTTCGAGTCGATCCGCAACGGCGCCGTGGGCAAGCTGGTGGACGTGACCAACGAGGAGGGCGGGGAGCACGTCGAGATCTACGTCGAATGACCCTCCGGATCCCCTTTTCGAGCCCCTGGGAGCCCGGGACTTCCGGCGCGACCGTCCCGAAGTGAGTAACGGTGGTGCTCGCCGTCGACCGCCACTGATGATGGTTGCCGAAATGGCCGGATGCACGAGCGACCTTGTAGTAACGACTTAAGTCGTTCGCTCTCCTTCCCTGGACAAAGGGACGAACGACTGAAGTCGTTACTACGATTGACATCAGCCAACTAGTGGCCTACACTCCCTCAAACCCCTGTGACGCGAGCGGAATGCTTCTTGCCTCATCCCCTCTGACTTGGGAGCGGAGATGCCTGGCGCCCTGTTGCGACTGATGATCACTGCGATCGCAATAGTGGTTGCCGCGTACCTGCTCCCTGAGTACCTATCGGTCGGGGGCGCAGGGTCGGTCCTGATGTTCGCCATAGTGTTGGGCGTCCTGAATGCGCTGATAAGACCCATACTGCTCTTCTTCACCTTGCCGCTCAACCTTCTCACGCTCGGTCTCTTCACTCTAGTCATCAATGCCATCGTCTTCTGGTTGGCGGCGCAGTTTCCTCTGGGTGTGAGCGTCACTGGGTTCCCGGGTGCGTTCCTGGCCGCTCTGGTGGTCGGCGTAGTCAGTCTCGTCCTGGCCAAAGCGACTCCCTGAGCCGAGGGTGTGTTGGTAGCGGCCTTGAGGGTAGTTCTTAGGTGGTGGCGCTCGCCGTAGGGCGTCGCTTGGAAGGGTGACAAAGGTGAGCTTTCTCAAGTGGCTCTACCCAGGCATGCACATCAAGCGATGGCTTGCACTCCTGACCCTGGGCGTCGTTCTGGTCAGCCTGGGGTTGGCCTACATGCTGGTCCAGGTATATCGAACCCAGCCTTTCCCGGATTTCGTGGCCTCCATCACCCTGCAATTCATAGATAGGCCGGTTCGTGGCGCCATTTTCGTCACGGTAGGGCTGGGTGTGCTGGTGGTGGCCTTCTGGAGACTGAACGAATCGGTGCTGTCCGCCGTCATGCCCAACAGGCGCAGCAACCTGGTGGACATCGTCTACAACCATCGCCACCGCCAGCGCGGACCGAAGATCGTGGCCATCGGCGGTGGGACCGGGCTGTCCACCCTGCTCCGAGGGCTGAAGGAGTACACCACCAACATCGCGGCCATCGTCACGGTGGCCGACGACGGTGGGAGTTCGGGCCGGCTGCGGCGAGAGCTGGGGGTGCTCCCGCCGGGGGATTTCCGGAACTGCATCGTCGCTCTGGCCGATGCGGAACCGCTGATGACGAAGCTGTTTCAGTACCGCTTCAGCGTGGGTTCTGGGCTGGACGGCCACAGCTTCGGCAACCTCTTTATCGTCGCCATGTCCGGGATCACCGGCAACTTCGAGCAGGCGATCCGTGAGTCCAGCCGGGTACTGGCGGTGCGGGGACAGATCCTCCCCTCTACCCTGGACAACCTGACCCTTTGCGCCGAGTTGGTGGACGAGGCCACGGTGGAGGGCGAGTCCAACATCTCCAAGAGCTCCTTGCCCATCAAGAGGGTCTACCTGCAGCCGGAGCATCCGGCCGCCTATCCCGAGGCGATCCGGGCGATCCTGGATGCGGATCTGGTGGTGGTGGGCCCCGGCAGCCTCTACACCAGCGTGCTCCCCAACCTGCTGGTGGAGGATCTGGCCCGGGCGATGGCGGGCTCCAGGGCCCTCAAGGTGTACGTCTGCAACGTGGCTACCCAGCGGGGCGAAACCGACAACTTCATGGTCCAGGACCACGTGCGGGCGCTGCTGCACCACCTTCCGGAGAACCCCTTCCACTTCGTCGTAGCCAACGACAAGTTGGGAGCCGAGCTTCCGCCCCACTGGCAGGTGAGGCAGGTGGCCTATCTGGGCAACGGCGAGGACATCGATGGCACCGAGGTGGTCCAGGCTGATGTCATCGACCCTCGTAACCCGCTGCGCCACGATCCGAAGAAGCTGGCTCAGGCGCTGATGAGGCTATACTACGACAAGGCGGACGTGGCGGGCGAATCCTCGTCGGGGAACGGGGAGCCTTCGGAGACCGACGCAACCGTAGAGTCGGCGTGAAGTAGAGATCCAGAAAACGTAGGGCAGGGCGCTCTGCCCTGCCGCCGGCCTACCATCGCCCGCCGGGCGGCGGGGCCCTGTGCCCCGCCCTACTTTGCCCTCGTCGCCAGCTCCCTCGCCTTGGCCTCGCTTCGGGTCACCACCGTCTCCTGGAAAGCATCCCAGTTCACGGGCTCCCGGTAGTCCAGGTGGTACACCACGTTGCCCTCATGGACCCGGCAGGGCCGGCCCAGCTCGGCGAACAGGCGTGACAGGAAGGCCGGTTCCCACACCTTGTTGGGCGAGGGGGCACGATCCAGCAGGTCGACGGTCGTCTTGTAGTAATCCAGCAGGATCTCTCGCACCACCGGATCCTGGCAGAAGAGGGCGCCCGGGGTGTAGAGGGGGGCGTGGGAGGGATAGCTGGTGGGATAGGCAGAGTGGCGGCAGAAGGGGGCCACGAAGCCGTACACGGGCATGGCCGAGGTGACTTCCAGCAGCTGCGCCAGGGACGAGGAGGGGAGCACGATGTCGTCGTCCATGAAGCAGATGGTCCTCCCCTTCAAGGCCTGCAGTATCCGAAGCCGCCCGGTGCTGAAAGCCCGGTCTCTCTCCCGGAGATACTCGTAGTTGCAGGGGATCCTCCGGTCGATAGCGAGCCGCAGGGCGAAGGCGACGTCGTCCCGGTTGATGACCGGCTTCTCCGAGGTGTCCACGATGTAGATCCGAATGTCCTGGACCTGCTGCAGCAGCAGGCTGGAGAGGGTCATACCCAGGGTCGGTTTACCTCGGGTCAGTATGCCAATTTCTACCTCGGCCAATGGAGCCTCCTTCCTGGACCCACCGCGGTTTCCTGCCATCACGGGCGCAGCGGGGGTCTCCGCCGGGTCGATGGGGATGCTTCGCTTCGCTCAGCCGGATGGCCGGTTGTGGCTGTTTGCTGTGGTTGATGGCAGGGAGTTTAGCACTTTCCGGCCAGGCTACCAAGTTTGCTGGCGTGGTTGGGCTATGTTATAATCCCGTCTGGCTGAATTACTGGAGGTGCCTCTTTTGCAGAGTTATCTCAATGTTGTGCAAATCCTTTTGTCGGTGGTGCTGATCCTGGTGGTGCTCCTCCAGAGTAAGGGTTCCGGCTTCAGCGCGACCTTTGCCTCCGACTCGTCGGTGTATCGCAGCCGGCGCGGGGTTGAGCGCACCCTTTTCAACTTCACCATCGTCCTGGCCGTGCTGTTCGTGTTGATCAGCATATTCACGGTGAAGTTCTTCTCCTAAACTTTCGGCGACGGTCGTTTCCCGTGCACTCAGCAATGCCCGGTCCCCTCGTGGGGCCGTTGCTTTTTCATGTCCCCACGACCCTTGCCCTGGCGGAGCATTGGTCTCAGCGGAGTGCTTAGATGAACTCTAGCGCGCGCGATGGTGGGAAGAGGGGCTTGAAGCTACGCCCGCTGCTGGTGGCTTTGGCTCTGGCGGCGGTCATCGTGCCCGCCGTCGCCAGCAAGCTTCCTCGTGAGGTCCCTATGGTGACCGTCCCCGATGCGGGCGGCGCCTACGTGGAGGCCGTGGTCGGCAACCCCGGCTACCTGAACCCCATCCTGCTCCAGTTCAACCAGGTGGATCGGGACCTCTCCGCCCTGCTGTTCTCCGGACTCACCCGCTTCGATGAGAACGGCCTGATCGTCCCCGACCTGGCGGAGCGGTGGGAGATAGGGGACGGCGGCAAGAGCTATCTCTTCCACCTGCGTAAGGACGTCCGCTGGCACGATCGCACCCCCTTCACCTCCGACGACGTGGTATTCACCGTCAAGGCGATGCAGGCGGCCGGTTTCCAGGGCAACCAGGAGGTTGCGGAGCTCTGGCGGGACGTCGGGGTGGAGCAGGTGAGCGATTACGACGTTCGCTTCACCCTGAAAGAGCCCTTTGCTCCCTTCCTGGAGTACACCACCGTGGGCATCCTGCCCCGGCACCTCTACTCCGAGACCGCCGGCAAGTCCATGGTGGACAGCCCCTACAATCTTCGCCCCATCGGGACGGGCCCCTTCAAGCTGACCAAGATCACGGGAGAGTCGATCGCCTTGGAGCCCCACGCCGACTACTACGGACCGGCCCCGAAGCTGGCCCAGCTTCGATTCCGCTTCTACCCCGACTACCCCAGCGCCCTGGCCGCCCTGGAGAAGGGGGAGGTGGACGCCCTTCCCTACCTGGATCCCCAGGACGTGGCCCGGCTGAAGGCCAACGACAAGCTGGCCGTCTACTCGGCCCCGGACTACCTGAGGTACGCGGTGCTGTTTCTGAACGACTCCACCCCGCCCTTTCAGGACAAGGCCGTGAGGCAGGCGGTGGCCTACGCCATCAACAAGGACAGGATGATCCAGGCGGTGATGGAGGGCCAGGCGGTCCCCGGCAAAGGCGCCATCTCCCCGGGCTCCTGGGCCTTCGACTCCAAGGCCAAGAGCTACGAGTACGACCCCAAGAAGGCGGAGGAGCTGCTGGACTCGGCGGGATGGCGCCGCCCCGACGGGACCGGGGTGCGCGAGAAGGATGGGCAGCCCCTGGCCTTCGTGATCCTGACCAACGACAACAAGCGGCGGATCAAGACGGGCGAGCTGGTCGTAGATGACCTCCGAAAGGTGGGCTTCAAGGCCGAGGTGCAGGCCCTGCCCTGGACGGACCTCCTCAAGGAGTACATGGGCCCCCGCACCTTCGTCGGCGCCATCGCCGAGCAGTGGCTGCTGACCGCCGATCCCGACCTGTACAGCCTCTGGCACTCCAGCCAGATCGGCGGCGGGGGGTTCAACTTCTCGGGTCTCAACAACCAGCGGATCGATCAGCTGCTGGAGGATGCACGCCACACCGTGGACAAGAACAAGCGGACGGAGCTCTACTCGGAGTTCCAGCAGCTCTGGGCCGACGAGGTGCCCGGCGTCATCCTGTACTATCCCCAGTTCAACTGGGCGGTAAGCAAGAACGTGAAGGACGTCAAGCTGTCGGCGATGATCGACGGCAGCTCCCGCTTCCGCCACGTGGCCCAGTGGTACGTCAAGACCAAGCAGGTGCCCGCCACGCCCGGGACGAAGTGACCCCGGAGATCCCCTCTCCCTCTGGGAGAGGCGGTACGCTGCGCCAGCTCGCGTCACGGGGTGAGGGCTTAGTCGCAGGCGTCGAAGCAGCCCTCACCCGCCCTTCGGGCGGCCTCTCCCAGAGGGAGAGGCGGTACGCAATCCCCGGTGGCCTCTCTCCCAGGGGGAGTAGAGCTGGCGATTTTGCCTCGATAGCAGCGGAGCGGTATGTAGAATGCTGGAGTGGCTCGAGAGGAATCGCTCGAACCTGGCGGCCCTCCTGGTGGTGCTGGTCACCGTGGCCGCCGTTGGACTGCTCCAGACCCCGCGCCGCGCCGCCCTTCAGGTCGTCTCCCCCTCCTCCCCGCCCACACCCCCGCCCATCAAGGTCCACGTCGTGGGATCGGTCCTCTCGCCCGGGGTCTATCCCCTGCCCCTCGACGCCCGTGTGGAGGATGCCCTGAGGGCAGCGGGCGGCCCCTCCGAGTCCGCCGACGTCGCCTCCCTGAACCTGGCGGCGCCCCTGCGGGACGGTCAGCAGTTGGTGATCCCGGCCGCCAGCCCTCAGTCGCCCTCGGCCGCGGCCACCCCTCGGCCCCCTTCCTCCCCCCAGCCCGCCGGGCTGGACCTGAACGGCGCCTCTCAGCAGCAGTTGGAGGCGCTGCCCGGCATCGGTCCCGTGACCGCCCAGAAGATCCTGGACTATCGCCAGAAGAACGGCGGCTTCGTGTCCGTCGAGGAGCTGCGGGACGCCAAGCTGGTGAACTCCTCCACCTACGAGAAGGTCAAGGGGCTGGTGGAGGTGAGGTAGGGCGGGCCCCCCACCTGGCCGGTATCGACAAGTTCGCCCAAGTCCCACACTGGAACTTGGGCGAACGGTGCGCTTGATCGCCTTCCCCACCAACTCCTCGTTGGTGAAGGGACCGTAGATGTCCGCCGTGTCCAGCAAGTTGACGCCCAGCTCCAGGGCCCGATGGATGGTGGCAATGGCCTCCTGCTCGTCCGCAGCGCCGTAGAAGCCGCTCATGCCCATGCATCCGA
Source organism: Chloroflexota bacterium (assembly GCA_021845945.1). Next base: position 10,381 of record JAJZRD010000086.1, read on the forward strand.
GGCCGATAGCCGAAACCTCGGGCCCTTTGCGGCCGAGTCTTCGAGTCTTCAAGTCGCAGTCTCCCTTCTTGCGTGTAGCAGGGAATTGTGATCTGCCGGGTCGATATCCTAGGGATGAAGCATCACCTTGGCCGCATCCTTCTTCAGAAGCTCGATACCAGTGGCGAACTCCTCGAAGGGCAGGCGGTGGGTGATCAGCCACGAGAGGTCCAGCCGCTTCGACTCGACGAGGGCGAGCAGCGTCTCCCAGGTGTCCCACACGCGGCGGCCGAAGACGCCCCTCAGGGTTATCCCCTTCTTGTTGATGTAGGCCGCGATATCCACGGGCACCGCCTGCCCGGGATGGCCCACGGTGACCGCCCTTCCTTCTCGCCGGAGGCTCTCGAACAACGTGGGCAGTACGTTGGATGCCCCCGATGTCTCGAAGGCGACGTCCACTCCGCCCGTCCGTGAGAAGGTAGACCGGCAGAACTCGGGGACGTTCACCTCTCGGGGGTCTATGGCGATGGCTCCCAACTGCTCCGCCATCTTCAGACGGTGGGGGTTGACGTCCAGGGCGACCACCCTGCCGGCGCCGTACAGCAGGGCCAGCTGGATGACCACCAGACCTACCGGGCCGGACCCGCAGACCAGGACGGAGTTGGAGGCGACGTTTCCGGCCCGCTGCAGGGCGTGCACGGAGACGCCCGCGGGCTCGAAGAGGGCGCCGATCTCCATGGGAACGGTTTCCGGCAGCGGGAAGCAGGCGCTGGCCGGTGCCTTGGAGTACTCGGCGAAAACCCCATCCCAGGTGAGCCCCAGCAGCCCCACGTTCAGGCAGTTGTGGGCGTCACCGGTGCGGCAGGGGTAGCAGTGGCCGCAGAAGAAGTGGGTCTCCACCGAGACCCGGTCGCCCAGGGCAAAGCCCTTGACGGAGGAGCCCACCGCCGCCACCGTGCCCGCGCACTCGTGGCCCATGACCAGCGGCAGCTTGGGGTTGAAGTCCTGGGCGCTCTTGGACCACTCGTAGAGGTGCGCGTCGGTGCCGCAGATCATCGCTGCGGCTACCTTGATGAGAACCTCATCCTCTTTCAGTTCGGGTTCAGGGGCGTTCTTGACTACCTCGGCCCCAGGACCCGGGGCCATTTTCATCACAGCGCGCATGGATCAACTATCCTTTTCTGGCGACCACGCGTCGCACCGATTCGACTATGTGGGGGACCGTCAGTCCAAACCTGTCCAGCAACTCGTCCTGGGAACCGGTATCGGCGTAGCAGTCCCGAATCCCCACCCGCTCCATGGGGGTGGGGATCTCCTCGGCCAGCACTTCGGCCACGGCGCCCCCCAGCCCGCCCAGGATGTTGTTCTCCTCCACCGTGACGATCGCCCCGGTCTCCCGAGCCAGCCGGACGATGGCCTCCCGGTCTATCGGCTTGAGGGTGGGCATCTCCATCACCCGGACCCGCAGTCCCTCGGCCGCCAACCAGTCGGCCGCCTCCAGGGCCCTGCCCACCATGATCCCGCAGGCGATGATGGCTGCATCTCGTCCCTCCGTCCGAAGGGGCACGGCTCTACCAATCTCAAATCGATAGTCCGGCCCGTGCACTGCGGGCACGGCCATCCCGATCCGGATGTAGACCGGTCCCTGGTGCTCGGCCGCAGCATAGACAGCCTTCTCGATCCCGACCGCATCGGCCGGGACGATGACCGTCATCCCAGGGATAGAGCGCATGACGCTCAGGTCCTCGGTCGCCGCATGGGTCACGCCGTTGATCCCGGCGGAGTAGCCCCCGAGCCCTGCCAGCACCTTGACGTTCAGGTGGGGATAGGCGACGAAGGTTCTCAGCTGCTCCAGGGTACGCATGGAAAGGAACACCGCGTAGCTGGCCACGAAGGGGATCTTGCCGGCGCTGGCCAGACCTGCCGCAGCCATCACCGCGTTCTGCTCCGCGATGCCGAAGTTGAACAGTCTATCCGGGAAGCGCAGGCCAAAGCCGTCGACCCCCATGGTCTTCAGGGTGTCTGCCACGCAGACCACCACTTCCTCTCGCTCCGCCCCGAGGCGGACCAGGGTATCGCCAAGAAGCTGAATGCTGGAAGCCATCGCCGTCATGGGAACCTCACCCCCTTGCAGCCGATCTCCTCGAGCGCCTGATCCAGCTGCTCCCGGTCCGGAGCCTTGCCGTGCCACACGTTGTCGTTCTCCATGAAGGAGACTCCCTTGCCCTTAACCGTGTTGCACAAGACGAAGGTGGGTACCCCGGGCTTTCGAGGGGCCCGGCGGAAGACTTCGACCAGTGAAGGGATGTCGTGGCCGTCCACCGTCCACACGTCCCAGCCGAAGGAGCGCCATTTGTCGGCCACGTCGCCGAGGGGCATGATGTTGCGGACCGCGCCGCCGCTCTGCATGCCGTTGTTGTCCAGGATGGCGATCAGGTTATCAACCCCGAGATTGGGGGCGGAGAGGGCGGTCTCCCAGATGAGCCCCTCCTGGCTCTCCCCGTCACCCAACAGCACGTAGACCCGGTAGTCCCTCTTGTCCAGCTTGCCGGCCAGGGCCATGCCCAGCCCGCCCGCGAGGCCATGGCCAAGGGAGCCGGCCGTCATCTCGATGCCCGGCAGCTTGGCCATGTCGGGGTGGCCCTGGAGCCTCGAGCCCAGCTTTCGGTAGGTGAGCAGCTCTTCCCGAGGGAAGTAGCCCTTCTCGGCCAGGGCGGAGTACCAGGCGGAGCAGGTGTGCCCCTTGGACATGATGAAGCGGTCGCGATCCGGCCACCGGGGTTCCTGCGGCCGAAGCCGCATGATGCCGAAGTAGAGAGTGGCGACGATGTCGGCGCAGGAGAGCGATCCGCCGACGTGGCCGCTGTTGGAGAGGTGCGCCATCCAGAGGGCATCGCAGCGGATCCGCTGCGCCTTCTCCCGCAATAGGTCCAGATCGGGAAATTCGGTCTCGTTCAAGGGCAAGGCCTCACTCATGTGGGAATCGATGTTCCCTATTTCACCGGCATGACCAGGTTAGGCAGCCACAGGGACAGCTCGGGAATGTAGGTTATGATCGTCAGGGCGATCAGCAGCGCCACGATGAAAGGCCAGACCTCCTTCGCGAACTTCGCTATGGATATCTTCCCCAGGGCGCACACCACGTACATGACCATGCCGACCGGGGGAGTGATCGTCCCGATCATGATGTTCACTGTGAACACGACGCCGAACTGTATGGGGTCGATCTGGGCGTGCTGG
>JAJZRD010000087.1 GCA_021845945.1 Chloroflexota bacterium
TCGGGCCAGGTCGGGCGCCACCAATGCCCCCTCCTCCCAGCCCAGCCGCATCTTCACGGTGACGGGGATGGACACGGAGGCGACTACGCTCCCGGCAACTTCGACCGCCAGGTCGGGCTGCTTAAGGATGGCGGCCCCCCCTCCCCCGGAGGTGATCTCCCGCCGCGGGCAGCCCATGTTGATGTCGACGACCGCGGCGCCGCTCTCCTGAAGCCATTGGGCCGCCTCGGCCATCAGCTGGGGATCGGTGCCGTAGATCTGGTATCCCAGGGGCCGGTCCTCGGGCACGGTGGCCAGGATCTCCCGACGCCGCTTGCCCCCGCCGAACAGGACGCTCGGGGGGTTCACCATCTCGGCGTAGGCCAGCCCCAGCCCGCCCAGGGGGCGAATGCTCATGCGGAAGGGCAGGTCGGTGAAGCCCGCCATGGGGGCCAGCAGGATAGGGGTTTCCAGGGCCAGGTTGCCTATGCGCAGGGTCGTCGGTACTTGAAGGGTCTCCATACCCTAACGTTAACCGGCGTGCAGCGGGATGTCAAAGGGGCCGTGGAAACCGTAGGGCAGGGCGCTCTGCCCTGCCGCCGGCCTGTCATTGTCCGCCGGGCGGCGGGGCACAGGTCCCCGCCCTACATTGTCGATGCTATCGCCACGGGGGGGGCACGGCAGAAGACTCCACGTTATTTCGAGAACTGCTTCTCCTCCCGGGTGATGATCTCCAGCAGCGCCGGACGGCCGTCGGCGGTGACCTTCACCGCCCGCTGGATCGCAGGGATGATCTCCCCCGGCCTCTCCACCCGCTCGACGTAGGCGCCGAGCCCCTCCGCTATCTTGCCGTAGTCGCCGGAGATGAAGCGGGTGCCGTACAGCCGGGTGGCGTTGGGCAGATGCTTGTCGTAGCCCCCGAGGCAGGAGTTGTTCATCAGGATGGTCAGGGTGCCGATGTGGTTCCGTACGGCCGTCTCCAGGTCCATGCCGCTCTGGCCGAAGGCCGCGTCCCCCATGATGTTGATCACGGTCTTCTCCGGCCGGGCGACCTTGGCGCCCATCGCCAGGGGGAGGCTGTAGCCCAGGTGGGTCGATTTCCCCCAGCCGATGAAGCTGCCGGGCTCCACGGCCCGCCAGAAGGGGCTCATCTGATCCCGCGGATTTCCGGCATCGTGGGTCGCCACGATATTCCGCGGGTCCACCGCCTGCTGCAGGTCCCAGATCACCCGGTAGGGGTTGATGGGAACCTCGTTGGAGGTCAGCTTCGGCATCCACTCGCTCAGCCACTCGTTCTTGACAGCCTTCACCCCTCGGGCGACCCTATCGTCACCCTTGCGGCCCTCGGGGCCCAACCGGCGCTGGAGCTCCTCGATCATCTGGCGCAGCACCAGTTTGGCGTCGCCCACCAGCGCGTGGTGGATCGGGTAGTCCTTGTTCAGGTCGCGGTCGTCGACGGTAAGCTGGATCGCCACCTTGCCTGCCGGGATTCGGGCGGCGAAGCTGGAGATGGAGAGGCTGGAGCCCACGCCGAAGACCAGGTCCGAATTCTCCAGATAGTGGGTCACCGCCCGAGGCCAGGCCATGCCGCCGCTCCCCAGGGAGAGGGGATGATCCTCCGGGAATGCGCCCTTGCCAGGCAGCGTCGTCATCACCGGCGCCTGGAGCAGCTCGGCCAGCTCCCGCAATTCCCCCCAGGCCTGGGCGTAGAGGACGCCCGCCCCGACGTGAAGGAGGGGGCTCCTGGCCGCCAGGAGGGCCTTCACCGCCTCCGATACGTCCGCGGGATCGGCCATCCCGCGGGCACCTTTGACGGGCCAGTAAGAGAGTGTCGAATCCTCCATCTCTGCCCCCAGCACGTCCATCGGCAGCTCCAGGGCCACCGGCCCGGGCCTTCCCGTCCTGAGGTAGGTGAAGGCCCTCCTCAGGAGGTCGGGGATCCGCTCCGCCCGGTTGACCCGGGCCACCCACTTGGTGATTTGCTGATAGCTGAGGACGGCCTCGAAGTCGGGCTTCGTCCCCGTGCGGGCTTCCGGTATTCCCCCCGGCAGGAAGAGGATCGGGGTGGAGTCCGAGTAGGCCTGGGCGATCCCGCCGAAGGAGTTCTCCGTGCCGGGCCCGTACTGGACGGCGCAGACGCCGATCCTCCGGCCGTTGGTGGCCCTGGAGTAACCGTCTGCCATCCCGATCACTGTGCGCTCGGAGCGCGCCATGATCGGTCTGATGCCCAACTGGGCCGCCGTGTCGATGACCGGATTGACGGGGAAGCAGAAGAGGTGCTCAACCCCTTCCTTTTGGAGAATGTGGGCAACCGCGGCTGCACCCTTCAAGGCAGTTCCTCCTCAGTGTTGTGCGGGCGCGATGGCTGATCCGGGACGTCTCCATTGTAAGTCACGGGGCAAGGGGTAGGACTGTCGATCAGGCGGCCGACTGCGCCCTGTCGGACTCCGAGGTCGGCAGGGTGAAGCGGAAGGTGCTGCCTTTGCCCACCTGGCTCTCCACGCCGACCTGCCCGCCGTGGGCCTCTACCATCAGCCGAGTGATGTACAGTCCCAACCCCAACCCTTCGGTCTTCCTACTGCCCCTGGCTCGGTAGAAGCGATCGAAGACGCGGGGGAGATCTTCGGCGGCGATCCCCATCCCGCGATCTGCTACCGAGATCCTGGCCTCGCCGTCGGACCGCTCGGCCCTCGCCGTCACCGTGCTGCCGGACGGCGAGTACTTGAGGGCGTTGGTGATCAGGTTCACGATGGCCCTCTCGATCCGCTCCCGATCGGCCGGCACGGCCGGCACCCTTCCAGGACATTCCACCCGCAGCCGGCCGCGATCCTCCGGGGTACCCACCCGCTGGGAGATGTCGCGGAGGAGATGGCACAGGTCCGTCGGTTCCTTGTGCAGCTCCATCGTGCCGGCTTCCAGTCGGGCCGATTCCACCAGATCCTGGATCATGGAGTTCATCCGCCGGGCGTTGGTCAGGATAGCCTCCGCGGCCCGGGCTTCCCGCTCCAGTCCCCTGTCGGCCAGCCGCCTCTGCAGGAGGCCGGCCGCGCCCAGGATGGGGGTGAGGGGGTTGCGCAGGTCGTGGGAGATCATCCGGGCGTAATCCTCGCGCTGCTCCTGGAGCTCGTGAATGGCCGTGATGTCGGTGAAGGTCATCACGGCGCCCAGCAGCTTCCCATCGGGGGCGCGGATGGGTGCGGCGCTGACGGAGACCCAGTGGGCCCTCTCGCCGGGCGGGTGGAGGGACCACCACCTGGCCCTGAGTCGTCTCGCCCCTCAGTGCCCTGATGGGCGGCAGCTCCTCCACCGGGATCGGCTTGCCCTGGGGGGTCTCGATCCGAAGCAGCGCTATTCGCTCCACGAAGGAGAGATCGGGCTGGATCTGCCGCCCGCCCAACATCCTCACGGCGGCCGGATTCATGTGGAGGATGTTCCCCTGAGGGTCGTAGGTCACCAGTCCATCGGCGATGGAGGCGATGGTGGCATCCAGCTCCGCGGCCCGCTTCGCCGCCTCTTGCGTCAGCTCCTGCCGTCGCATGCCGGCCTCTGTCAGCCGCTGGTTGGCTTGCCGCACCTCGGCCAGCAGCCGCTCCATCTCTTCCTCGGCTCGCTTCCGCTCGCTTTCTGCTTGCCGGCGTTCCGCCATCTCGGAGCGGAAGGGGCGGTACACGGCCAGGTAGAGGACGGGATACATCACGACGATCAGGATGCCGCCGTCGAGGAGAGCTCCGAGAGGGTCGGCCAGATTGAACAAGAAGGAGTGGAGGCCCAGCATGATCCCGAACTCGACCACGAATATGGCCCCGGTCATGACCAGGATCAGCCTTCGGAGCCTGATGGCCGGGTAGTCCTGGGTGGCAACGCGCTCCGGTCTGTCCGGCGGGAGGCGATCCCCCCGGTCCTCTGTCTCGCGGTCTCTCTGGCCTGGCACAGCCGGCTATCCTCACTTCCGCAGCCAAGATGTGAAGAAAGGGGCTGGCAACAAACGCGCCAGTTCTGAAATAGAGGAGCTGGTCGAGTCGTGGGACTTCAGCGCCGTGCGCGGGGGTCGAGCAGCTCGGTCAGCCAGTCGCCGAGTAGGCTGGTGGCAAGGCAGGTGAGGGAGACGGCCAGCCCAGGGTACACGGTGAGCCACCAAGCCTTGGCCATGTAGTCCTTGCCCTCGGCCAGCATGTTGCCCCAGGCCGGGATGGGGGGTTGGATGCCGTATCCGAGGAAACTCAGGGAGGATTCGGCCACTATCAGCCGGCCCGCCTCCAGGGAGGCGAGGGCGATGGCCGGACCGACGACGTTGGGGAGCACGTGGCGGAGGACGAGCCGCCAGCCCGGTGACCCGATGCTCCGCGCCGCCTCCACAAACTCCGCCCTCTTCATCACCAGCACCTCGCCCCGAACCAGGCGGGCGTACAGCACCCAGGAAGAGATCGCCAGGGTCGCGATGATGGCCCCAAGGCCGGCGCCGAGCACGGCCGCGATGCTCAGGGCGAGGGCCATGAAGGGGAAACTGAGCTGAACGTCCACTATCCGGGAGCCCACGATGTCCAGCCATCCGCCGCGATACCCCATCGCGAGACCGATGATGACCCCCACGGTGCCGGCAAAGAAGACGGCCACCCCCCCGACCAACAGGGAGACCCTGGCCCCAAACAGCAGGCGCGCCAGGACGTCCCTCCCCAACTGGTCGGTGCCGAGCCAATGGCCGGGGGAGCCGGGGGCCAGCAGTCGCTGATCCACGTTCGCCCGCAGAGGATCGTAGCCGGCAAGCAGCGGCGCCGCGATGGCCAGCACCACTTCCAGAGCCAGGAACAGCCCGGCGGCGATGCCCCAGGCGGAATCCCCCCTCAGCCGCAACCGTCGCAACAGCCGGCGCTGGGGGAGCTCCACCCGCCAATTCGCGGAGGTCTCTCCGCTCCGCTTGCCGGACAGCCCGCTGTCGAGCACCTCACTCATAGACGATCCTGGGGTTCAGCAGACCGTAGAGCAGGTCCACGATCAGGTTGACCAGCGAGACGCTGGCGGCGGTGAAGAAGACGGCGGCCAGGGCGGTCGGGAAATCGCGAAACTGGATGGACTGGACGATCAGCCTTCCCAACCCCGGCCAGGCGAAGATGGTTTCCACCACGATGGCCCCGCCCAGCAAACCGCTCATTTGAAGGCCAATGATGGTGACGATGGGGATGCCGGCGTTCTTCAGCACGTGGCGGTAGAGCACAACTCGCTCGGACAGCCCCTTGGCGCGGGCCGTTCGAACGTATTCGGCTCGCAGCACCTCCAGCACGCTGGAGCGTGTCAGCTTGACGATGCGGCCCAGGGAGTAGAGGCCCAGGGTGAGCCCGGGCAGGATCAACTGCTCCGGGGTGCCCATTCCTCCGGTGGGAAGCAGGCCCAGGTTCACCGAGAACAGCAGGATCAGCAGAAGCCCCAGCCAAAAGCTGGGCACCGACTGACCCAGCACCGAGCCCACGTTGGAGAGCCGGTCGGCGAGGCTGCCGTTCCGGATAGCAGCCAGGAATCCCAGCGGCACGCCCACCACCACGGCGAAGACGATGGAAACCAGGGTGAGCAAGCCGGTCGCCGGCAACCGCTCCAGCACCAGCTGCAGGGCCGGAATGTTGTACCGCAGCGACACGCCGAAGTCGCCCAGGGCGGCGCGACTGATGAATCGGCCGTACTGCACCCAGAGCGGGTCGTTGAAACCCCACTGGACCCGCACCCTCTCGATGTATTCTGGCGTGGAGTCCGTCGGAACCAACAGCAGGACCGGGTCTCCGCTAAGGTGCAAGACTCCGAACATCAGGCTGAGCGCCAGAAAGACGGTAAGAAGGCTGAGAGCCAGCCGTCGCGCTATGTAGGGTAGCATTCGATTCGCCTCGCCCCCAGGCAACCCTCGATGCGGGGAGCCGAGGCTCTAGCCGGTCGCGCCAAGCGCCCGACCGAGGCCCCGACTCCCGATGGAGACCACCGCGGATCGTTACTACTTCAGGGTCGCCCGTTCCAGGTTGAACTGCTCGTCGCCCTTGGGTTTCCAGTCCAGCTTCTTGCTGGCGCCATAGATGTCGTTCTGGGACCAGAGGAAGATCCATGGGGCCTGCTGCTGGACCAGCGCCTGAGCCTGGTAGTAGGCCTGCCGGCGCTTCTCCGGATCCACCGTGGGCAGCGCGGCCTCTATGGCTGCATCGACGTTCTTATCCGAGTAGGTGACCCAGGTCGAGCCCGTCCGGAACCAGTCCTTCAGCATGGAGCCGTCGAGGGAGGTGTCGCTGCGGCCGAAGAAGTAGATGCCATCGATCTTGTTAGCCTTGACGAGGTCGAGCAGCGACCCCCACTCGTCCACCTGCACCTTCACGTTGATCCCCGCCTGGGTGAGTTGGTCTGCGATGGCCTCGGCAGCTTCCTTGTCCTTCAGGTATCGCCCGCTTGGGGTGTGCAGCGTCATCGGCTCGCCCTTGTACCCGGCCTCCTGCAGCAGCGCCTTGGCCTTGGCCGGATCGTAGGAGTAGGGCTTGAGATTCGAATCCAGATGCTGGTTGATGGCCGGCAGGGGACCTGCCATCCGCTTGGCGTTGCCCTCCATGACCGTCCGGATGATCTTGTCCACGTCCACCGCATAGTTCAAGGCCTGTCGCACCCTCGCGTCCTGGAGCGGACCGGGCAGGAGGGTGTTGATGCCGACGAAGATCACCCGGCGGCCCGCCACCGTCCTGGTGTCCGCCGTCGACGACTTGTTGACCTGATCCATCGACTGGGGAGGAACGTCCGGGATCAGCTGCACCTCGCCCGCCAGCAGGGCCGAAACCCGGGAGCTGACGTCGGGGATGATGCGGAACTCCACGGCCGCGATCTGCGGCTTTGGTCCCCAGTAGTCATCGTTCCGCACCAGGGTGATGCTCTGCTCCCGCTTCCACTCCTGCAGCTTATAGGGGCCGGTGCCGATCGGTTTCTCGGTCATGGCCTGCGGGCCCTGCTCCTTGAGAACCTTGGCAGGAGCCATGTAGATCTCCGTGAATCCCTCGAGGAGGGAGGGGAACGGCTTCTCGGTGGTGACCTTCACCGTGTAATCGTCCACAACGGTGGTGGACTTCACCGCATCGATGCGAATCTTCCTGGCGGCGTTGTTCTCCTTCTTGGCCAGGTAATCGAGGGTGGCCTTCACCGACTCGGCGTTGAAAGGCTCTCCGTTGCTGAACTTGACGCCCTTGCGCAGCTTGATCTCCCAGTTGAGATCGTCCAGGCTCTTAGCCGACTCGGCTAGCTGGGGTACCACCTTCATATCGTGGTCGCGGGTGAACAGGTGGTCGTAGACGTGGGTATCCACCCGGTCCGTGGTGTTGTCCAGGGTGTTGACGGGATCGAAGTTGCGGATGTCCGCGTTGAGCCCCACCACGACTTTGGTGGCGGCGCCGCCCTGGGCTCCAGAGGAAGTGGTACCCGACTGGGATTGCTGACAACCTGCGACGATACTGAGGATGAGTGCCAATCCGACCAGGACAAGGGTTCTGCGCACCTCGTTCTCCTTTCCGCGTTCCGGCTACGACTTCCAGACGATGCAGCTCTCCAGCTGCTTAGCTCCAAAGGTGATGCATTCGGCCCCTGTGGGGGTGAGTATGAAGGTATCCGAGTGGCGAACGCCGCCGGCGCCGGGGACGTAGATGCCTGGCTCCACGGTGACCGCCATTCCGCTTTCCAGGGTGCGGTCGCTGTCGTGGCGCATGTCGGGCATCTCGTGGGGTTCCATGCCGATGCTGTGGCCGGTCCGATGGACGAAGTATGGACCGTAACCGGCCCGGGAGATGACGTCTCGGGCCGCGCGATCGACTTCCCGGGCGAGAACGCCGGCCCGCAGTGCCTCGATGGCGGCCTGCTGGGCCTCGCACATCACCTGGAACATCCGCGTCAATTCCGCCGAGGGGGTCCCCACGAAGAAGGTACGTTCGCACTCCGCCGTGTAGCCATCTACTCTGATCAACCGCCGATGGATGCCGAGGTCGGGGTTGGTGATGGTTCGGTTGCTGGTGACGGCGTGGGGGAGGGTGGCCTTCTCCACGCCGGAGGCGGTGAGGATCTTCACTAGGTCTATGGTAGCGTCGGGAAGTTCCTCCGCCGCCGCCAGAAGGGCAGAGCGATTGCCCTCCAGTTCGGCCAGAGGTTCCGTGATCCCAGGGCGGAATGCAGCGACGGTGTCGCGGGCGGCGATGCTCGCCAGCTTCCCCGCGATGCGCATCAGCCGCTGCTCCTCCTCGTCCTTGATTTCCCTCATTCCATGGATGAGGGGGTCGACGTCCCCGAGGCGTAGCCCCCGAGCGGCGATCGTCTCGGCCCACTGCCAGGGGAGGATGCTGGCCTCGATGCCCACGGCGGCTCCTCGCGGCAGGCCGGCCAGAAGATCCTCCAGCATTGCCGCAGCCCCGGCCTGCGCTCCCCCACTGGCCCGGGTTGCCCCCGGAAGTTCCTGGTAAGCCACCACTTGATCCACCACGGCTTTGGATCGGGCGTGCTTCTCCTCCAGCCCCGGGACCACCAGGGTGCTGCTAGAGGGGGTGACGAAGGTCAAGATCGGGCGCGAATATATGTGGGCGAGGAAGCCGCTCAGGTAGTGCTGGTGCGCCGGCAGCCAGATCAGCGCGGCCCCCAGTGCCCGTTCGGAGAGGGACTTCTGGAAGCGGGCGAGCCGGGCGCGCCTGATGGGGTCGTCCATGGTGAACCTCCGCCTGTAGCTGGGTTAGCGCGCCTTGGTGAGGGCAGCAGCAAGGGACGGTACTTGGCACCGACGTGCCTTGGGAGATGAGAACTGGAAAGGCTGGTCTTCCGCGGCGGGTTCTGGGCAAACCCGCTACTTGCTAAGGGATGGTTTGGGCCAGTATTCTAGCTGCTGCCAATCCGGCTGTCTACCCCAGGACGCTTCGTGTTGATATCCCCACCAAACCGTAGGGAGCTGTGGTGATGGCAATAGTGAGAGCAGGGGGCAAGGGATGGAAAAGCCAAAGGCGTGGAGCCTGAACCACTCGGAACTGGGGCTCGGGGGCAAGAACTCCTTCCGCCCGGCCGTCATGGGCACCCACGGTATGGTGTCCTCTGGGCACTACCTCTCAAGCCTCGCCGGCGTGCAGGTACTGGAGGAGGGCGGCAACGCGATAGACGCCGGCGTGGCGGCGGCCGTGGCCGGTTGCGTCCTCCAGAGCGATTTCGTCAGCTTCGGTGGGGTTGCGGCGATCCAGATCTACCGATCCGACCTGGACCAGTCCTTCACCATAGCCGGCGTGGGCCACTGGCCCGCGCTGGCCAGCCTGGAGTACTTCCGCGATGCATGTGGCGGCCACATCCCTGGCGACGTGCGCAACGGGGTCGTCCCCGGGGGCCCCGACGGCTACCTCACTGCCATCGAGCGCTTCGGCACTTGGAGCTTCGGCCGGGCCGTTCGTCGGGCCACGGAGCTGGCCGAAGAGGGCTTCCCCATGTTTCCCTTCCGCTACGAGCAGCAGATGGCGCACCAGGACGTCATGGACAAGTTCCCCTCTACTCGGGAGGTTCTGTGGCCCGGAGGAAGGCAGCCAAAGCCGGGGGAGATCTTCCGGCAGCCGGAGCTGGGGCGCACCCTGCAACTGATGGCAGGGGCCGAGGCCGGCGCGGGCTCGGGGGATCGCTCGAGGGGGATCCAGGCGGCCAGAGACCTCTTCTACCGGGGCGAGATCGCCGATCGGATCGATCGCTTCTACAGCGAAAACGGCGGTTTCCTGCGCAAGGGGGACATGGCCGACTACAGGGCGGCCGTCGATCCGCCGATGGTGGGAAGCTGGAGGGGCTACGAGATCAGGACCTGCTCCTTCTGGTCGAAGGGCCCGATGCTGATCCAGCTGCTGAACCTGTTGGAGGAGTACGACCTCAGCGCCCTCGGCCACAACTCGCCGGAGTACGTCCACCTGGTGACCGAGGCCCTCAAGATGGCCTTCGCCGACCGCCACGCCTACTACGGCGATCCAAGGATGGTGGAGGTGCCGGCCGAGGGCCTGCTCTCCAAGGAGTATGCCCGCGCGCGTCGAAAGCTGATCGATGGGGGCAGGGCCTGGCCGGAGATGCCCCCGGCGGGGGACCCGTGGAGCGGGGCGGCGGTTCGGGGAGAAGCCCCTGAGGCGCCCGGCGCCACACGGCGGAGTCCCCGGGAGCAGTTGGACACCAGCTACCTGTGTGTGGTGGATCGCTGGGGCAACTTCTTCGGTGCCACCTTCAGCGATCCCTTCATGAGCTCGCCCATCGTCCCAGGCACCGGCCTGGTCGTCTCCAACCGAGGCATTCAGGCCTTCGTGGACCCCGATCATCCCAACCGAGTGCGGCCTGGCCAGCGTCCCGTGATCACCCCGAACCCCGCCATGGTGTTCAAAGATGGCAAGCCGGTGCTGGCCCTGGGCTCGCCGGGCTCGGACGTGCAGGTGCAGGCCATGGCGCAGGTGCTGCTGAACGTCCTGGAGTTTGGGATGGATCCCCAGCAGGCGGTGGAGGAGCCCCGCTTCGCCACCTTCAGCCATCCCGGCTCTTTCGAGCCCCACAGCTACCTTCCCGGCGTTCTGCGCCTGGAGGCGCGGATTCCGGAGGAGACCATGGGACGGCTGGAGCAGCTGGGTCACAAGGTGGAGCCGTGGCTCGCCTGGCAATGGCAGGCAGGAGGGGTGAGCGCGATCAGCTACGACCCGAAGACGGCTCTGATGGTGGGTGGCGCCGACAGCCGGCGGGAGAACTACGCCATAGGGTGGTAAGCAAGAGGGGGCGGCCGTCTTGGTCGCCCCTGGCATAGCTACATCACCACCACGTTGACCAATCGGTTGGGCACGTAGATCACGTCCTTCACCTGGTGGCCGTCCAGGTAGGCCCGGATCTTCTCCCTGTCCAGCACCAGCCGCTGGACCTCCTCCTTGGGGGTGCCGATCGGGATCTCCAGCTTGTCGCGGACCTTGCCGTTCACCTGCACCACCAGGGTCACCATCTCCTCGATGGTCAGGGCCTCCTCCCACTTCGGCCAGTCCTGCAGGTGGACGCTCTCCCTGTGGCCGGTGCGGTGCCACAGCTCCTCGGCCAGGTGGGGGGCGCTGGGAGCCAGAAGCAGGTTCAGGGTCCGTACCGCATCCCTCCACACCGGCGCCGAGACGGAGCCGTAGGCCGCGTTCATGGTGTTGACGTACTCCATCATTCGGGCCAGCATGGTGTTGTAGCGGAACTTCTCCAGGTCGTCGGTGACGGTCTTGATGGTCTTGTGCATGGCCCGGGTCAGCTTCTTGTCGGCCTCGGCCGTGCCGTTGCCGGCACCCCGGCTGAGGGCCTCCTGCAGCGCCAGAGCCCAGACCCTGTTCAGGAACTTGAAGACGCCGCTGATGCCGCTGGCGCTCCAGGGTCCTCCCGAGTCCCACGGCCCGATGAACATCAGGTAGCAGCGGACGGTGTCGGCGCCCATCTGCTTCACGTACTCGTCGGGGTTCACCACGTTGCCCCGGGACTTGCTCATCCGGTAGCCGTCGGGCCCCAGGATGATCCCCTGGTTGAACAGCCGCTGGAAGGGCTCCCCCGTTTCCGCCAGCCCCATGTCCCGCAGCACCCTCTGGAAGAAGCGGGAGTAGAGCAGGTGCATCACGGCGTGCTCCACGCCGCCCATGTACTGGTCCACCGGCATCCAGTAGCGGGACTTCTGCGGATCGAAGGGGCCTTCCCGATAGTGCGGGTCGGTGTAGCGCAGGAAGTACCAGGAGGAGTCCACGAAGGTGTCCATGGTATCGGTCTCGCGCTTCGCCGGACCGCCGCACTGGGGGCAGGTGGTGTTCAGGAAGTTCTCGTCGTACTTCAGCGGGTTCACCCGGGCCTTGAACTCCAGCCCCTCGTATCGCGGCAGCTCGATGGGCAGGTCCTCCTCGGGCACCGGGACGATGCCGCAGTGGTCGCAGTAGAGCATCGGGATGGGGGTGCCCCAGTAGCGCTGGCGGGAGACCAGCCAGTCGCGGATCCGGTAGTTCACCGTCCGCCGGCCGATCCCCTTGGACTCCAGGTACTCGGCCACCCTGGTCTTGCCCGCCACCGAAGGTGTGCCGTCGAAGGGGCCGGAGTCGATCATGATCCCCGGCTCGGTGTAGGCCTGCTCCAGCTCGCCGGAGGGCCGCCCGGTGGGGCTGATCACCTCTCGGATCTCCAGGCCAAACCGCTTGGCGAACTCGAAGTCCCGCTCGTCGTGGGCCGGCACCGCCATGATGGCGCCGGTACCGTAGGTGCCCAGGACGTAGTCGGCGATCCAGATGGGCACCCGCTGTCCGTTCACCGGGTTGACGGCGTAGGCGCCGATGAAGACGCCGGACTTCTCCTTCTCGGTGGAGAGCCGCTCGATCTCGCTCTGGCGGCGGGCCTGCTCCACGTAGGCCGTGACCTCCTGGCGCCGGTCGGGGGTGGTCAGCTTCTCTACCAGGGGATGCTCCGGGGCCAGGACGGCGTAGGTGATGCCGTAGATGGTGTCGGGTCGGGTGGTGAAGACCTCGAAGGACTCGGCGGAACCGGCCACCTGCATGACGAACTGAACGCCCTCGCTGCGGCCGATCCAGTTGCGCTGCATGGTCACGACCCGCTCGGGCCACTCGATCTCATCGAAGTTCAGCAGCTCGTCGGCGTAGGCGGTAATCTTGAAGAACCACTGCTCCAGATCGCGCCGCGCCACGATGGTCTCGCATCGCCAGCAGCGGCCGTCCTCCACCTGCTCGTTGGCCAGGACCGTCTCGCAGTGAGGGCACCAGTTGGCAGGCGCCTTGGCCCGGTAGGCCAGACCCCGCTTGTAGAACTGCAGGAAGAACCACTGGTTCCATCGGTAGTATTCGGGGCGACAGGATGCCAGGGTGTGGCTCCAGTCGTACATGTTGCCGATGGTCTTCAGCTGGCGGGTCATGTTCTCGATGTTGCGCTCGGTCCAGTCGGCCGGGTTGATGCCATTCTTGATGGCGGCCTCCTCGGCCGGCAGTCCGAAGGCGTCGAAGCCTATGGGCTCGAAGACGTTGTACCCCTGCATCCGCTTGTAGCGGGCGTGGGTGTCGGCGGGGGCGAAGTTGTACCAGTGGCCGACGTGCAGGTCGCCGGAGGTGTAGGGGAACATGACCAGGGCATAGTGCTTCGGCTTGGAGGGATCCTCGCGGACGCGGTAGATCCCCATCTCCTTCCACTTAGCCTGCCACCTGGCCTCGATTTCGCTGGGGTTGAACCTCTCCACCTGCTTAGCCATCCGCCCACCTCCGTTGCCTCGTCTGCACTTCCCTCTCCCAGGGGGAGAGGGTCGCGGTGAGGGCTATTCCCACACCCTCGCGGGTGCGACAGCCCCAAATAGCGCGAAAGCCTTTCGCCCAACCACCAGGGACGAAAGGCCGTTCCGCGGTACCACCCTGCTTGACGAGGGTTCCTTAATTGGTGGAGCAGAGGGGAATTGAACCCCTGACCTCTTCCATGCCAAGGAAGCGCGCTCCCGCTGCGCCACTGCCCCATGAAAGTGGAGCCGCTCGTCCGCTCTCCAGCGCCGTAACGGTCGCCGACCGGCAGCGGCTAC
>JAJZRD010000088.1 GCA_021845945.1 Chloroflexota bacterium
CGGCGAGTAATCGAAACCCGAGACGTGCTGCACCCCCGGCAGCCGGGTCGCACCGGTGGTGAAGATCCGGTCGGCGTACTCCTCCCTGGGCAGCAACACGCAGTTGGAGGTCCCCAGGATCGCCATCGGGTAGTCGGCAAAGAGCTGCTTCTGATCGAACCAGGCCCTGCCCAGGTTGCCCACCAGGTGCTCGTGCTTCTTCAACCCCGGGTAAGCGTGGGCGGGAAGAAGCTCCGAGTGTGTGTAGACGTTGATGCCGGTCCCCGCGGTCTGCTCCAGCAGGGCCGATAGTGCCTTGAGGCTGTGGCCCGTGGCCACGATGCCGCGCCCCTTCACCGTTCCGGTCTGTACCGCCGTAGGCACCGGCTCCCCGTAGCTCTGGACGTGGGCTTCCTTGAGGAGCCTCATGGCTCGCACGTTCATCTCCCCGGCTTCCAGCGCCAGGCGGACGAACTCCTGGGGGTCGAAGTTGACGTTGGTGAGAGTGGAGTAGAGGGACCGCTCCAGGAATGCGTCGATTGTGGCGTCGGAGCGCCCCAGCTCCCTGGCGTGATAGTGGTAGGCAGAGATCCCCTTGAGGGCGAACAGCAGGTTATCCTGCAGACGGGCGACGGTGGCATCCTTGCCGCAGGTCCCCACTGCGGTGCACGCAGTGCCGCCTGCCACCTGCGAGCACTGGTAGCAGTGCATCTCCTGTTTTCCGTTGACGGCCATTACCTCGTGTCCTTTCGTCGACGTTTTCGCTGCCTTGCGAGGGCGTCAGGGAAGTGTACCGGGATCGGGTCGTGCGGCATGTGACAAAAGTCACAAATTGGGGTTTCACATGTTCAACCTACATGTTGACACAGCCGGCCACTAGGATATGATGTGCTTCAACGACTGGAATCAACCCCGCCGACGAACCCTTCGGAAAGAAGCTCCAAAGGAGGTCGCGATGCCACGTTCCACCCCGTTGCGCGTCCTGGTCCTGGTCTCTGTGGCGCTGATCCTAGGCACGTCCCTCTCGGCCTGCGGTGCCCCAGGCAGCTCTAGCCCGGCTCCAACGGCGGCGCCGGCCGGCCAGGCTGCGCCTGCTGCGACTTCGGCTGCACCGGCAGCGGCAGCCCAGCCGGCAGCCAAACCGGCTGCTGCTCCTGCCAACAGCTTCGTCTTTGGTCGCAGTGGGGACACGATCAAGCTGGACCCTTCCGTCGTCACCGACGGTGAGTCGCAGCGGGTGACCTCCCAGGTCTACGACACCCTGGTGATGTTCGACGGACAGACCACAAACGTCAAGCCGGCGCTGGCCGAGAGCTGGAAGGTTTCCGACGATGGGAAGGTCTGGACCTTCAAACTGCGGCAGGGCGTGAAGTTCCACGACGGCACTCCCTTTGATGCCGAGGCCGTCGCCTTCAACTTCAACCGGTGGATGGACGCCAAGGACTCCTACCACAAAGGAGGGGACTTCACCTATTGGGGTGCCATGTTCGGTGGCTTCAAGAACGACGAGAAGACCGACTCCAAGAACGTCGTCGCCGAGGTGAAGGCTGTCGATCCCAGCACGGTGCAGTTCACGCTGAAGCAGCCCATGGCGCCCTTCCTCAACAACGTCGCCATGTGGTGCTTCGCCATCGCCAGCCCGACCGCCGTCAAGAAGGATGTGGAGAACTACTTCAAGAACCCGGTGGGGACGGGCGCCTTCAAGTTCGTCGAGTGGGTCCCTGGGGATCACATCACCGTCGAGGCGAACAAGGACTACTGGGGCGAGAAGCCGAAGCTCGACCGGGTGGTCTGGCGGGTGATCAAGGACAACACCGCCCGCTTCATGGAGCTGAAGGCCGGAACCATCCACGGCATGGAGGGGATCAACCCCGACGACATCAAGGCCGCGCAGAGCGACCCCAACCTGCAGGTACTGATGCGGCCTTCGATGAACGTCGGGTACCTGGCTTTCAACTTCAAGAACGAGTACCTGGCGAAGAAGGAAGTGCGGCAGGCCATCGCCTACGCCATCAACCGGCAGGCCATCATCGATGCCCTGTACGGTGGTGTGGGCACGCTGGCCGCGCAGTTCATCCCAGCCATGGTGTGGGGCAACAATCCGGACGTCAAGCCTTACCCCTACGATCCTGAGAAGGCCAAGGCTCTGCTGAAGCAGGCCGGCTATCCCAACGGTTTCACCATGGAGCTCTGGTACATGCCGGTCAGCCGGCCCTACTACCCGGATCCGAAGCCGATCGCCGAGGCGTACGCGGCCGATCTGGCGAAGGTTGGCATCAAGGCCGATCTGAAGACCGAGGACTGGTCCCTGTACACCGTCGATCGCAGGAAGGGCAAGTTCCCCTCGTGGATGCTGGGCTGGACCGGCGACAACGGAGACCCGGACAACTTCCTGAACTACCTGTTTGGCACCCTGGACGACGAGAATAGCTGGGACAACCCCCAGGTCCGCTCCATGCTGGCGAAGGCTCAGACCCTGAACGACAAATCGGAGCGAGAGAAGATCTACAAGGACGTTGCGGTGATCATGAACGAGGAGATGCCGCGGCTGCCGGTCGTCCACACGACCCCGCCGCTCGTCTTCAGGAAGAACGTACAGGGGTATCTCCCCCACCCAACGTCGGCCGAGTACTTCAACACCGTCTCGTTCAAGTAACCCGCTACTGCATCCCGGCACTTGGGGTCAGGGGGTCGAGCCGCGGGCTGGACCCCCTGGCCTCTGGGTCCCACCCTCCCAGTGAAGGAGTCCGATGGGTAGCTACATCCTCAGGCGGTTCCTCGCTCTGATCGTCGTGCTTCTCGGCGTGTCCGTAATCGCGTTCCTCTTTGTCCACCTGATCCCGGGCGATCCGGCTCAAGCCATGCTGGGGGAGCGGGCTACGGCGGAAAACGTCGCCCGCGTGCGCCAGGTGATGGGGCTGAACGATTCCCTTCCCGTTCAGTACGGGCGCTTCCTCGGCCGGCTTCTGGTTGGGGATCTGGGCCAGTCGGTACATACCAACAACCCTGTCTCCGAGGAGTTTGCCTCTCGCTTCCCTGCTACGGTGGAGCTGGCGGTGACGGCGATGCTGATCGCGGTGCTGGTGGGAGTCCCGGCCGGGATGCTGGCCGCGATGCGTCGCAACTCCATTTTCGATCTGCTCAGCACCGGCGGCGCCCTGGTGGGGATCTCGATGCCGGTCTATTGGCTGGGGTTGATGTTGATCTGGTTCCTGGCCATCCAGCTTCACTGGTTTCCGCCCGGCGGCCGGCTGGATCTGGACGTTCAATTCCGTTCGGTCACCAACTACTTCGTCCTGGACGCCATCATCGCCGGCAACCTGCCTGCCCTCACCAATGCCCTGTGGCACCTGGTGCTGCCGGCGCTGACCCTCTCCACCATACCTATGGCGATTATCGCCAGGATGACCCGATCCAGCTTCCTCGAAGCGCTGGGACAGGACTACGTGCGGACGGCTCGATCGAAGGGGTTGCACGAGAGCGTCGTCAGCAGACGCCACGTCCTCAAGAACGCCGCCCTGCCGGTCGTCACCGTGGTCGGCCTCCAGATCGGTCTACTGCTCAGCGGGTCCGTTCTCACCGAGTCGATCTTCTCCTGGCCGGGCATCGGCCGCTGGATCTTCGACTCCATCCAATGGCGCGATTACCCAGTCATCCAATCGATGCTGATGGTCATCGCCGGACTGTTCGTGATAGTCAACCTCGCGGTGGACCTGCTGTACGCGGTGCTCGACCCCCGGGTTCGCCTGTGGTGATCCCCCAGACCACCTTAAGGAGCAGTCGTGGACATCACTAGAGCCATCGCCGTGGAAGAGGCACCGTCTCGCCCGCGGCTTACCTATCTGGCCGACGTCTGGCGGCGGCTTCGGTCGAGCAACCTGGCGCGGGTCGGGCTTGGCGTCGTCGGCTTCTTCATCGTGGTCGCCCTGCTGGCGCCCATAGCCGCGCCCTACAACCCGCTGGACCAGACGCTGGTCATGCGGCTGAAGTCCCCCTCCACGCAGCATCTCTTCGGCACGGACCACCTGGGCCGGGACGTGCTGAGCCGTGTCGCTTTCGGGGCCCGCATCTCGCTCCAGGTGGGGATAGTGTCCGTCCTCCTGGGGCTCACCATCGGTACGCTGCTGGGGCTGTTGGCCGGCTACGCGGCCGGGTGGGTCGATACCGTCACGATGCGGGCGATGGACATCATGCTGGCCTTCCCAACCGTATTGCTGGCCATCGCCATCGTCGCGGCCCGCGGCCCCGGGCTGTTCAACACCATGATCGCCGTGGGCGTCGTCGCGATTCCCGTCTACGCCCGCATCGCCAGGGGGACCGTCGTATCGGTCAAAGAGCGGGAGTACATTCTGGCCGCCCGTGCCCTCGGCGCCGGCGGCGTTCGCATCGTGATGCGCCACGTCCTGCCCAACAGCCTGTCGCCCATCATCGTCCAGGCGACCCTGGGCTTCGCCACGGCCGTGATCTCCGCCGCCGCCCTGGGGTTCCTGGGGCTGGGCGCTCAGCCTCCCGAGCCGGAGTGGGGTGCCATGCTGGCCGACAGCTACAGCTACCTGGTCAACGCCCCGTGGGCCCTGTTCTTCCCCGGCGGGGCCATCATGCTGACCGTGCTCGGCTTCAACCTGCTGGGCGACGGGCTGAGGGATGCGCTGGACCCTCAAACCCGAGAGTAGGAATCGCATCCGGATAACGTGGGGCGGGGCCGGTGCCCCGCCGCCTCGCGCAACGTTTGAACGGGCGGCAGGGCAGAGCGTCCGGCCCTACGTTTCCCCGTTCTACGCTGCCAGCCGCTCCGGGTTGACCTCCGCCAATGGAGACGTCAGCGACTCCTTGAGCAGATGGTCCACGGTGTCCACCAAGACGAAGCGCATCTCCTTCCGGAGCTCTTCGGGCACTTCCTCCAGATCGCCCTCGTTCCGTTTCGGCAGGATCACCGTGCGCAGCCCCGCTCGATGGGCTGCCAGCACCTTCTCTTTGATCCCCCCTACGGGCAGCACCTTTCCGCGCAGGGTGACCTCGCCGGTCATCGCCACGTCGTGGCGCACCACCCGGCCGGTCACCAGGGATGCCAGGGCCGTCGCCATGGTCACGCCCGCCGAGGGCCCGTCCTTGGGGATGGCTCCGGCGGGGACGTGGATGTGGAGGTCCTTATCCTCGAAGATGACCGGGTCGATGCCGAGGCGGGTGGCGTTGGAGCGGACGTAGGAGAGGGCCGTCTGGGCGGACTCGCGCATCACGTCGCCCAGCATTCCGGTCAGGATCAGCCGGTTGTTGCGACCCTGCATCATGGTGGCCTCGACGAAGATGATGTCGCCCCCCGTGGGGGTCCAGGCGAGACCCGTGGCCACCCCGGGACGGTCCGTGCGCTCGGCTACCTCGGCGTAGAAGCGCGGCCTTCCCAGGTAGTCGTGGACCGAGGGGGCGTTGATGCCGATGGGACCTTCGGCTCCCTCAGCCAACTGCCGGGCCGTCTTGCGGCAGACGTTGGCGACCTGCCGCTCCAGGCTGCGAACGCCGGCCTCTCGGGTGTACTCCTGGATGATGGCCCGCAGCGCCCCGTCGTCGAAGGTCACCTCGTTGGGAGCCAGACCATGGGCTCGCAGCTGCTTCGGCACCAGGTAGCGCCGGGCTATGCGCAGCTTCTCCTCCTCCGTGTACCCCGCCAGCTCCAGCACCTCCATCCTATCCAGCAGCGGACTGGGGATGGTGTCGAGGTTGTTGGCGGTAGTGACGAACATCACCCGGGAGAGGTCGAAGGGCACTCCCAGGTAGCTGTCGGTGAAGGTGTTGTTCTGGGCGGGGTCCAACACCTCCAGGAGGGCTGCCGCCGGGTCGCCCTGGTATCCCACGGCCAGCTTATCGACCTCGTCCAGCATGAAGACGGGGTCGGCCGTGCCGACCCGACGGATCGCCTGGATGATCCGGCCCGGCAGGGCCCCCACGTATGTGCGCCGGTGTCCTCGGATCTCGGCCTCGTCCCGGACCCCTCCCAGGGAGATGCGGATGAACTTGCGCCCCATGGCTCTGGCGATGGACTGGCCCAGGGAGGTCTTCCCCACACCCGGGGGCCCGACCAAGCAGAGGATCGGCTCTCGCATGGTCCCCTCCTCTCCGGGCTCCTTGCCGGTCCGCTCCTCCTTCAGCTTGCGCACCGCAAGGTACTCCAGGATGCGCTCCTTGATCTGTTCCAGGTCGTAGTGGTCCTCGTCCAGCACCTGGTGGGCGTGCTGCACGTCTATCTTGCCGCCGGTGGTCTTGCTCCAGGGTAGGCCGGCCAACCAGTCCAGGTAGGTGAGGATGATCCCGTGCTCCGGCGACACCGCGGGCAGCTGAGCAAGGCGGGCCAGCTCCCGATCCGCTTCCTGGCGGGCCTCCGGCGGCAGATGTGCCTCCTGGATCCGCTGCCGGATCTCGGTGACCTCCCGGCTTTGCACTTCTTCCTCGCCCAGCTCTCGCTGGATCGCCCGAAGCTGCTCCCGAAGGATGTACTCACGCTGGCTCTTGCTGATCCTCTCTTGAGCCCGGGCGCGGATGCTCTCGCTGATCTCCATGACCTCGACCTCGCGCTGCAGGTGGTCGGTGAGCATCTGCAGCTTCTCGCGGATCGAGTCCACCTCCAGGAGGGTCTGCTTGAATGCCACCTCCCCCCGGACGCTGGAAGCTACCAGGTAGGCGAACTCTCGGGGGTCGGTGATGTTGGCGGCCGCAGCACTCAGCTCGTTGGGCAGGTAGTTGGAGAGCTCAACCACCCTTTGAAAGAGCGTCAGCAGGTTGCGGCGCAGCGCCTCCACCTCCGGCGTGCGCTCTTCCACCTCCGGCCTCAGCTCGGTCTTCGCCACCAGGTAGGGCTGCTCCCCGATGTACTCCAGGATCTTGACCCGTTCCAGCCCCTGGATGGCCACAGTCAACCCTCCCTGGGGCTGCTTCACCAGTTGGAGAACCCGGGCCACGGTGCCCATGCCGTACAGGTCCGGAGGGCCAGCCCCTTCCACCTCAGCACGCCGTTGGGCCACCAGCGCCACGAGCCGATTTCCTTTTGCCACCGCTTCCATGAGCCGCACCGACCGCTCCTGCCCGATCTGCAGCGGGATGGCAGCAAAGGGGTAGGCCACGGTGCCACGGAGGGGGAGAACGGGGAGTAGCTCGGGTATGTTGTGGAGCAGCTCCTCCCGGCTTTCTTCCTCAACCTCGTCGGGGTTGTCGGTCATAGCGCTGTGTCTCCCTTCTAACCCTGGTGCCTCGAAGTGCTTCTGAGACTCGCACTGTGATAGGCGTGGGTCGGACAGGAGGGGGCAAAGGGCGTGCCAATAGGGGCAAAGGTATGTGATACAATCTTCAACCACTAGACCCTCAGCTGATGTGAGGTAAGGAATGAAGGCGACCAACGATAAGAAGCTGGACATCGCCAAGGAGATCGTGGTGGCATATATAGCCCACAGCCCCGACGAATCCCGGGACGTGGATGCGGTGGTAGCCGCAACCAAGAGGATCTTCGAGGCGGTGGATGCGCTGTTGGAGACGGCTGAACCACCAAGAGAGCCGGCAGGGTTCAGATTGTAGCGGGACGAGGGGTAGGGGCGCACAACCGTGCGCCCCTACGAATCGAGTCACGACTGAGGCAGGATCTCCACCTGGGCGTTCCTGACCCCGGATGCAAACTTCTTGGCGTCGTCGTTGGTTCCAACTATGGCGTTGTAGTGCATCGGCACGAAGAGCCTCGCCTTGATGACGTTGGCTGCCTCGATGGCCTCCTCCGGGGTCATCACGTAGGTTCCGCTGACCGGGATCATGGCAACGTCGACTTCGATGCCATTCATCTCCGGGATGAGGTCGGTGTCTCCCGCCAGGTAGAAGCGTTCGCCATTGGCCGCGAAGATGTAGCCCACGAAGTCGGCCGACTTGGGATGGAAGGGCTGGCCCGGGCTCCGGAACTTGTTGGTGTTGTAGGCCCAGGTTACCTCGATCGGTATCCCCTTGACCTCCAGCCTGCTGCCGGGCGTCACCACCTCGACCTTTCCCTTCAGCTTCTGGGCCGAGGAGTGGGGAGCGACGATCACGGTGTCCGGCTTCTGGATCTTGGCCACGTCATCCGGCGAGCAGTGATCGTAGTGATCGTGGGTGATCAGGATGACGTCGGCCTTGTCGGCACCCTCTTGCAGGCGAAAGGGATCCGTGTAGATCACCGTCGGACCGTCGGAGATCTTGAAGACGTCGTGCCCGAGCCACTCGATGTTCCTTGGCACCTTATCACCTCCTGCCAGTGCGACTAACACTAAGCTCCAGGCAATTATAGCATAAGGTAGTTGTAGCTAGTCTCCGGCGATCCAGCCTGCGTTGCGGCCCATGCCCGCTGCCCTTTTCACGGGGCTCCAACTGAATTATGATGTTGTCTGGAGGTGCCATGATCAAGGCTACCATGCTGATTGGAGCCCTGGCCCTGCTGCTCTCTGCGCTCCCGGTCTATGCCGGCGAGGAGGAGCCCATGGGGGCCGTGGAGCCCTTTGCCGCCGACGTGGGACTGGACCCCGGCCACGGCAAGATCGACGTCGGCGCCGCGGGCGGTGGCCTGAAGGAGTACGAGTTGACCCTGGCCGTGGCGACGAGAGTGAAGCAGCTACTGGAAGAAGAGGGGCTCACGGTGGCGGTCAGCCGGCAGGACGACCTGCCGCTGACCGGTTTGCGGGATCCGGACCCAACGGAAAGGATCCGGCTGGAGCAGGAGGCCCGGGTAGCGGCAGTGGGCAGGAGCCGGGTCTACGTGTCCATCCATTTCAACGGCCTGGGTAACCCTCGAGTGCGAGGAGCCGAGTGCTACTACAACGTCGACAACCATGGTGAGGAGAGCCGGTTGCTGGCAACGGCCATCCAGGATCGGCTGCTGGGTGAGGTGGCCGCGGCGGGCTACGATCTGCCGGACCGGGGGGTGAAAGAAGACCTGTTGGCCGGCAAGCCCTACGGCCACTTCTTCAGCCTGAGAGGCCCGGCGCCCAGCGTCCTGGTGGAGAGCATGTTCCTCACGAATCCCCACGAAGCCTTCCTGCTGTCCAACGAGGACGTTCGGGAGGCGGTGGCCAGGGGCATCGCTGGTGGGATCGCCAACCACTTGCGACCCCACGCCGGCCCCTTGCCGTAGGGTTCAGGGGCGGGCCGTGAGAAGTGGATGCACCGCGGCCATCTATCACCGTATATCTCATCACGTTCATGGCCGGAAGCCTCTCTAGGCGGCGCTCTCCATTCGCGTGATCCAGCGTTCCGGATGCAGCACCTCGTCCATGGTGGGCAGGTTCTCGGGACCCTCGTAGGCCCGGTTGACGAACTCGATCCCCCTGGCCTCGACCACGTGGTCGACGAAGAGCTCTCCCAGCCGGTACTGGTCCATCTTCATGGACAGCCCGGTGAGCTTGAGGAAGAGCTCCTCCGTTTGACTTCTCTCCTTCGACCTGGATTCCACACGCTGCCTTATCCTGTCGAAGTGAGGCATGATGTCCTTGCCCACTTCGTTCATCACGTGGTTGCTGTAGCCCTCCAGCAGGCACATGAGGGCTTGAAGCTGTCCCATGTATCGTTGCTGCCGCGGGCTCATCACCGACTCCAGGATGCTTCTCCCAGACCTCAGGTTGTCGATCATTCGGGCCACCACGGCGGGTGCGGCCCCCATGCCGCCGGAGGACGCACGGACCTCCTGCAGTACGCAGTCCAGGTAGGCTCGAAGGATGTGGTTCATGTAGTCCCGCAGCCAGGGGAAGACCTCGAACTCGTGGGCGTGGGTCGACTCGTGGAGGACGATCCAGGACCGGAACTCCTCGGTGGGCAGGCGCAACTGGGACTCGATGCCCTCGATGTTCTGCTGAACGAAGTACAGCTTTCCACCGGAGCCCGACAGCGGCTCTCGGCCCAGGAGGCTCATGTCGTATTGCCCCAGGACTCGCCGCGACAGGTACCCCAGAAGCAGCCCGATCTGGCTGCTCACGGCGAGCTGGCTCAGTTGCGCGATGCCGGGGACGACCACCGTAGTCTGCCGCCCTATCTCTCGATACATCTCCTCCACCGGCTCGAAGAGGTAGCGGAAGCCGGCGACGTTGGCCTCGATCCACTCTCTGCGTCCCATGACCGACACGGAGGCCCCGGTGGAGGGCAGGCTGGTCCTGGTGTAGTCGGAGATAGGCCCCTCCAGCTGCCTAACCATCTCTTCGTAGGTAGCTCGCAGCTTTCGGGAACTCCACGGTGACTCCAGGGGGGCCTTGCCGCAGGTGCGGATGGCAATCTCCTGCACCCGATTCCAGTCCAGCAGCTCGTATTCGCTGTCCAGCCACCGACGGCCGGCGACTACCCAAAGGGCACCTGCGGCGGCACCCAGCAACATGCCCGCGCGGAAGGCGAGTTTACCGTTGGCCATGGGGCACCTTTCTAGATTCAGTAGAGATAGGTGAGGGCCTTGGGGAGGATCTGGAACTGTGCCGGCACCTCGCCCAATAGGTCCCCGTCTGCCTGGATCATCAGCCGTTCGTCCGATTCCACGCGAACGGTCCTGGCTCTCTCGGACTTCACCTTGGGATTCCGCAGATGAGTCCCTCTGTAGACGCCCGGAAGGTTGTAGAGCAGCTCCAGGGTACCGATGTCTCCGATAGTCACGACGTCGAAATAGCCGTCGTCCAACAGGGCATTGGGGGCGACGCGCATGCCTCCGCCGAAGTACTGACCGATGCCGAGCACCAGCGCCAACGTGCGGCCGGAGAAGGTGGACCCATCCATGGTAACGGTGGAATCCTCTCTGCCCTTATAGGATACCATGCCCAGGTCGGATACCACTGTTCTAGTGGTTGGCCCAGCCTCCTGCACGCCTCCTCGATCCGGTGAGGTATGCCTACCGTCCTGGCCAGGTCCGATCCGGTTCCGCTGGGAATCATCCCGATTCTTGGCATAGGCCCGGCGCTATCCCCTGATAGCACACCGTTGACCACCTCGTTGACGGTCCCGTCCCCGCCAACGCACACCAGGTTGTCGTAGCCGGAGTCCCGGCCCCGCGTCCTTATTCGCTTGGTTGACAGATCACGTCGGCATCTAGGACAATCAGACCCCCAGTCCTCAGCGCAGGGCGGCTCAGTCCTGCAGCGGGCATTGAGGTGAGAGGAAGATCTCCCAATGGGTAGAGTTACCGAGGCGGGGAGGGCAGACCCCGGCCAAAGGAGGCTCGCGAGGCAAAGCAGCAGGGAACGTTCTGCTTCGCGGGGCGTAGGCCTGGTGGTGACTGCCGCTGCCGTGCTTCTGTTCATGGCCGTCGTGGGCGGCTATCAGCTGGTTTACTTCAACTCCGTTTTTCCCGGCGTGCGGGTTGGAGACGTGAATCTGGGAGGCATGCAGAAGGACAGGGCGCTGGCGGAGTTGCGGCCGCTGTACGAGGAGCGAGCAAGCCGCCCCTTGCTGCTGCGTGGTCCTGACGCCCAGCGGCAGGTCAGCGTCGCCGACCTGGGCGCGACCTTCGATGCCGCTTCGGCCGTCGACGCCGCCTACAGGGTGGGACGCACAGGTAGCTGGGGGGAACGGCTGACCGCCCAGGTAGCCGCGCTGGCCCGAGGATACTCGGTGGAGACGCCCGGCATCGGGACCGATCGCACCAAGCTGCAGGGATACATCACTCGGCTGGCGCAGGAGATCGATCGTCCGGTCAAGGACGCCCAGTTGGTGATTGGAGACGATCTCAGCGTCCAGATCTCGCCTGCCGTGGTCGGGAGAAAGCTGGACGTGGTCGGCGCGGCCGCGGCCGTGGAGAAGGCAGCGACGGGCGGAACCGCGGCCATCGACCTCCCCGTGGCCGAAACCCGACCGAAGAGGGTCGAACGGGACCTGGAGGAAGCCCAGGGAAAGGTGTCCAGGATGCTCGCCGGCCCTGTGGCAGTGGAGTTCGAGGGGCGGCGTTGGGCTCTCAGTCCCAAGGAGATAGCGGGTCTGATATCGGTGGAGCCCAAGGAGGGTGCTTCGGCACCGACCGTCTCGCTGCAGGACACCTCCTTGAGGAGCTTGGTCGATCGGATCGCCGGCGAGGTGGATCAACCCAAGAAGGATGCTCGCCTGGATTGGAACGGGGGTAAGCTCAAGGTCGTGACCCCCGGCCAGGATGGGCGCAAGATCGACCGTGCGAAAGCGCTCTCTCTGCTCACCGAGGCCATATCCAGCGATCGGCGGACGGTCTCCCTTCCTGGGGAGGTTGACCGGGCGATTGGGGGCTCCATCGATCCCTCCACCCTGGGGATCAAGGAGCGGATCGAGTTTGGCCAGACGACCATCGCCGGCGTCCCCGAGAAGGTGCACAACATCAAGCTGGCGGCCTCCAGGTTGAACGGTGTCGTGGTGAGGCCCGGCGACACCTTCTCCTTCAACAAGGAGTTGGGTCCCACCACCTTGAAGTCCGGATACCAGATCGGCTTCGGGATCTCCGTGAACAACGGGGAGATGCAGACGGTGCCCTCCGTGGCGGGCGGGATCTGCCAGGTGGCGACGACTCTTCTGCACTCGCTCTTCTGGGCTGGATACCAGATCGAGGAGCGCTACCCCCACCTCTACTGGATAGCCAGTTACGGACAGCCTCCCCGCGGCATGGTCGGCCTGGATGCCACGGTGGACGATCCCGTTCTCGACCTGAAGTTCGTCAACAACACCGGGAACTACCTCCTGGTCCAGAGCAAGACCGAGGACAACATCCTGGAGTTCGATCTCTACGGGACCAAACCCAACTGGAAGGTGGAGGTAGAGGGTCCCGTCATCAGCAACGTGGTGAAGGCGGATCCGAAGACGGTGCAGCAGGAGGAGCCCACCTGGGATGTGGGGCGAGAGCTGTGGGTGGAGCGGGCCACCGATGGGATGGACGTGAGCATCATCCGAAGGGTGGTCCAGGGAGACGACGTCCGCACCCTGCGCTTGAAGAGCAGGTACCAGCCTTCGCGGAATGTCCTGATGGTCGGAACCAAGAAGCCGGAGCCCACGCCCCAAGCTCCTTCCTCAACTCCTGCGGCTTCGTCTCAGCAACGGACTGCGACGCCGGCGCCAACCCCCGCGCCCGCCGGCTCGCCGGTGGCCCCTGCCCCCGCGGCCAGCCCTGTGGCTCGCTGAGGGCGAGCTGCGGGAGGGCGAGCCTCCCGGCGAGCCGTCTTCCGTCGCCCGGGCGGCTCGGCAGGAGCCTCGCCCTCCCGCAGGCAGACCCTGCGCCTCGGATTCCAGTATCGGCCTCGCCCACAGCCCCGCCGGGGCGCGTTGTGATAATGGACAACGGGGTCCATGCCAACGCGGTGCCGGGTGCAGTCACCCCCGGGGCCGATTGCGAGCCCCGGCATCCGCCCCTATACTGATGCTGCGACACAACGGCGAAGGTCCGTCCTGAGTGCTGGGTCCTGGGTCCTGCCGAGGAGCAGCTCAGCCCTTAGGACTCAGGACTCAGCACTTCGAGGGTGGTGGGATGTATCAGTTCAGCGACGAACTTCTCAAGTCGGGCCGGACGGGCGGCCGGCGTCGAGCTGCCCTGGACGTCCTGGTGGCGGCATTGGAGGCAGCGGACCCCGG
>JAJZRD010000089.1 GCA_021845945.1 Chloroflexota bacterium
GCCCCTCCGGTTCGCCCTGCTCTTGGTGGTGAAAAAGGCGTCGAAGATCCTGTCTCGGATCTCCGGTGCTATCCCGCTCCCCGTGTCGCCGACGCTCAACCGCACGTACTCGCCCAACTCCACCCGGTTGTAGTGGCCGAAGGGCCGGTCCACGTACAGGTTCTCCGTCCTGACCGTCAGGGTGCCCGCGTCCTGCATCGCCTCACGGGCGTTGGCGACCAGATTGGAGACAACTCGGAGCAGTTGGGCCGGGGAGCCGGCCACGGGGAGCAGACCGGGAGCCAGTTCCAGGTTGACGGCCAGGCCGTCGGGCCGGCTGCCCATCTGCTCCACGGCCTGGCTCGCGATGCGGTTCAACTCCACCGGCTGCTCGTCGAAGTGGCCCCTCCTGCCCAGGGCCATCATGTCCTCGTTGATGTCGGCCATCTGCTCCGCCGCCTCCATCATGGCGTCGCAATACTGGGAGGCCGGGTGGTTCTCGGGCAGCTGCCTCTCGATCAGCTCGGGGTAGGCCGCCAACGGTGCCAGCAGGTTGTTGAAATCGTGAGCTACCTGGCCCGCTATCCGCCCCGCCGTCTCCAGCCGGTGCGCACGCAGCAGCTGCTCCTCCAGCTGTTTCCGCTCCGTTATGTCTCGGGCAATCCCCTCAGCCGCCACCAGCTTCCCGGCCTCGTCGAAAACCGGCACGAGCCTCTGCTCGGTCCAGAGGACTTGGCCGTCCCGGTGCCGCCATCGCAGGATCGAGGTCTGGGGACCGATCTCTCCCCGTTTCAACGCGGCCATCGCCCCTCGGTCATCCGGGTGCACGATGGCCGGCAGCAGGTCGGGATCGGCGTAGAGGGCCTCCGGAGTGTAGCCGGTCAGCGCGTGGATCGCGGGGCTCACGTAGGCAAACCGGCCGGTCCCGTAGTCGAAGCGGAAGATGAAGTCCTGGGCGTTTTCGGTCAGCCGGCGGAATCGGGCCTCACTTTCCTGGAGAGCCTCCTCGGCCCGCTTCCGTTCGGTGATGTCCCGCAGCACCACGACCTTACTCACCAGCCGACCGCGCCAGTCCCTCAGCGGGGAGATCCGCACATCGAAGGTGCGCTGCCCTCCGTCTCCCTCCAGCACCATCTCCCTGCCCGCCTGCTCCTCGCCCGGGCTGTCGTCGCAGACCGGCCACTGGGGCCAGACCCGATCCACAGGTCGCCCCACCAGGCGGGACACCTCCCGACCCGCCAGCCTCCGGGCCACCGGGTTGAGGTCCAGGACCCTATCCTCGGCGTCCAGCACCAGGAGACCGTCGCCCATATTCTCGATGATGGCCCCCCGGGACACCGACACGATGTCCCCCAACCGCAGTCGGGAGAGGCTCCAGGCAAAGGTGAGGCTGGTAAGGTTGAAGCCGAGGCCGGTCAGGTCGACACCGGGGAAGGGGTTGAAGCCCGTCAGGAACATCACGTTCCCCAGCCACGGGACGCAGGCAGCGAACAGCAGGCCGGGCGTCTGCCACCGGTAGAGGTGGCGAGATCGAAAGAGGGTCTGAACCAGGACGAAGGCAGCCACGATCAGCACCAGGTAGGAATAGGCCGTGTGGGCCCAGAACCCCGGGGCGTAGGTGAGCACCAGGGCGGAGAAGGAGCCGCTGGTATCCAGGGCAGCCCAGCTCCACATCAGCCCCAGGGATCCATTGGTGAAGATCATCAACTCGGTAGCCGCAGGCATGAGGGCCAGCAGGGCCAGGTTGCGGGGAGTGAGCCACCTGTCGTTGCCCGTGTACCGGAGGGTGAAGATCAGCCACACCGTGGGCACGGCGACCACGCCCCCCAGCATCACCTGATGCCAGAATACCGTCTTGGCGAGGTCGTCGCTCCCCAGTTCCAGGACGTAGGCCACGGCCCATTCGGAGCAGGCCAGCAGCAGCACCACCATGGTCCTGGCCCCCGGCACCCGAAGCCGGCCAATGTACAGGGCCGCCGCGACTGAGAGGGCTGCCGCTGCCCCGGCCAGGACGGTGTATGGGCTCTCTTGCCAGATCACGAGGCTACCTCTTCATCCTTACCCCGCTCGACCTGGTGGCGACTCTTCCTGGAGCGCCCTCCTTCGGTCGATGGCTGTCGCGAGACAGAGCTGCTGGATGCACGCATGCACACTTACTAAAATCGACCGCTTGCGCCGGTTTCTGTAGCCCCATGGCCGGTCTGCAGCCGCGTCAACGAGAATCGAGAGGGATTCCGCCCCGCGCCCTGAGGGTGGCCGGGCCGGTGGCTTGCCCCGGTTGTGGGAGTCGAGGGATCGAGGCCTCGACATCCGGGTCCTGGTGGTCGAGCGCTGGTGAGGAAGGGGAGCCGCAGGGCGGCGAGACGCCGCCCTGGGTGGGCCTAGAGAGTGTACCTCACGAGGGAGCGGGTCGTGGAGGGCCGGGCCACCTCGACGAAGCCCACCTTGAGGAAAGCGGAGGCGAGCCCCATGTAGAGCCAGGCGTCGACGCCGGCCTTCGACGGCCTGTTGGGATAGCCCTCGACGATCCTTCCCCCCCGACCTCGGACGTACTCCAAGACGGCCTGCAGCAGCTTCACCGTGAGCCCCTGCCGGCGAAACGGCTTGGCCACGAAGAAGCAGACGATGGACCAAACAGGCTCCTGGTCGACCCGCTTGAGGGTGCGGGACCGCTCCAGGGTGGGGAAGGCCTCGCGAGGGGCCACGGAGCACCAGCCCACCGGCTCTGCCCCCGCGTAGGCCAGTATCCCCGGGGCTTCGCCGGATTCCACCAGTGCCTTCAGGGCCGCACGATTCCCCTCCCCCCGCTGGGCGTCCCACTGGGAGCGCTTCAGCCGCCACCACATGCACCAGCAGCCGGCGCAGGCGCCCCGCTCCCCGAAGAGCCTCTCCAGGTCGGGCCATCGTTCCGGGGTCGCGGGGTGAAAGGTCAGCTCGAGGGACGCAGGCTGTTCAGAAGGCATGGACTTCTCCTCCTCTGTCGATCGGCTGCCAGCCGGTGGCCCCACTGGATCAACAGCAGCCCAAGCGGGTGCGATGCGCCCCTACGCCAGCACCGCCGGGTTCACCACGTTGGAGGGCCGGCCCTCGAAGAAGGCGATCAGGTTGTCCACCGGCATCTGCCGGAGCCGCTCCGAGGCCTCGGCGGTGACCCAGCCGGTGTGGGGGCTCAGCACGACGTTCTCCAATCCCACCAGGGGGCTGTCGGCAGGGAGCGGCTCCTGCACGAAGGCATCCAGTCCGGCCGCCCCCAGCCGTCCCGAGGCCAGCGCCTCGGCCAGCGCCTTCTCGTCCACCAGCGCCCCTCGGGCGCTGTTCACCAGGATCGCCCCCGGCTTCATCAGGGCCAGCTCTCTGGCGCCGACGAGACCCACGGTCCTGGACGATGCCCGAAGGTGCAGGGAGACGACGTCGGCGCTGCCGAACAGCTCCTCCAGTCCCACCAGGGTCGCCCCCACCCGCCGAGCCCGCTCCGGGTCGGGCGTCAGGCTCCAGGCCACCACCTTCATCCCGAAGGCTCGGGCCATCGAGGCCACCTCCTGGCCGATGGCGCCCAGCCCGACGATCCCCAGGGTCTTGCCCCGCAGCTCGATCCCCTCCAGGTGGCGCCACTGGCCCGACCGGACCGCCCGGTCAGCCGTCGCCACGTGCCGGGCCGCCGACAGCATCAGGGCGAAGGTGAGCTCCGCAACCGAGACCGTGGACGCGCCGGGCGTGTTGGTTACCACGACCCCCCGTTGGGTGGCCGCCTCCAGATCCACGTTGTCGGTCCCCGTGCCGAGGATCGAGAGGATCCTCAGCTCCGGCAGCGCCGCCAGCAGCTCCGCATCGAAGCGGGAGTAGGCCCGGATGTTGATCGCGGCGGCAGCCCCCTGGAGACGATCGATCAGCTCCACCTGGTCCGCTGCCCTGGTCCCGAACAGCGCCACCTCGCCGTAGGGGGCCAGTCTCTCCAGCTCCCTGTGTCCCTGGTAAACCGGTGGGAAATCGTCGGGGATCACGATGCGCACGGCGAACCTCCGATATCTCTGTAATCGTCGAAGCGGCCAGCCGATGATACATCTGCAGGCTCTCGCGAGCCAGGGTGAGGGTAGAGCCGGGGGCTTTGCCCTGGAAGGCCGTGGCGGTGCCGATCACGCCCCCGCCCTGACCCGTTCGCTACGACTGCGGTATCGGGCTGGGCGCCGTGAGTATGCGGACCTTGCTGGCCAGCACCGAGTTGGAGCCCCCGGCCGTGCCGCCGGCCTGGATTACCACCCCTGGCTTCACGTCCTGGAGGGTCCTGGGGCTTCCATCGGCAGCCTCGACCTGGGTCTTATCAGTGAGTGCTACGGATTCCAGACCGTGCACCGGCTCTACCAGGGTGATGACCCGGGCGCTGGCATCCACCTCTCGCACCTGGCCGGTGATGACCAGCTGTCCGGTTGGGCCGCCGGTACCGGTAGGGGTGGGCCTTGACGGCTGTCCCCCGGGGGCAGTTGTGGCCCCAGCGGCCGGCAGCGTCCCGCCTTTGGGCGGAGTGGTGGTGGGTGCCGCAGGAGGTGTGGAGCCGCCGGCGCAGGCCTCGAGCCCCATACTCAAGAGAGCCACCAGGATCAGCAGCAAGACGGTCTTAGGATTCCCCACCTGCCTTGGTCACCTCTCCTTCTCCATCAAAGGAGCGCGCTACGGTGGCCCTGAGGACAGAGACCAGATCAGCACCACCCGGAGACGAATTCTGTCCAGCGTCCCGGCCGAAGGAACAAGAGTCGTCCCTTCGAGCAACCGTAGTCGCGAGAATCCTTTCCAGTATTCGTGCCAGCCCCCGTTAGATGTTGGAGTGGGACTGGACGCCGTCCACAACCCAGCAGGCCCCCGAGACGTGGCGCGCCCGCTCCGAGGCGAGGAACACCACCACGTTGGCCACATCCTCCGGCCGGCCGAAGCCCATCGGCAGCTCTCGCCGCTCGAACTCGGCCATGCCTTCCGGGTCGGCCTGCCTACGCCGGTCCCAGGAGCCCCCCGGGAAGAGAATGGAGCCGGGGGCAACGCTGTTGACCCTGATCCGGAGGGGGGGCCAGCTCCCGGGCCACCTGCTTGGTCAGGCTGATCAGTGCGGCCTTGGCCACGTTGGGTGAGATCGGCCGCCACTACCAGCGGCTCACCGCCCCGCGCCCGCGCCTCCTCGGCCACCTGCGTCAGCGGCTCCTCGTGGCGCGCCGTGAGAACCACCCGGCAGCCCTCCTCGGCCAGACCGAGGGCGATGGAGCGGCCGATGCCCCGACTCGACCCGGTCACGATGGCCACCTTACCCTTGAGACCCAGATCCATCCCGGATCACCTCCCTGCGAATGATCGCCGCTAATTCTCCTTCATTCCGGCGTGGATCGCCATGGCCCCAAAGGAGAGGTGGCGATAGGAGACCTGGGCGAAGCCTGCCTCCCGCATCATGGCAGCCAGGCGAGGGGCATCGGGGAAGGTGGTGAGGGAGTTGGGCAGATAGGAGTAGGCCTGGGCATCCCCCGACACCAACGCCCCGAGGCGGGGAACGAAGCCGTAGAAGTAGCGCTGAAAGAGGGCGCCGAACAGCCTGGAGGGGGGATGGGTGATCTCCAGGCAGACCGCCAACCCTCCGGGCCGGAGCACCCGGACCATCTCCCGCAGCGCCAGCGGCAGATCGGCCACGTTGCGAAGCAGGAAGCCGTTGATGACCCGATCGAAGCTCTCATCGCCGAAGGGCAAAGCCTGGGCGTCCCCTGCCACCAACCCCACGGTAGGCCGCAGCTCCGCCAGCTTTCGCGAGGCGGCCTCCAGCATCGGTCCGCAGAAGTCCAGCCCCACCACCCTCCGGGCACCCCGGCGAACCATCTCCCTGGCCATGTCGCCGGTACCGGTGGCGATGTCCAGGGCCTCCATTCCTTCCGGCCGGCACAGCTCGACGGCGAGCCGGCGCCAGCGCACGTCCATCCCGCCCGTCATCAGCCGGTTCATCAGGTCGTACCGAGGCACGATGCGGGCGAACATCGCCCGCACCCGCGTGGGTTTATCCCCCGAGGCCGTCGAACTCACTTGACCACCATCCATTCGCACGCCCGCCGCTCCAATCTGTCCAGCAGCACGTAGGTGATAAGACCCAGGATGGCCAGAGCGATCACCCCGGCGTACATCTCGGGATAGGCCATCCGCCCCCAGGCCTCGACGGTGATGTAGTAGGCGAGACCCGACTGGGTGGCGAAGGTCTCCGCCAGGAACAGGACGGCGATGGCTGTGCCGGTGCTAACCCTCAGCGCCGTCAACACCGCGGGCAGGCAGGCGGGGAAGTAGACGTAGCGCAGCAGCTCCAGCCGGCGGGCGCCCAGGGAGCGCACCGACTGCACCAGCTCCGGCCGCACCCCAAGGCAGGCATCCCGCACCACCACCAGGATCTGGAAGAAGAGGATCAGGGAGATGATGAACACCTTGGAGCTGTCGCCGGTCCCCAGGAACAGCATAATGATGGGGAGGAAGACGATCTTCGGTACCGGATAGGTCAGGTAGATCACGGGCGACATCAGGCCGTTCCATCGGGGGCTCTGGCCGATGGCCAGCCCCAGAGGGGTTGCCAGCAGCGCGGCGATGACCATGCTGAGCGCCAGCCGGTAGCCGCTCACCAGGAAGTGATGGGCCAGCCCTCGAGGCAGGTCGCGAATCAGCGCGGTCAGGGCGGCGCCCGGCCCCGGCAGCAGCGAGGCGTTCACCGCCATGGCGGCTGCCTGCCAGAGCACTGCCAGGAAGGCCGTCGCCAGAACGATTTGCCTGGCTTTCATTGTGAGACCCCGACGTGGGTTGAAGTGGGCCTCTGCAGAACGGCGGGAACGAAACCACAAAGGCACGAAGACACCAAGTTGCATGAAGGCCCCTTGGTGGTCCTTCGTGCCTTCGTGCCTTGGTGGTTTGGCCCGCGCCGCACCCTCCGCTCCCAACCTTCCACCCTTCTGATCCTGTCCATCCTGTCTATCCTGTTTGTCCTGGCGTGCGAACTGCCGCTGACAAGGAACGGTGATTCGTCAGCTCGGCGGTGAGGTCTCGAACCTGAGCGCACCGCTCGAAGAATTCGTGGCTCCGGCGATAGCCCGAGCGGCGAGCCTCGGGGTTGTCGACCACCACGAAGGAGTCGATAGGCTGGTGCCCAACGATCAGGATCTTCCGCCCCAGGAAGACCGCTTCCTGGATGTCGTGGGTCACCAGCACCGTGGTCATTCCGCTGCCCTCGGAGAGCTGGACCACCAACTCCTGAAGGTCCTCCCGGGTAGAGGAGTCCAGGGAGGAAAAGGGCTCGTCCATCAGCAGCAGCGAAGGCTCCAGGGCCAGGGTTCGGGCGATGGCGACTCGCTGTCGCTGGCCACCCGAGAGCTGGCCCGGATACTTGCCGGCCACACCGTCGATGCCCAGCCGCTCCAGCCAGTAGCGCACCTTGGCTTCCATCTCGGCCGCCGGCACCCGACGGATCTTCAGCCCCAGGGCCACGTTGTCCCAGGCCTTGGCCCAGGGCAGCAGACCGTGATCCTGGAGGATCAGGCCGGTGGAGGTGCGGGGGGCCGTGACCTCGCTCCACTCCACCCGCACCGAGCCGGCGGTGGGCCGGCGCAGACCAGCCAGCAGGTAGACCAGGGTGGTCTTCCCACAGCCCGAGGGACCAAGGACCGCCCAGGACTCCCCCGGGGCCACCGCCCAGTCGATGCCGTTGTAGATCTCGTCCGGCCTGGCATAGCCGAACGAGAGACCTTGGACCTCTATCATCATCCCTACTTCGGCAGCAGCCCCTCGGCCACCATCTTCTCGTAGGGTATCGGCTGCCCCAACAGCTTCCTCTCCACCATCCACTTCACCACGTCCTCGATGTCCGCTCGGGTCGGCAGCTGCGCCTTGGCGAACTGGGGAACGTTGAACGTGCTCTTCAGGGAGTCGGGCACCTTGCCCTTGTCCACCAACAGGTCGCGGAACCTGTTGGGCGACCCGTTGATGGCCGAGACCCCCTTCTCGTAGGCAGCCAGGAAGCGGCGGATCGCTTCGGAGCTCTTGGCCACGGTCTCCTGCCGGAAGGTGATGGCCGACTGGCCGGTGCCGCTCTTGCTGTCGTCGATCACCCGACGAGCCCCCTGCTGCTCCGCCAGGGAGGCCAACGGCTCGGGCAGGGTCGCCGCCTGAAGCTGCCCCTTGGCCAGCATCTCGGCCCGCACCGGGATCTTGGTCACCTCGGTCTTCGCGATCTCCGAGGGAGCCAGCCCGGCGGATTGGAGCAACCGGTCGGTGGCGTACTCGATGACGCTGTTCGTGGAGATGCCGATGGGCACTCCCTTCAGCTCCCTGGCCGAGGCGATCTTGGAGGAGGGCGAGGCCAGCACCACCATCATCGCCATGGACTCGTTCCCCTTGTAGGCCAGCCGGACGATCTTCGCCTTCTCCCCCTCCTTGTTCAGCAGCCCGGTGGAGATGAGGTCGTTCAGCTCGCCGTCGATCTGGCCCGCCACGAAGGCGGAATCCCTCTCCAGGGCGCTGGGGAACAGCACCAGCTCCACCTGGACGTTCTGCTCCTTGAAGTAGCCCTCCTGCTCGGCCACGTACATGGGCAGGGCGTCGACGATGGGCAGAACACCCACCTTCAAAGCCGGGGTCTCCTTGACAGGGGCAGCCGGCTGTCCACAACCCAGCAACGCTATGCCAGAGATTACGGCTACCAGAGACAGGTACGAATACCACGAAGACACCAGGGCACTAAGGATCGCCTTGGTGCCACCTTCGTGTCTTCGTGTCTTTGTGGTTGACGGCTCTCTCATCTCACTCCCTCCGACAAGTCCAGTATCCCCAGGGTTCCTATCGCTCTGCACGCCACGTCGTCCACGACTTCCTCCAACGTCTTGGGCTTCAGGTAGAAGGCTGGCACGGGGAGAACGATGCGGACCCCCAGCCGAGCCAGCTTCCACAGGTTCTCCAGATGAATGGGCGAAAGAGGGCTTTCCCGAGGCACCAGCGTCAGGGTCCTACCCTCCTTCAGGGTCACGTCGGCGGCCCGCTCCAGCAGGTTGGTGGAGCGGCCGGTGGCGATGGCCGACAGGGCATCCATGGAGCAGGGCACCACCAGCATCCCCAGGGTGAGCCTGCGGCCGCTGGCGATGCTGGCGCCGATGTCCTCTACGTCCAGGGCCTCGAGGGAGAAATCGGCCCGGCACCGCCGCACGAAGGCGCCGAAGCTCTCGTCCAACTCCTCCTGCCACACCCGCTGGGCCGCCTGTGAGCAGGTGGCCACGACCGGGTACCCTGCCTGCCCCAAACGGAGGATCGTTTGCCGCGCCAGCACGGCCCCGCTGGCCCCGGAGACCCCCACCACGACCGGGGGTCTCGAGGACTGAGGACTGGCGACTGGCGACTGAGGATTGAGTTGTGGTCTTCCCACCCCACCCCTCTCCCCTCCCCGCAGCGGGGAGGGGCCGAGGGAGAGGTCTGCTCCCCGCCTCCCCGTCTCCCTGTCCCCCCGTCGCCCCGTCGCTGGTTTCTCAGACATACAGTCCCCCCACGGTAAACACGAAGACGATGACGGCCACGTAGCCGTTGACGTTGAAGAAGGCCACGCTCAGCTTGGAAAGGTCGTCGGGCCTCACCAGGTAGTGCTCGTAGGTCAGGAGGGCCGCTGCCAGGGCGAGACCGGCCCAGTAGAGCAATCCCAACCCCAGGGTCGCACCCACCAGGGCCAGTGCCAGCACCGTGAGGGCGTGGGCGACCGCCGAGGCCCAGAGGGCGGCGGCGACGCCGAAGCGGGCGGGCACGGAGTGCAGATGGAACCGGCGGTCGAAGTCCACGTCCTGGCAGGCGTAGACCAGGTCGAAGCCCCCTATCCAGAGCGCCACCGCCAGGGTCAGCAGGATCGCCGGCAGATCCATGGAGGCCGTGACCGCGATCCACCCACCGGCCGGGGCGAGTCCGTCGGCCAAACCGAGCACAGCGTGGGACATCCAGGTGAAGCGCTTGGTCCAGGAGTAGCCCACCAGCACCACCACGGCCAGGGGGGCCAACCGGAAGCAGAGGGGATTGAGCATCC
This sequence comes from Chloroflexota bacterium, assembly GCA_021845945.1. The sequence continues at coordinate 10,034 of JAJZRD010000089.1, forward strand.
AGGCGGCGAAGAACATGGCCGCCAGGCCGGACGCCGCCATGATCCCCATGTCGATGCGGGAGAGAAGGCCCTTGGGGATCGCCCAGCCGGCCGTGCGAGGGTTCAGCTTGTCGTAGTGGGCGTCCACGACCCGGTTGGTGGCCATGGCCAGGGTTCGGGCCCCCACCATGGCCACGGTGATCCAGAGGATCTTCTCCCAGGAGGGGAAACCCCGAGCCGCCAGCACCATCCCCAGGTAGGCGAAGGGCAGGGCGAAGATGGAATGCTCGAACTTGATGGAGTCGAGCAGCAGGAAGAGGCGTCTGACCATCAGCTTTCAGCTCTCAGTAGGGGCGAATCTTGTATTCGCCCCCGTCTCCAGGGCGATCACAAGGATCGCCCCTACAGGCCGCGACCTAGCCAAAGTACTCTCCCCACCTCTGGGACACCCTCAATTTGACCTCCTCGGGCATCTCCAGGGGGTCCGGGTAGCCTTCCTTGAAGGTGGCGTCGATCCCCATGGGGCCGTGATAGACGGGCCAGATCCCCCGCAACTCGGCCCGGGCGAAGACCACGTCCCGGGCGGGATCGAACCGGGTGAAGATCCCCCACAGCAGCGACTCCCGATCGTCCATGTCCACGTCCCGGGAGACCGCGGCGACGATCTTCACCCCCGCCGGAACCCCGGCCCTCAGCAGCCGCTCGCACAGCTCCCGACCGCCCGAGGAGACCTGCACCGCCAGCAGCACATCCCCCAGCAGCCGCCATCCCAGGATGCGGGAGTCGAAGCGGCCGAGATCGTCCAGGGAAGGAGCGGCAGGATTCTCCCTCTCCCTTTCAGAGAGGGTCGGGGTGAGGGCTGAATCCTCCCTCTCCCCCTGGGAGAGGGTCGGGGTGAGGGCTGAAGCATCCTCTTGCCCAAGACTTCTCACGGCTCTTTCGACCAGGTCCTCCTCCACCGGGGAGGTAGCGTCGACGATCATCTTGGATCCCAGGTGCATCCGGAAGCTGGAGAAGTCCAGGGTGTCCAGGGGCGCCCGAGGGATCACCGTCAGGTCCCGCTCGGGATCGAAGTTGCGGCGCAGGGCCGCCAGGACGGCGTCGAAGTCCCTGGGGTTGACGTCGGCGTCCACCAGGATCACGACCTTGGTCAGGGCCAGCTGGCTCTCGCTCAGCAGCGCCAGGCCGGTCTTGATGGCCTCTCGCCGGTAGCGGACCCTCACGGCCGCCGCCAACAGGTTGTGGAATCCGGCCTCGTAGTAGGCCCAGAGGGAGGCCAGCTCCGGCCGCAGCAGCTTCATCAGCGGCCCCACCATCTCCTGGGTCGCGTCGCCGATGTACTTGTCCTCCTGCGGCGGCTTCCCCACCACCGTCGCCGGGTAGACGGCGTTCCGCCGCCGGGTGATCCTGTTGATGTGGAAGACCGGGAAGGGCGCCTGCCGGGAGTAGTAGCCGAAGTGATCGCCGAAGGGACCCTCGGTGCGCCGCTCGTGGGGGGGAACCACCCCCTCGATCACGAACTCCGCGTTGGCGGGCACCCCCATGGCGAGGGTCTTGGCGGGAACCAGGGGATAGGGCTTCCCCATCAGCAGCCCGGCGAAGGCCACCTCGTCCACGTTCTCGGGCAGCGCCACCGCCGCGGCCAGCATCAGGGCCGGGTGGCCTCCCAGGGCCACCGCCACCTCGATAGGCTTTCCCTCCGCCTCGGCCTGCCAGTAGTGGAAGCGGCCACCCTTCTGGATCTGCCAGTGCATCCCTGTGGTGCGTGAGTCGTAGACGTGCATCCGGTAGATCCCCAGGTTGCGGCGCCCCGTGGTCGGGTGAGCGGTCAGCACCAGGGGGAAGGTGAAGAAGCGCCCACCGTCCTGGGGCCAGCACTTCAGGATGGGCAGCCGGTCCAGGTCGGGTTCCTCCGATAGCTCCTGGCTGAGTGCCCGGCCTCGCGAGCTGCTGACCCGCATCTGGAGCAACTCCCGCAGGGTGGAGCGCTGGGACCAGATCGCCCCGATGGTGGGAGGATTGAGATTCTCCACCAGCTTCAGCAGCTTCTCGCCGATCTCGCCGGGGTGCCGGCCCAGGGCCATCTCGATCCGCCGCTCGGAGCCGAAGAGGTTGATGGCCAGGGGGAAATCGGATCCCTTCACCCTCTCGAACAGCAGGGCGGGGCCTCGCTCTTTGACTACACGGGTGGCGATCTCGGTGATCTCCAGCTCGGGGTCCACCTCCACCCGGATGCGGCGCAGCTCTCCCCGGCGCTCCAGATAGAGAAGGAAGCCCTGCAGGTCGGAGAACGAGCTATCAGCCATCAGCGATCAGCCTTCAGCCGAGAAGTGCGCAGCACATACCGTGCATTCACTCCGAACACCTCACCTACCTTGCCCGTCTACCATGGTCTGCCCATCTAAGGCTGATGGCTGAGAGCTGACAGCCGACCGCTCAACCTGGTAGCCCACGGATCGCAGCAGCAGCGCCCGCAGGGAGGGCAACCAGCGCTCCAACGGCTCGGCGCTCTCGGCGTAGAGCCAGCGGGTAACCACCTCGTTGATGGCGCCCAGCCAGACCCTGGCAGCCGTCTCCGTGTCCTGAGGTGGGATCGACCCATCGGCCACTGCCCGGTCGAGATGCCGCTTGATGGCTTCGGTGAGCCGGGCGCGGAGGGCAAACAGCTTCGGATCGAAACCGCGCCCCAGCCCCACCACCTCGATCAGCAGGATCCTGGCGAGGCTGCGATGGGAGGCGAAGGCCTCCAGCACGGTGCGGAGCGCCACCTCGACCTTGGCGATCCCACCCTTCTCGGAGGCGATGGCCGAGTCCATCCGATCGATCAACTGGGTAGCGAGGAACTCGACGAGGGCGAGGAAGATCCCCTGCTTGTTGGGGAAGTGAAAGTAGACGGCCCCCTTGGAGGTGCCGGACACCCGGACGATGTCGTCCACGGCGGCATCGTGGTAGCCCCTGTCGGCGAAGACCTGGACCGCGGCGTCCAGGATCCGCCGGCGGGTCGACTGCCGGCGCTCGGCCTGGCGGTCGCCGCTCCGGACCTTCTCTTCCTGTCCCCAGTCGATGGCCATGCCACCCTCCCTCGAGAGAAAACAGACCGACGCGTCGGTTTGTTTTTCGTCCTGCGGGCATTATACCGAGAGCCGGCGGTAGCGTGCAATAATGGTGGAGAGGAGGCAGGGCCTTTTAGTTCTCTGCTGCCGAACCGGCAAAGTGCAGCGCCGAGGCCACGACCCTGTCATTCTGAGCGTAGCGAAGAATCTCGGCAGACGCTCGTGGAGACCCCTCGCTTCGCTCAGGGTG
>JAJZRD010000090.1 GCA_021845945.1 Chloroflexota bacterium
CGGAGGTGCCCAGGTCGTGCATGTCGCCCGGGGTCTGGTGGTAGTTGGCCCTGATCTGCTTCCGGACCTCCTCCACCTTCTCGGCGTCGTGGAGGGCCGGCTTGTGAGTGCCTCGCACGGCGATGGCCCGCAGCTTCTTGGATCCCATCACCGCCCCCATGCCGCTTCGGCCGTTGGAGTGCTTCAGCTCGTTGAGGACGCAGGCGTAGCGGACCAGCTTCTCGCCGGCCGGGCCGATCTGGGCCACCCGTATCTTGTCGTCCTCCAGTTCCCGGCGGATGGCCGCCTGGGCCTCGCCGGTGTCCAGCCCCCAGATCGACCCGGCATCCCGCAGGGAGGCGTCGCCGTCGTGGACGTAGAGGTAAACCGGTTTGGGTGCCTTGCCGCTGAAGATAATGGCGTCGAAGCCGGCCAGCTTCAGTTCCGGTCCCCACCAGCCGCCGGCCTCGGCCTCGCCGAAACCACCGGTCAGGGGGGACTTGGCGGCGACGGTGAAGCGTGAGCAGCCCGGGGCGGGGGTGCCGTTGAGGATGGACGGTGCGAAGACCAGCAGGTTCTCGGGGCCCAGCGGATCGACCCCCGGCTTCAACTCCCGGAGCAGGTAGTGGAGGGCCAGAGCGCTGCCACCCAGGCAGCCGCGGTAGACCTTCTCCTCCGGTTCTTCAATCCAGATCCTCCCCTCCGTCAGGTTCACCCTGAGAACCTTGCCCGTGTAAGCGTAAGCCACGTTCTCCTCCCTCTCAGCGCGTGCAGATGGCCGGTCCGGCGACGGCCGTAAGACCCGACTCCCGCCGGCGATCCCGATCGGCGAGTCTCTGATCAACGGAGGATACGAGCATCCAACATGGGGGCGCGGATGTCAATAGTGGGCCGTGGCCGCCTCGGATTTCCCTCTTGACAGGGCCCCACCGGCGAGTAAAATACTATCGCGATATATCGTCACATATCGCGATAGTACCCGAGGGAGGTGTCGCCATGTGGTACGCGGGTCCCTTTGGTCCCTGGCGCTTCAGGGACAGGATGTTCGAGAAGGGCGATCTCAAGTACGTGATCCTCGACCTGCTGGCCGAGAAGCCCCGCCACGGCTACGAGGTGATCCGGGATCTGGAGGAGCGCTTCGGAGGCCTCTACTCCCCCAGCCCGGGCGCCGTCTACCCCACCCTCCAGATGCTGGAGGATCTGGGCTACGTGACCAGCAGCCAGCAGGACGGCAAGCGAACCTACGAGATCACCGAGGAGGGGCGGGCCTTCCTGGCCGAGCGTAAGGACACCGTGGAGCACATCCACGGCCGGATGAGATCCCGCTTCGGTCCCTGGTTCGACGAGGAGGGGGCGAGGGAGTTTGCCGAGGAGATGCGCGGGTTCGCCTCGGACATGAAGGACTTCGCCAAGACGTTCGCCAAGTCCCAGGGGGGCGCCTGGCGCGATCCGGCCAAGCGGGACAGGATCCGAGAGGCGCTGAAGCGAACCCGAGAGGAGATCGACCGGATCCTCAAGGAGCCCGAGACGACGTAGACTGGGAGGCACGGAGAGGGCCAGATCCCCTCTCCCTCTGGGAGAGGGTCGGGGTGAGGGCTGTTTAGTTGGCAACGTCTCAGCCCTCACCCGCCCTTCGGGCGGCCTCTCCCAGAGGGAGAGGCGATGGTGGTCGCCCCTACGCTATAATGGGTGCCGTCGCACCGACGGCTCGTAGAGACGCGGCATGTCGCGTCTCTACTTATGTGGCCCAGCCGGCGACGCAAGGCGAGGCGCGCCGCTGCCTCGTATGGGTGAGGGCTCGACCGGCAATCAGCACCCAGAACTCAGGACTCTGAACTAGAAGTCGAGGTATCCCCGTGCGAACGCGATCGATCCTGATGACACTGGCTCCCATCTTGCTGCTGGCGCTGCTAGCAGCAGGTTGCCAGCCGTCGGCCGCGACGTCCGAGCCCACGAAATCGGCTTTTCAGTCGCAAGGAGGAACACCGGTGGCGAAGCAGTACGGCGCGCCCCCGCCCATGACCATCGACCAGAACAAGAGCTACACGGCCTCCCTGCACACGACCCTGGGCGACGTGCAGGTGGAGCTGTTCCCCAAGGATGCGCCGAAGACGGTCAACAACTTCGTCTTCCTGGCTCGCGAGGGCTTCTACGGCAACGTCAAGTTCCACCGCATCATCAAGGGCTTCATGGTCCAGACGGGCGATCCGACGGGGACGGGGGCCGGGGGCCCGGGCTACCGCTTCGCCGACGAGCCGGTGACTCGGGAGTACAATCGGGGGACCCTGGCCATGGCCAATGCCGGCCCCAACACCAACGGCAGCCAGTTCTTCATCATGCACGCCGACTACCCGCTGCCCAAGAACTACACCATCTTCGGCCAGGTGACGGACGCCAAGAGCCTGGAGACCCTGGACAAGATCGCCGGTACCCCCGTCAGCAGGAGCAGCACGGGCGAGATGTCGGTGCCCACCCAGGACGTCCGGATCACCAGCGTGGAGATCCAGGAGAAGTAGGTAGCGGCAGCCGAGCCGAGAAGATCGAAGCCTCCCGCCCACCCGCGCGGGAGGCTCTCTGTTTGTAGGAGCCGGCTCCAGCCGGCAACCCTGGATCGCGTTCACCCCGACCCGCCGTGCCACACGCACCGCGCGCTCCGCCCTCGCCGCCTCGACCCTACGTTCTTCGCGTGCCGTCCGGCCGATCCTGCCGCCGGATCGGATCGGCCAGCAGGGACCCCACCAGCAACGCCAGCGCCGCCCCCAGCAGCTGTCCCGACAGCTCGGCCGTGAGCCAGTGGTAGCCCCCATAGACCCGGATCAGGCCAAAGAGCAGGGAGGCCGTCGCCGCGACCACAGACCCCAGGCGGGCCACCCCTCCATCTCGCCGCCACAGCACCATCGCCACCAGCAGGCAGAAGAAGGCGGTGCGGAGGGCTGAGCCGCTCAGGTAGTAGCCGTCGCCGCCGAAGCCGGGGTTCACCCATGGATAGGGCGGCCAGGGTTTCAGATCGATCGGCATGGGCTGCCGGTGGAGCGTGTACTTCGCCACCACCTCCACGGGCACCAGAAGCAGGAAGGCCAGGGGCGCCGCCGATCGGAAGCCCCAGCCCCGCCACCAGAGGACCGCGGCCGCCACCAGGCCGTAGAGGAGACAGAACTCGGGGGACCAGAGGAGAGCCACCGCGGTGAACCGGGGCTCCACCAGAGGGCCGAGGGTAGCGTCGGCAGCCCCGGCGGCACCCAAATCGATGCCATCCGCCAGCCGCAGGCCGATCAGCAGCGTCACCAATAGAAAGAGCCCTAGGGTGAGGGCGGACCACGTTGCTGCGCGACCGCCCAACAGGCCGCGGCGTCGAAGTGGGTTAGGTCCCTTCATCTTGACCTCGGTTCGGCCACGGGTCTTCCGCTCTGCATCAGCCTCGCCATCGGCGGGTGGCGAAGAGGAGGGCTGCCTTGCCCGGGAGGACTCCCTTCAACGCCACTGGACGTGCGGATGAGACGGCCGCGCTCCGCGATGTGCAGCCTCACCTCTCACGGCCGAGGGGTGGGAGAGGCCGGTGGCGCCGGGGCCGTCGAGGCCGCCGCCGGGGTGGCCGTGGCCGCAGCCGCCGCGGGCGTGGCCGTGGCGGACCCGGAGGCCGTGGCAGTGGCGGCGGGCGTCGGACTCGACGGCAGGTCCGTGGGTATGGCGGCGGGCGCCGGCAGGCTGGTGGGGTTCACCAGGTATTGAGCCAGCACCCAGCCCTCGTTCCCGTCGGGGTCACGGACGTTGCGCCATCGCTGGCCGTACATCTGCTGGTCCTCGCCGATGACCTGCAAGATGGTCCGATCGGGCCATCCCTTGATCCTGTCCCCCCCACCGGCGGTGCGGTTGAGGAAGACCCCCTGGCCGTCGGTATTGAATACGGCGAGGGGGAAGGGGGTCGGTTTGGACGTGGCCGTGACCTCGGGCGTTGCGGTGGGCGCCGCCAGGACCGGCACCGGGGCGGGAGTGGCCGTCGCCGGGGCGAGGGCGGCCGTCGTCTTGGCAGGGGGCACCGTCGCCTGGATCTTGGCGGCGGCCGCCTGAGGCGCGCTGCCGGACCTGGGCGCGGCGATGGTCGCCGAGAGCACCGCCCCGGAGCCGAACCACAGGATCATGGCCACGACCAGCGGACCTGCAAGGATCCAGGGGAACCGTAGATAGAAGGGGGGTCTGGGCCACAGGTCGAGCGGAGCCGGCGGCGAGGTCGGAGCCTCCGGGGCAAGATCGCCCTCCTCGCGAGGCTGTTGATCCGGGGTTGGCGGGGCATCGCCCCCAAGATCCGTGCGAGAGGCGTCGCTGTTTGCCTGTTGGGTCTCATCTCCCGAACTGTCGAAGGGCGTCATCTCTACCGTCATCTCCGTGTGCTCTCCGTCTCCAGGCCGGCCATCGGAACCCGCTTCGGGGCTCGTCCTCACCGCAGCCTGGTCCGGTGCTCGCCATCCGGCAGCTTGAACCCCAGCTTGAACTCGGACCCGGCCCCGGCCAGGGCAACAGTGCCTGGTGCCGTTGCAGCCAACTGCGGTGCCAGATGGAGCAGGGCACGTCTCATCCAGGGGTGACCTCCCCTCGCCGAACGATCCGGCGCGCCGGACCGTCGTGAGAAGCGGGGGTAGGCCGGCAGGAAGGGGCTCGCAGGCCGGGAACGCAGTCGTCGTGAGCGTCCGCCGGAAAACGGCCTGCAGTATCTTACCATCGGACGCTAAGGCTGCATAGGAGGAGCAGACAAGCCCTTGCGGCCTCCCCGCTCCTCCTTCCTGAATGCAGCCATGGAGGGCGGAGGTTACATCTGGGGAGTGGTGATCCAGTTCCCCTTCTACGCAGGGATCCTCGGGATCATCCAGAGTACCGGCCTGGACTAGGTGATCGCCACCTGGTTCGTGAGCATCGCAAATCAGGACAGCTACCCGTTCATCATCTACTGGTACTCGAGCATACTCAACTACATAGTGCCCTCTGGCGGCTCACGGAACCGATCCCCGTCTTGGAGTCGAGCCTTCAGCCGGTGGCTCTCCGGCTGAAGGCTCGACTCAGCTTCCTAGGGCGACCGCCGGTCGCCCCTACGCCAATGTCACGAGCAGTTGGCCCTGCTCCACGGTTTCGCCCGGGCCGACCAGCAGCTGAGCGACGCGGCCGGCACGGGGCGCCACGAGGTCGTTCTGCATCTTCATCGCCTCCAGCACGAGCAGACGCTGTCCGAACTCCACGTGGTCGCCCTCGGCCGCGTCGATCTGGGTCACCAGTCCCGGCATCGGCGCCCGAACCTCAACCTTGCGCTCCATGCCGGATCGGGGGGTGCCCAGGGCCGTGAGCCGCCGCTGCCGCTCGTCCTCCACCTCGGCGTCGAAGGGCACCCCCTCCACCGCGATGCTGTATCGCCCCGGGCGCTCGACGGCCGCGAGATCGTAGGGCTTTCCGCCCACCAGCAGGGTGTAGATCCCTGGAGCGCCCTCGTGGAGCTCCACCTGCATCTCGCGGCCGTCCACCGCCACGGAGGTTCGGCCTTCGCTCTCGCGCACCAGGACCTCCATATCTCGCCGGCCGATGCGCACCCGGTACCTCATCTCCATCCCACTGCCCCCCGTTTCGCGGCGTTTCCCCAGGGGCTGCTCCCGTTGGCCTCGGGCAGCATGCCGAAGGTGGGGCGAGGCCGGCGGGCAGCCAGCAGGGCGGCCGCCGCCGCTGCCATCGGCAGCAGGTCCTCCTGGGTCGGGGCGGCTGCGAACCAGCGCTCCACGAAGTGGGTATCGTAGCAGCCCTTGAGGTAGGCCTCGTCCTCCATGACGAAGCGATGGAAGGGGATGGTGGTCTTCACCCCCACCACCACGTACTCCTGGAGGGCGCGTCTCATGCGGGCGATGGCCTCCTCCCGAGTGGATCCCCAGACCACCAGCTTGGCCAGTAGGGGATCGTAGTGGAGGCCGACCTCCATCCCCTGAAAGCCAGCGCTCTCCACACGAACGCCGGGGCCGGCGGGCTGCTGGAGAAGCTCCACCTTCCCCGTGGAGGGTAGGAACTGGTTGTAGGGATCCTCGGCGTAGATCCGGCACTCGATGGCCGCCCGAATGGGGGCAGGCCGCGAGCCTCCGGCCATCTCGAGCCGGCCGCCCGCGGCGATCCTCAGCTGCTCCCTCACCAGGTCGAGGCCCGTCGCCTCCTCGGTGACGGGGTGCTCCACCTGCAGCCGGGCGTTCATCTCCAGGAAGTAGAAGCTGCCCTGGCCGTCCACCAGGAACTCCGCCGTGCCGGCGTTGACGTAACCCACGCTCCTGGCGATCCTGGTGGCGGCGTCGAAGAGGGCGGAGCGTAGCTCCGGCGAGACCCCCGGGGATGGGGTCTCCTCGATCAGCTTCTGGTGCCGGCGCTGGATGGAGCAGTCCCGCTCCCCCAGGCAGACCACGCTGCCGGAGTCGTCGGCCAGCAGCTGCACCTCCACGTGGCGGGGGCGATCGATCAGCTTCTCCAGGTAGACGCAGCCGTCCCCGAAAGAGGTTCGGGCCTCGCTGGCCGCGGCCCGGAAGGCGCCGGCCAGCTCCGCCTCGGAGTCCACCCGCCGCATCCCCTTGCCGCCGCCACCGGCGCAGGCCTTCAGCAGGACCGGATAGCCCGTCTGAGCCGCCACCGACCGCAGCTCGTCCAGGGACTGGATCCCCGAGGCAGTCCCAGGTACGACCGGCACCCCGGCCGCCTGGGCCACCACGCGAGCGCTGGTCTTCTCGCCGATTCGGCGCATCGTCCGGGCGGACGGGCCGACGAAGGTGATCCCCTCTCGCTCGCAGGCCTCGGGCAGGGCCGGGTTCTCGGACAGGAAGCCGTAGCCGGGGTGGATGGCGCCGGCACCGCTCCGTTTGGCGACCTCGACGATCCGCTCGACGTCCAGGTAGCTCTCCTGGGGCGCCGCTCCACCGATGAGGTAGGCCTCGTCGGCCATCCTCACGTGGCGGGCTCCGCGGTCTGCGTCACTGTATACGGCTACCACCGGCAGCCCGAGATCGCGGCAACTCCTGATGATCCGGACGGCGATCTCGCCCCGGTTGGCCACCAGCAGCTTCCCAAACGTGCGCATCGGTTCTCTCTAGCTCTCTGAACTCGGGAGCCGTCACAGCGGGATGTTCCCGTGCTTCTTGGGTGGATTGGTGTCCCGCTTGTGCCGAAGGCTCTCCAGTGCCCAGATCAGCTTCGGGCGGGTCTCCTTCGGCTCGATCACCTCGTCGATGTAGCCCCTGGAGGCGGCCACGTAGGGGTTGGCGAACTTCTCCTGGTACTCCCTCACCAACTGCTCTCGGGTGGCTGCCGGGTCGGTGGAGGCCTCGATCGTCTCCTTGAAGATGATGTTTACCGCCCCCTCGGGTCCCATGACGGCGATCTCGGCCGTGGGCCAGGCGAAGTTGAGGTCGGTGCGGCCCTCCTTGCTGCTCATCACCGTGTAGGCTCCACCGTAGGCCTTGCGGGTCACCACGGAGACCTTGGGCACCGTGGCCTCGATGTAGGCGTACAGCAGCTTGGCCCCGTGGCGGATGATCCCCCCGTGCTCTTGCTTCACCCCGGGCATGAAGCCCGGCACGTCCTCGAAGGTCACCAGCGGTACGTTGAAGGCGTCGCAGAAGCGGACGAAGCGGGCCCCCTTGTCCGAGGCGTCGATGTCCAGCACCCCTGCCAGCACGGAGGGCTGCTGAGCTACCATCCCCACCGTTCGGCCGTTCAGCCGGCCGAAACCGACGATGATGTTGCGGGCGAAGCCCTCCTGGACCTCCAGGAACTCGCCGTGGTCCAGCACCAGCCGCAGCACTTCGCGCATGTCGTAGGACCTGGCCGGGTCCTCGGGCACGATCTCGTTCAGCCGCTCCTCCCTCCGGTCGGGCGGGTCCGTGGGCTCCAGGTGTGGAGGGTCGTCCAGGTTGTTGGAGGGCAGGTAGCCGAGCAGCCGCCGCAGCAGATCGATGGCCTCGGGCTCCGAGTCGACGGCGAAGTGGGCGACGCCGCTGATGGTGCTGTGGACGTCGGCCCCGCCCAACTCCTCGAAGGAGACCTGCTGGTGGGTTACCGTCTTCACGACGTTGGGCCCGGTGACGAACATGTGGGAGCTGCCGCGCACCATCAGGATGAAGTCGGTGATGGCGGGGGAGTAGACGGCCCCGCCCGCGCAGGGGCCGAGGACGGCGGAGATCTGGGGGATCACCCCGGAGGCGAGGACGTTGCGGCGGAAGATCTGGGTATAGGCGGAGAGGCTGACCACTCCCTCCTGGATCCTGGCGCCGCCCGAGTCGTTCAGTCCGATGATGGGCGCGCCGTTCCGCATGGCCAGGTCCATCACCTTGCAGATCTTCTCCGCGTGGGCCTCGGAGAGGGCACCGCCGAAGACGGTGAAGTCCTGGGAGAAGACGTAGACCAGGCGACCCTCCACCGTCCCGTAGCCGGTCACCACCCCGTCGCCCAGATACTTCTGGCTCTCCATCCCGAAGTCGGTGGACCGGTGGGTGACGAACGCGCCCAACTCCTGGAAGGAGCCGGGGTCCAGCAGCAGCTCCAGCCTCTCACGGGCGGTCAACTTTCCCCGGGCGTGCTGCCGCTCGATCCGCTTCTCCCCTCCGCCCAGGGCCGCCTTCTGGCGCAGACGGTGGAGTTGATCGACCTCGTTCGTCGCTCGTTCGGTCTTCAGGGGTCGGCTCCCTTTGCCATTCTCTTGCTGCATTACGTGAAGCTCTCCCTCTGCTCGCCGAACAGCCCGCGCAGGACGTCGGAGATCTCCCCGAGGGTGGCGTATGCCTCCACGCACTCCACCAGGAGGGGCATCAAGTTCTCGCGCCCCCGGGCTGCTCCTTCCAGGCGGGACAGCGCTCGGGACACCTCCTGTGGGTCCCGCCGCCGTTTGAGGTCCGCCAGCCGGGCGATCTGCCGGTCCCGGACGGCGCCGTCCACCCGCAGGATCTGGATGGAGCGCTTCTCCGGGACGGCGAAGCGGTTCACCCCCACCACCACCCGCTCGCCCTTCTCGATCTCTCGCTGATACCGGAAGGCGCTCTCGGCGATCTCCCGTTGGAGGTAGCCCCTCTCGATGGCCGCGATGGAGCCTCCCATCTCCTGTATCTTCTCGAACTCCTTCCAGGCCAGGCCCTCCAGCTCATTGGTCAGCGACTCCACGAAGTAGGACCCGGCCAGGGGATCCACGGTGTCGGCCACCCCGCTCTCGTAGGCGATGAGCTGCTGGGTCCGCAGGGCTATCTGGGCCGACTGCTCGGTGGGCAGGGCCAGGGCCTCGTCCCGGGCGCAGGTGTGCAGCGATTGGGTACCCCCCAGGACGGCGGCCAGGGCCTGGAGGGTCACCCGGGCCACGTTGTTGTCCGGCTGCTGGGCCGTCAGGGTGCTGCCGGCCGTCTGGGTGTGGAAGCGGAGCGCCCATGAGCGGGGATCCCTGGCGCCGAAGCGCTCCCGCATCAGCTTGGCCCACATCCGCCGGGCCGCCCGGAACTTGGCAACCTCCTCGAAGAGGTGGTTGTGGGCCACGAAGAAGAAGGCGAACTGGGGGCCCAGCCGGTCGACCTCCAGTCCCGACTCCAGGGCGGCCTCCACGTAGGCGGTGGCGTTGGCCATGGTGAAGGCCAGCTCCTGCACCGCGTTGGCTCCTGCTTCCCTCATGTGGTAACCGCTGACGCTGATGAAGTTCCACCTGGGGAGCCGCTGGATGCAGTAGGCGAAGCTGTCGGTGACCAGCCGCATGGCGGGCTTGGGCGGGAAGATGTAGGTGCCCCGGGCGACGTACTCCTTCAGGATGTCGTTCTGGATGGTGCCGGAGATCCGCTCCAGGGGGACACCCTGCCGTTTGGCGGTGGCTACGTAGAGGGCCAGCAGGATGGCGGCCGTGGCGTTGATGGTCATGGAGGTGCTGACCTGGTCCAGGGGGATGCTGCGGAACAGTTCCTCCATGTCCTCCAGCGAGTCTATGGCCACCCCCACCCGGCCCACCTCGCCCTCGGCCATTGGATGGTCCGAGTCGTAGCCGATCTGGGTGGGCAGGTCGAAGGCGACGCTCAGCCCGGTTTGCCCCTGCTCCAGCAGGTAACGGAAGCGCCGGTTTGACTCCTCGGCCCCGGCGTACCCCGCGTACTGGCGCATGGTCCACAGCTTCCCCCGGTACATGGTGGGCTGGACGCCGCGGGTGTAGGGGGGCTCGCCGGGGTGGCCCAGCATCGCCTGGTAGTCGAAGCCATCCAGCTCCTCCGGTGTGTAGAAGGTCTGCACGTCGATCCCCGAGGTAGTGGTGAACCTCTCCTGTCGCTGAGGGAGGCGCAGGGGGTTCCGTTTCGGGAGGTGCTGCAGGGTGGACGTGGGTCGCGCCGGATTCCCCTCGGTCCACCTCAGTTTTGCCCTGGCCACCGGAGTCCCACCTTTCGATGCGTCTACTGCAGCCGCAGGCTCGCGCTCCCGGCTACCATCTGCTCCGTGGTCGTGCAATAGTGCCCTGTCACACGGATTTCGGCAGAGCGTAGGGGCAAGAGCTACCTGTCTGCCCTGGGCGCACGCGCAGGTGCGCCCCTACCCACGTCACCGGCAGCCGCCAGAGCCCCTGTGTCCGAGCATCGTGGGGCCACGCGGGGCGGCCCCTGCGGCTGCAGATACGGTCGCACCGCACCCCCGACCGTTCTTAACCAAGTTGCACTTTCATGAAGTGTGCCACGCCCCTACGGATTACCCCCCGACTGCACCTCCAACGTTCCGTCCTGGACTGTGATGGAGGTCCCGAGCTCCGCCGACAGGGTCTGGAGGCGGGTGGCGATGGCCTCGAACTCGGCGCCGGTGGCCAGATTGACCTGGTAGTCCTCGATCAGCACCGGGAGCAGCTGGATGCGCTCTACACCCGAGGGGCCGACGGTGCAGCGGATCAGGGCCGAGCGGTCGTTGCGCAGCACGGGGTCCACGGCGTAGTCGTCCACGAAATCACCCGCGTCGTAGAAGATCGGCTTCCCCTGGTAGATCTCCACCCCCTGAAAGAGGTGGGAGCTGTGGCCCCAGTAGAGGTCGGCGCCCGCCTCCAGGACGGTGTGGGCGAAGCGTCGGAAGCGATCGGCGGGCCGCTCCCGCATGTTGGGTCCCCAATGGTTGGAGACCAGCACCAGGCCGGCGCCCCGCCCACGGGCATCGGCGATGGCCTGGCGGACCCGATCGAGAACCCGTCGTGCCGTGGTGACCGGCAGGTAGTTGGTGCCGGGGTGGTCGTCCGTGGCAGCCCAGTCGGGCTCGTTGTCGGTGAAGGCGAGGACGGCGATGCGGAGGCCGCCCAGCTGCAGGAGGGCGGGGCGCTCGGCTTCGCCACGGTTCCGTCCGGCCCCTGTGTGGGCGATGCCGGCGGCGTCCAGCCGCTCCAGCATCTCCAGCAGCGCCTCCTCCTGGTAATCGAGGACGTGGTTATTGGCCAGGGAGACGAAGTCGGCGCCGGCCACCAGCAGCGACTCCAGGGCGATGGGATTGGCGCGGAAGCGGAACATCTTGGGCCAGCGATCCCAGGGGTGGCCGCCGAGAGCGACGACGCACTCCAGGTTCATCAGGGTGAGGTCGGCCTCTCGGAGGATCGAAAGGCTGTTGCCCCAGGGGTAGCGGGGACCCCGCTCCAGGAGCATCTGGTTCATCATCCGCCCCAGCATCACGTCGCCCGTGAGGGCCATGGTGATGGGGTTGCGGTGCTGCCGTACTGCTTCCCGATTCTCAACCACGGCAAACCTCCTGCCGAGGTAGCCGCAGCCTTCGTGCCTGCTAGTATCCTTCCGACAGCTTCCGCTTCAGCCCGCTGTAGCGGGCGGCGATCTTGTTGTTCTTGATGGCGATGGCCAGTGCCTTCTTGGTCCCCACCAGCACCACCAGCTTCTTGGCCCTCGTCAGGGCGGTGTAGACCAGGTTCCGCTGCAGCAGCAGGTAGTGCTGGGTCAGTATCGGGATCACCACCGCCGGGTACTCGGCCCCCTGGGCCTTGTGGACCGAGATGGCGTAGGCGTGGACCAGTTCGTCCAGCTCGGAGAAGTCGTAGCCCACCAGACGGTCGTCGTCGAAGGCCACCATCACCGTCTGCTCTTCCTGATCGATGGCGGCCACCCGCCCGGAGTCCCCGTTGAACACCTCTTTCTCGTAGTTGTTGCGGATCTGCATCACCTTGTCCCCCACCCGGAACAGCTTTCCTCCAAACCTCTTTTCCGCCTTGTCGGGGCTGGGAGGGTTGAGGTGCTGCTGCAGCTGCTCGTTCAGGAAGGCGACCCCGGCCTTGCCCCGGTGCATGGGGCTCAGCACCTGGATGCCGTGCACCGGGTGGTGGCCGAACTTGCGGGGTATGCGCTGGCTGACCAGGTCGACGATGATCTCGAAGACCTTTTCTGGGTCCTCCTCCTGGACCAGGAAGCTCTCTCCGTAGCCACGGTCGAATACGGGCATCTCCCCGGCGTTGATCCGGTGGGCGTTGACGATGATGCTGCTCTCCTGGGCCTGCCGGAAGATGGCGTCCAGCCGGACCACGGAGACGGCGCCCGAGTCGATGATGTCCCGCAGGACGTTGCCGGGCCCTACCGAGGGAAGCTGGTCCACGTCGCCCACCAGCACCAGGTGGGCCTCCGGGCTGATCGCCTTGAAGAGGGCGTTGGTGAGGAGGATGTCCATCATGGAGGTCTCGTCCACGATCACCAGGTCGGCGGGCAGCGGCTCCTCCTGCTTGTAGCGGGCATCCCCGCCCGGCCTCAGCTCCAGCAGCCGGTGGATCGTCTTGGCCGGCCGGTCGGTGGCCTCGGAGAGTCGCTTTGCGGCTCGGCCCGTGGGCGCGGCCAGCACCACCGCCATCTTCTTCGTCTCGGCCAGTCGGATGAGGGAGCGGATGCAGGTGGTCTTGCCGGTGCCGGGATTGCCGGTGATCGCGGTGATCTTCTGGGTCAGTGCGGAGATCACCGCATCCCTCTGGCGCTCGGTCAACTCCAGGCCGTCCCTCTCTCGGAGATATCCGAAGGCGGTGTCGAAGTCGATCCCCTGAAACAGCTTCAGCCGGTCGATGGGGTGGCTCAGCAGCCCCTTGACCCGGTTGGCGACCCCCAGCTCGGCGTAGTGGAGGGGGAGCAGGTAGATGGCTTCGTGGTCGGGTGCGACCTCGCTCCAGACGGCTCGCTCGGCGACCAACCGGTCGATGGCTGCCTCCACCCGCTCGGCCGGTGCTTCCAGCATCTCGGCGCTCTTCTCCACCAGCTCCGGGCGGGGGAGGTAGGTGTGGCCGTCGTCGGAGGCCTCGGAGAG
>JAJZRD010000091.1 GCA_021845945.1 Chloroflexota bacterium
AAGGTCACCAGCGGTGGAGGCTACGTCGCCATAACCCGCCCCTGGCCCGCCATGTTGCGCACCATCTGGAACGATCCCGATCGGTACGTGAGCCAGTACTGGAGGAAGTGGGACAACGTCTACTTCCCGGCCGATGGCGCCAAGTGCGACGGGGATCAGTACATGCTGTTCCTGGGCCGTGTGGACGACGTGCTGAACGTGGCGGGCCACCGGATCGGGACCATGGAGGTGGAGAGCGCGCTGGTGAGCCATCCTTCGGTGGCGGAGTCCGCGGTGGTCGGCATCACCCATCCCGTCAAGGGCCAGGCCATAGCCGCCTTCGTGACCCTGAAGGAGGGGGTGGTGGCGGATCGGGACACCATAGACGACCTGAAAGAGCACGTGGTGACCAAGATCGGCGCCATTGCCAGACCCGAGAACATCATCTTCTCCAGCGAACTGCCCAAGACCCGCAGCGGCAAGATCATGCGGCGGCTGCTCCGGGACATAGCCGAGGGCAGGGTGCTGGGCGACACCACGACTCTGCAGGACCCGGCCATCGTGTCGAGCCTGAAGAGGCAGTACGAGGAGACCGAGGGGTAGAACCGACGGGGAGAGGGCGAAGGCCATCATCCTGTAGTAACGAGTTTGGTGCGTCGTTCCCTAAGCCGCCAGCCCGCGCATCAGGCACTGGGCGGCGGGGCACAAGACCCCGCCCTACGCCACGGACTTGAGGAATGGCGCATTCAGTCGTTCGTCCTTGCCTTGGACACTGGATACGAACGACTGAAGTCGTTACTACGGGCTTTGCCCCCGCGTAGCCTTCGGGTGTCGCACCGTTGCCGCGGCCCCACCCTCACCCGCTCCTCGGTCCGCACCGGTCCCCCCTTTCACCCCTTCTCTGCGTCGGGACGCTGCCCTGTCGTATAATGAGTGCCGGCTAGTGTTTCATCAGTTTGCGTTCCGAGGTGCACGAATGACTTTCGATCCCGCAGAGAGGTCTCTGAGAGAGAAGCTGGCCGAGACGGCCATGCGAGCGTACCGCAGGGGATTGGTGGCCGGCACCGGGGGAAACGTCAGCGCACGAATCCCCGGTCGTAACGAGGTGCTGATCACCCCAACGGGCGTTTCCCTGGAGTTGACGACCGCGGAGAACATCGTCAAGACCGATCTCTACGCGGCGCCCGCGGATCCCAACTTTCCCCACAAGCCATCCAAGGAGACGGGCTTCCACTGTGCCGTTTACCGGGTCCGGCCCGAGGTGAACGCCATCGTTCACGTCCACCCTCCCTATGCCACAGCCTTCTCCCATCGGTTCCAGGATCTACCGCTGGTGACGGTCGGTGCCAGCGTGGGGCTCCGGAAGGTCCCCTGCATCGAGGTGGCCCTCTCCGGGTCGGCGGAGCTGCGCAGCTTCGTGGAGGAGGTCTTCTCCAGGGATCGGTCCCTCAAGGCGATCCTGATGCGGGGCCACGGGATCATCGGCACAGGCGCGGATCTGGTAGCTGCCTACGACGTGGCGGACCTGGTGGAGGGCACGGCCAAGATAGCCCACCTGGTGGTGGGGCTCGGCATCCCCGTCGACGAGGCGGTGGAGGTGGCGTTCCGCCCGATCCCCGAGTAGCGGGATGGACTCTCTTGCGGCATGCTGGGTGCGTAACCACCAGGGCACAAAGACACGAAGCGCCACGAATCTCTCCTGGTGATCTCTTGTGCCTTGGTACCTTTGTGGTTGGACCCTTGGGCCGCCACCGGTGATCTTGGGTGGTGACAATTGCCGGACCTGCTGATATCCGACTCCGACAGGGATGCCCTGATAGGGGCAGGGCTGCTGCTGGGCACCCTGGAAGGGGTGGTGACCTTCAGGGTGGTGGCCTCCCTTCCTGAGGCGACCCGGCTGCTCCACGACCTTCGCCGCTCCTACACCCGTATCATGGTGTGCGGCGTTCCGGGGGCGGAGAGCGGCTCCCTGCGCTCGGCTCTCACGGTGCTCCAGGCGCGAGGCGTGGCGGTGTGGTGGTTCGACTCTCACGAGCTTCTGTGGACCACCGAGGTGAGGAGGCAGTTCGACCAGCTGGACGTTCGCCTGCATCTGCCGGAGCCCCACCGCCCGGAGACTGAGCGCACCGCCGGTCTGGTGCTGGCCTACCTGCTGGATTCCGCCAACCTTCGGGCAACCAAGCAGACAGGGGCGCTCCAGGCGGCGGTCGCGCAGTCGCGCCGCACGGAGATGGGGGGGCCGGATTGGCTGGCGCTGGTGGACGCCGTCGAGCACGAACACCGGTTGGTCACCAACCGCGCCATACGGGGGGCCGCACTGAGGGCATGGGATCCCGACGCGCCTTTGGAGGGTCCCGAGCGGCGGCTGGTGGCCCTTCAGCGCTCCCGTGAGGCCAGGGTTGAACGCTTCCTGGAGAGGTTCACCCAGGAGGAGAGCTACGGCCAGGAGCTGCTCCGCTTCGATGCCGAGCGGCATCGGGAGCTTCACTACATCCGGCCTCGCCTCTACACCGAGGCCGCTCGTCGAAGGCTGGGTGCCGAGTACGCCCAGGCGCGAGTGGAGAGGGGCTGGGTGTTTGCCTGTAGGGATCCCTACAGGGCGGGGCTGGACCTGCCGGTGACCTTCCTGGAGCGGCTCTTCGACCTGGACGTAACGGTCCACGGCTACCCCTACCGGGCCTACGTGCGGGTGCAGGGCGGGGCAGACGTGGATGAGCGGCTGAGGATGGTGCTGGAGACGGCCCTGGAGGAGGAGAGGACCGGCCGACGGAGGTTGCCTGCCTTCGCCCCTCCCGAGGAAGAGGACATCGACTGGTAGTACTGCGGGTTTTGAAGTGCTATCCTGAATCCATCAACCCAGGGAGGATGGCCATGGCACCCGAAGAGACGCTGTCCCACAACCGCGCCCACCGGTTGGCCGCTACCCCCGGCACCGTGCACACCGGCTTCTACGACAACACCCTCGAGCCGGTCCTCACCATCGACTCCGGCGACGTGGTCTCCTTCGAGACGATGATGCTGATGGACGGCCAGATGCAGCCCAGCATCACCTCCGAGGAGATCGTGCGGCTCCGGCTCGGCTACTACGCGCGGGGGCTCAGTACCCACACCCTGACGGGGCCGGTCTACGTGAAGGGTGCTGAGCCGGGGGACGTCCTGGAGGTCCGGATCATCCGGTTGGTGCCCTACCCCTTCGGAGTCAACTACGGCATGCCCGGCAGCTCTGGCTCCGGCACCCTCCCCGACGAGTTCCACGACGGTTATGCCCGGAGTCTGGTGTGGGCTCCCGAGGCGGAAGATGTGGAGTTTCGCCCGGGGGTGCGGTTGCCCCTGAGGCCCTTCATGGGGATCATGGCCGTGGCGCCCGCAGGGCCGGGCCAGGTCAACGCGGTGCCACCCGGACCCTACGGCGGCAACATGGATCTGAAGGAGTTGGTGGAGGGCACCACCCTCTACCTGCCGGTCTTCGTGCCCGGGGCCCTCTTCTCCACCGGCGACGCGCATGCCCTCCAGGGGGACGGCGAGGTGAGCACCACCGCCCTGGAGACGTCGATGAAGGATGCCACTTTCCAGTTCATCGTCCGCAAGGATCTGAAGCTGGAGAGGCCGATGGCGGAGACCCCGACCCACTGGATCACCATGGGGTTCCACCCCGACCTGGACGAGGCCGCCCGAATCGCCCTGCGGGACGCCATCGAGTGGCTGGTCCGGAACAGGGGGCTCGGCCGGGAGGAAGCATACTCCCTGTGCAGTCTGGCGGTCGATCTACGTGTGACCCAGCTGGTAGACAAGGACAAGGGGATCCACGCCATGATCCCCAAGGCGATCTTCAAGGAGTAATCCATGGACATAGAGCCCATAGGCGTCGTTCACTCGCCGGTATCCGACCCCGGTGAGATGCCCTTCGAGGGGGTACCGGCCTGGATTGAGCTGTCTCCCCGCTTCGAAGCCGGACTGGACGGGATCACCAGCGGGACCCACATTCAGGTGATCGGCTGGCTGCATCTCGCGCAGCGGGACACCCTCCAGGTAACTAAGACCCGCCGCGCCTCCGACCTGCCTCGGGGGGTCTTCGGGCTCAGGTCCTCCCACCGGCCGAACCCACTCGGCCTGACCACCAGCCGGCTGGAGCGGGTGGAGGGATTGAAGGTACATGTGGAGCGGCTCGACCTGGTGGACGGCACGCCGATCGTCGACATAAAGAGATACTCTCCCAGCTGGGATTGCGTTTTCTCCGCCCGAAGCTCCCGTGACCTGCGCTTCCCGGATAAGGCGGACCGCCGCCCCGTCTACGACTCCATGATGGTGGAGGCGACCAACTTCCATGGGGAATCGTGCGTGGGGGTTGCCCTGGGCGTGCGGATCCTCTATCACGCCATGTCCGAGTGGGAGGTGGCTCAGAAGGACCCGAAGGTGGTCGTGCACCTGGGGGAGGATGGCTGCGTCTCCGACTCCCTCCAGGGGCTGACCGGGGCTACCCTGGGGAACGGTCGGCTGAAGGTGCCGGGAGGAAGGACTTTCCGGCTGGCCTACAGCAACCGGAGGGTGCTGGCCTACCATCCCAGGGATCTCCCGCCGGACACGACCGTGGAAGGGGTGCTGGCCGCCGAGATCGACGACCTCTTCGCCGTCCGTTCGGACGTCTACGCCGAGGGGAGCGGACCCCACGGCGGCAGGCCTGCCAAGCGGGCGCCCTCGCCGGAGAAGCAGGCGCTGCTGCTGGAGCGGGTGAGCCGGGCGCTGGTGGACGGCAGGCTGCCCTGCGCCGTGGCGCATCGCCTGGCCGAGGAGCTGGGGGTCGGCGTCCCCGACATCGGCTGGGCGGCCGATGCCGGTAAGATTCGCATCACCAAGTGCCAGTTGGGGTGCTTCAAGTAGCTGTCAGCTAATTGCTCGACACACAGGAGCTATGCATGGCTGAATCCAAGTATGCGATGGTGGCGCCCGAGACCGCGCTGGAGACGGTGCTGAGACACACTCCGGTGCTGGGCTCAGAGGTGATGCCGCTGGCCGAGGCTCGGGGAAGGATGCTGGCCAGGGACCTCTGCGCCGCCGCCGATCTCCCTCCCTTTCCCGCTTCCTCGGTGGATGGCTACGCGGTGCAGAGCGGCGACCCCTCGCCCATCAGGACGGTGCTGGCCGAGGTAACAGCGGGCCTCGCCAGGGATGTGGTGGTTACCCCCGGCACCGCCGTTCGAACCATGACCGGTGCGCCGGTGGCTCCCGGGGCCGACGCGGTCGTGATGGTGGAGTACGTCGAGGAGCGGGGTGGGGAGATAAGGCTGACCCGGCCGGTCCATGCCGGCGAGAACGTCCAGCCGGCCGGTCAGGACGTGAAGGCGGGGCAGCTGGTGCTGCCCAGAGGCACATACCTCGGGGCCCCGGAGGTGGGGCTGCTGGCAGCGCTGGGGCAGGCCCAGGCGGAGCTGTTCCGGCGGCCCCGGGTGGCGGTGCTCTCCACCGGTGACGAGTTGGTGGAGCCCTGGGAGGAGGTGGGTCCCGCCAAGATCCGGGACAGCAACCGCTACGCCCTTATGGCGGCGGTGGAAGCGGCCGGGGGGATCCCCATCTCCCTGGGGATGGTGAAGGACGTCCGCTCGGAGCAGCAGGAGAGGATCCGGCAGGGGCTGGAGACGGCGGACGTGCTGATCACCTCGGGAGGGGTATCCATGGGTGTGCGGGACCTGGTGAAGGGGATCCTGGAGGAGATGGGCACCGTCCACTTCGGCCGCGTGTCCATGAAGCCGGGCAAGCCCTTCACCTTCGCCATCGTGGGGGAGAAGGTGGCCTTCGGGCTCCCGGGCTTTCCCGTGTCCTCCCTGGTCACCTTCGAGCTGTTCGTGCGGCCGGCGCTGCTGAAGATGCAGGGCTATCCGGAGGTCACGCGACCCCGTGTGGAGGCGGTTCTGGACCACGACGTGACGCCGGCGGCCGATCGAACCGAGTTTCAGAGGGCGGTGGTACGGTGGGAGGGTGGCGCCCTTAGGGCCTCCACCACCGGGCTGCAGTCCTCGGGGCGGCTCATCTCCATGGCGGGAGCCAACGCCCTGTTGATCTTTGCCCCAGGCCGGAAGCGGCTGGCCGGTGAGGCCGTGACGGCGATCCTCACCGGCCCCCTTCGATAACCCTACATCCCCTTCAGCTTCGCCATGATACTGGGGACTTCCCGGTGGATGGTGTTGGTGAAGCGGAGGACGATGGGGCCGTCCTTCTCGGTCTCGTTCCGGGCGGCGATCCACTCCGGGTCGCCGGCGAAGGCATCCCAGCACTTCTCTCGCTCGGCCAGGCTGTTCCACTGAACGAGGTAGGTGAGCTGGTTGCTGACGCCCAGCACCGGCTCCAGGAACAGCAAGGGCTTGATCCCGTGCTTCTTGAACAGCTCCAGGGTGATGTTGGCAAAGCGGTTGATGATGGCCGGCATCCGACCCGGGGCTATCTCGTAGACGCGCAGTTCGTACAGCATCGGACCCTCTCCTCGTTTGATGGGTTTCGGTTGGGGGCAGTCTAGGCAGCCTCGTGGACCGGCGTCAAGGCGTGCAGATCACATTCCTCATGCCCACCATCCCGGTGGACCCCATCGTAGCATCTCGAGACACCCATTGACAGGCCGAACATATCATCTCCCTACTCT
Organism: Chloroflexota bacterium; assembly: GCA_021845945.1. The sequence goes on from JAJZRD010000091.1 coordinate 6,611, forward strand.
CTTGCATTGGATACCGTGTGAGCTCGGCCCCATGCCCTCAGGCTGAATCCCACCCGCCCCTGCACCACCCAGACGACCCTGATCGGACCGACCCCATACCACCGGTGTCTCGCTTCGTCCGGTGGGGCCGGCAGCGCTGCCGGCCTGCATCGCCTCTCTGCTGCCCTTGCGCCCCCTCCCCTCGAAAGGTATAGAATTACAGCCTTGCGGTTGCTGCCCCCGGACTCCGGCGAGCAGCTGAAGGAGCCATTCATCGTGTCTATCGAGGACCCATCCCACGCCATCGCGAAAGAGGCATTGTCCGGCTATCGTTGGGTCATGCTGGGGATAGCCTTCCTGGTTCAGACGAGCAACGCGCTGGCCACTCAGGCCGTGGCTCCCCTGGCGCCCCTCTTCCAACCCGAACTGGGGTTGAGCAAGTCGGAGGTGGGGCTGTTCTCCTCCATCATCTACGCGGGCTCGTGGGGGGTGCTGATCATCGCCGGGTCCCTCTGCGATCGCTTCGGCGTCCGAAGGCTGATCTCTCTGGCGCTGGTGGTCATCGGTCTGGTGATGCTGTCGATGTCGCGAGTGGGGTCGTTCCTGGCGGCGGCGACGGTGATGTTCGTCGCTGGGATCGGCGGGGGAGTCGTGATGCCGGGGTCGACCAAGATCATCATGGACTGGTTCCCGCCCCAGGCTAGGGCTACGGCCATGGGGCTCAAGCAGGCAGGGGTGCCCCTGGCCGGTATTCTCACTGCCGCGACCCTGCCGGTCATCGCTCTCGCCGTCGGATGGCGCTCCGCCATCTCAGTGGTGGGGTTCGTCATAATCGCCAGCGGACTCGCCGCGGGGATCCTGGCGCGAGATGTGGCGGCGCCCCCTCGGGCGGCGCGCAAGGGATCCCTTGGGGCGGGCCTCGGCGCTGTGATCCGAAACCGGGCTCTGTGGGCCGTCAGCGGCGTGTCGGTCTTCTACGTTACGGCGCAACTGGCTCTCGTCAGCTACCTGGCGCTCTATCTAAAGGAGGTGCTGCTGGTCCCCGTGGTGCCCGAGGAGCATACTCGCATCGTGGTGGCCGGAGGCTACCTGGCCCTTTGCCAGGCCGGTGGCGTCTTTGGCAGGGTCTTCTGGGGCGTGGTGAGCGATCGTCTGTTCAACGGGCGGCGGATGGTGGTGCTGGCCATCATCGGGGTGCTTTCAGCCCTGGTCTCCCTGATCGTGGCTCGTCTGGAGCCGGGCGTCTCCCTGGGGTGGCTGTCGCTCGTGCTGTTCGCCTACGGTGCCACGGCCATCGGCTGGAACGGTCTCTACCATGCGGCGATGGCCGAGGCTGCCGGCCGGCGGTTCGCCGCGACAGGCACCGGGATGGGCATGACCCTCAACCAGTTTGGGGTCATAGCGGGGCCGCCACTGTTCGGCTTCGTGGTGGACGTGAGCGGTTCCTATCAGATAGGGTGGACCCTGTTGGCCGGCTTCTGTGTCGCGGGTGTGCTTCTGTCGGTGTACAATGCTCGGGGGGAGGGACAGATTGAGTAGAGCGGCGGCCGGGGCAAAACGGGTAGCTTTCCTCCTGGGGCTGGTGCTGAAGGCCCTCTATCCTGCCGACAATCATGCCTGGCCGGAAGACGATGGCCCGGAGGAGGAATAGGGGATGAGCGTGTTCAGCCTCCCGGAGGGTGCTCAGGAGACGGGGAAGTCGGGTCCTGCGCCGCTGGTGCAGCTTCGAGAACTGGTGGTGCGACGGGCCGGCAAGGTGGTGCTGGAGATCCCCCATCTGGAGCTGTTGGAGGGGGAGGTTCTGGCGATCATCGGCCCCAACGGAGCGGGAAAGAGCACTCTCCTCCACGTCCTGGCCCTGCTTCTCCCGGCAGCGGCGGGAGAGATGTGGTTCGCCGGCCACCGGGTGACCAGGGGCGACGATCTGGTGAAGCTGCGGCGCAGGATGGCCGTGGTGTTCCAGGAGCCGCTGCTGCTGGATAGCTCGGTGAAGGGCAACGTGGCCTCAGGGCTTTGTCTGCGGGGGACCCCCCGGAGGGAGGCGGAGGAGCGGGCGCAACACTGGATGAAGCGATTCGGCCTGGAGGGACTGGCGGACCGCCCGGCCCGCCAGCTTTCGGGAGGCGAGGCCCAGCGGGTGAGCCTGGCTCGCGCCTTCGCCCTGCAGCCGGAGCTGCTGCTGCTGGACGAGCCCTTCTCGGCCCTGGATGCCCCTACACGGGCGTCGATCTTCGAGGATTTCGAGCGGGTGCTGCGGGAGAGCAGCATAACCACCCTGTTCGTGACCCACGACCGGACCGAGGCGATGCGGTTGGGAACCCGCATCGCGGTGATGATGGAGGGCTCGGTCGTTCAGGTGGGGGAGCCGGAGGAGGTCTTCTGCTTCCCCGTCGACGAGAAGGTCGCGGCCTTCGTAGGGGTGGAGAACCTCGTCCCAGGGCGGGTGGTGGAGCAGCGGGAAGGGCTGGCGGTGGTGGCCCTCAGGGATGCCGGCATCGAGGTAGTGAGCGACGCCCCGTCGGGCCGGCAGGTGCTGGCCTGCCTCAGACCCGAGGATGTGGTCGTCGCCCCGGCGCCCGCGGGTCTGCCGGCCAGCAGCGCCCGCAACAAGCTGCGGGGCAGGATCACCCGCCTTACGCCCCTTGGCTCTCAGGTGAGGGTATCGCTGGATTGTGGCTTCCCCCTGGTGGCCCTGATCACCCGGCGCTCCGCGGAGGAGCTGGCGTTCCAGGAGGGGACGCAGGTGCTGGCCTCCTTCAAGGCCACCGCGGTACACCTCATAGAGCGGTAGAGCCAGTTATCCTACGATCCCTCCGGATCAGCTGCTCTTCGGCCTCGACGGGTACCAGTCTCATTGCCGGTGTCCTAGCCCTTCTCGGTGAGGGCGTGGAGCATCTCCACCTGCTGCTGCAGCATCGCTATCTGTTGCTGCTGCATCTCCACCAACTCTGCCCACTGGGTCTCGCGAAGGGCGTCCAGCTTCTCGTGGAGTCGCTCGATCTCCATCTCCGCCTTCAGGTTCACCTCGTAGTCGTGCTCCGCCCTGATCCTGTCCTTGGACTCCTGTCGGTTCTGGCTCATCATGATGACGGGCGCCTGGAGGCCGGCCACCAGCGAGAGCACCAGGTTGAGCAGGATGAAGGGATATGGATCCCAGGGCTGAGTGAGCAGCAGGAAGCTGTTGACGCCGATCCAGACCGCGATCAGCCCCAAGAAGGTGAGGATGAAGGACCAGCTTCCCGCCACGTCGGCCAATCCGTCGGCCAGCCTTTGGCCGAGGGTAAGCTGCTCCTCGTGGAGGGCGTTGACGTTCTGGCTGATCCGCTCACCCTTTCGGATCTTCTCCAGCAGCCTCCTCTCCAGTTCTGACAGCTGATGCCTCTCGGTGCTCAGGGCTTCGTGCAACTCCAAACCCTTGGTCATCGGTTCCTCCCGAGTGTTGAATCGCCGCAAACCCACATCCCCGAATGATAACTCTTCCCGGTTGCGAGCACTATGCCTGCCGGCCCGAAAAGAGGCCGGCCTGGAGAAGACTCCAGGCCGGCCAAAGGAAAGCCCGAGAGGGTACAGCTCTTACAGCTGGGTGTCGCCGCCTCGGAGTTGAGAGACCACCCGGAAGGTGGCGCTCAGGACGAAGAGGGCAGCGATCGCCAGCAGCCCCAGGGAGATGGGGCGGGTGAAGAAGATGGTGAAGTCGCCCCGTGAGATCTCCAGCGACTGCCGGAGGCCCCGCTCCATCAACGGTCCCAGGATCAGGGTGAGTGCCACGGGGGCCAGCGGGAAGTCCAGCTTCTTGAAGAGGTAGCCGATCACGCCGAAGGCGATCATCGACCCCACGTCGAAGACGCTGCTGTTGATGCTGTAGGACCCCAGGACGCAGAAGCCCAGGATCAGGGAGAACAGGATGGAGTATGGGATCTTCAGTATGGCCACCCACACCGGGATGAGGGGCAGGTTCAGGATCACCAGGATGGCGTTGCCCACGTAGAGGCTGGCGATGACGGCCCAGACGAAGTCGGCGTGCTCCTTGAAGAGGAAGGGGCCCGGGATCAGGCCGTTCATCATGAAGGCGCCCATCAGGATGGCGATGGTGGGGGAGCCCGGGATGCCCAGGGTGAAGAGGGGGATCAGGGCGGCGTTGGCGTAGGCGTTGTTGGCCGTCTCAGGTCCCGCGACCCCCTGGATGACGCCGGTGCCGAACTTCTCGGGGTGCTTGGAGACCTTCTTCTCGGCGACGTAGGAGATGAAGGTGGGGACGACGGCCCCGACGCCGGGTATGAGTCCCAAGAAGAAGCCTATCCCTGTGCCGCGGAGGATGGCTCCTGCCGAGTCCTTGAGGTCCTGCCTGGTAGGGATGAGGGTGCTCATCTTGGTGTCGAAGACGCCGCGGACCTCGCTCTCGGCGTTCAGCAGGATCTCGCTGATGCCGAAGATGCCCATGACCACCGGGACGAAGTCGAAGCCGTCCAGCAGTTCGGTGATGCCGAAGCTGAAGCGAGGGGCGCCCATGACCGGGTCGATCCCCACCATGGCGATCAGCAGCCCGAATATGGCGGACATGAGGGCGCGGGTCATGGACTTGGCGGCGAGGCCGGTGACCAGGGAGAGACCCAGCACCATCAGGGCGAAGAACTCGGGGGGGCCGAACTTCAGTGCCAGGGAGGTCAGAGGCAGGGCCAGCAGCACCAGCCCCATGGTGGCGATGGAGCCACCGATGAAGGAGCCGATGGCGGCGATGGAGAGGGCGGCCCCTGCCCTGCCCCTCTTGGCCATCTCGTAGCCCTCCAGGCAGGTGATGGCCGATGCGGCCTCGCCTGGGGTGTTGATCAGGACGGAGGTGATGGTCCCGCCATACATGGCGCCGTAGAAGATGGCGGAGAGCATGATGATGGCGGGGGTAGGATCAAGGACGAAGGTGATGGGGATCAAGATGGCGGTGCCGGCCGCGGGGCCAACACCGGGCAGGACGCCGATCACGGTCCCGAGGATGCAGCCCATGACGGCGAACAGCAGGTTGGTAGGCTGCAGGGCGATGGTGAAGCCGTGGGCGAGCAGTTGGAGACTTTCCACCAAATCCTCCTATATGCCGAAGATCCCGATGGGGAGCGGGACCTTGAGATACTCGACGAACACCTGATAGACGCCCCAACTGCCGCCTAGAGCGACGGCGATGGTGATCAGGATGTTCTGCCGGCCCAGGGCGAAGAGCAGGAAGAGGTAGAAAAGCAGCATCATCAGCCGGAAGCCGACCACGTCCATGAACAGCACGCTGGCAACCAGGGCGAGGAGGATGGCGCCCGCTCGCAGGTAGCCCTTGGCGTTGGCGAAGAAGTCCGCCGGCATCGGGTCCTGGGGCTTGAAGGTGGCCTGGTACAGCATGACGGCCGCTAGGGCGCCGAGGAAGACGGAGAGCCAGAAGGGGAAGAAGCCGGGACCGGGTCCCAGGGAGGTGTAGAACTTGAGGTCCAGGGACTCCCTGGCGATGAAGGCCGAGAACAGGATGAACACGATGCCGGTGACCTGGTAGGGACGCTTCATACTCCACCTGATGTGCAAGGATAGGTGCGACGCCGCAACCGAGTCTGCGTGAGGTCGGAGGAGGCATACCTCTAGAGACTGTCCGGGGGGCGAGGGGCGATAGGAGCCATAATATCTTCAGCCAACCCTCAGAATGCTGAAGTAGAGCTGAAGGAAAGCTGAGGATTAGCTGAATCCCCCGGCGTCAGGGACGGCGCCGGCTCCGACAGGTGGATGTCAGTCCTTCGCGTGGAGGGGGTTGGCCAGCACTCCCCATTGCTCGGGGGGCCAGTAGCGGACCCAGGCCTTGCCTATCACGTTGGCCTCGGGCACAAACCCCCAGAGATGGGAATCGCTGCTGACGGGGCGGTTATCCCCCAGGACGAAGAAGCTGCCGGGAGGCACCTGTTGAGGGGAAAGGCTGTAGGAGGGAACGGCCCGGACGTACTCCTCCTCGAGAGGGGTGCCGTTGACGTAGACGCGGCCCCGATCGATCACCACCTGGTCGCCGGGCAGGGCTATCACTCTCTTGACCAGGTCGACGTAGGGAGGGATCGGCTCCCGGAAGACGATGATGTCCCCCCGCTGCGGACCGCCGAAGGGGTAGGCTCGCTGTCCATCCCCCTGGAATAGACCTGCCCCGCGGACCATCTGAAGGGGAGGGCCCTCCAGACGCAGGTATGTCATCTTGTTGACCAGCAGGTACTGGCCGCTCCTGAGGGTGGGCTGCATGCTGGGTCCGTCGATCTGGAAGTTCTGGACGACGGACCGCACTGCGGCGAAGAGGATCACGGTGAGCAGCACCGTCTGGAGAAACTCGAGTAGCCAGCCCTTGACCACCGAGCGTCCTCGAGGTAGATCGGCCTGCGCGATCCTGTTCTCCAGCTCGGGTTTTCCTGCGACCTCCCCCTCGGGCCACATCGGGGTGGAGGCAGTCTCGCCGGGCAGCTCCATCAGAGCCTCGTTTCTGCTGGAAGCGGTACGACCTGTTGCGGCACAGGTCTAGGGGATTCTCGTGCAGAGATTATAGACGAAAGTTGACTGTCCAGGCGAGCAGGTCGGTGGAAGGGTAGCGTCAATCGCTGCTTGTTGCCGAATAGCGGA
>JAJZRD010000092.1 GCA_021845945.1 Chloroflexota bacterium
GGCGGATCAGCATCTCCACCCCAGTGCAGGTCTCACCCCGCAGCGAGCGGCTGAGCGGCAACTCCTCGGGCGGGAAGGGCTCGCCCGTGGGCCGACAGATCCCGTAGTGGGCCGCTACCTCGGCGATACCTGCCTCCGGCAGCAGGGGCCGGCCCAGGATAGCCTCGGCCGCCCTGTTGAAGAGCACCGGGCGGGGACCCTCCCGCGCGGAGTAAAGGATTATGCCGACGGGGGTGGTGTCGATGAGTACCTGCAGCCGGTTGCGCTCCTCCTCTTCCCGGCGGTAGAGGCCCACGTATTCGAAGAGCAGGCCGAAGAGCATCGCGGAGAAGGCGGCGATCCAGAGGCCGCGCTGCAAGTACCACCACTGGTCGTAACGCTTGCCGCCGATGAGGACCTCGATGTACGAAAAGACGATCACCACCTGAATGAGAGCCACGTAGCCGAGAAGCGACTCGCCGGTTTGCCGGTAGCGGTAGGCGGAGAGGGGAGCGCCTGCCGCGGCCACTGCCAGGAAGGCGATAACCCAGCCAGTGTTAAGAGAGGTGAAGGTGCCGTCATACACCAGCAGGGGGAGGGACTGCTCGAAGGTCACGGAGAGGCCGCCTATCAGAGCAATGATCGCCATCCCTGCGACCATCAACCAGAACCACCAGCGTTCCCCGCGCTTTCCGGCCCGCGGCCAGGGGATCAAGGCCGCCGCCAGCAGGAAGAGGACCAGGGCGCTGTGCATGAGGTCGGAAAGCCAGGTCGCAGTGTTGGAGAGTTGGCTAATGACACCCCTGCCGCCAGGCAGGAGGCCCGGCCAAGAGAGAATGTAGAAAAGGTCCAAGAGAGCGAAGGCGCCGAAGGCCATGCCGATCCAGAAAGCCGCTGGCTCGCGCAGCACCGGGTAGCGCCCGAAGGCGAGAAAGGCGACGCTGAGGGCCGCCAGGGCGAGGAAGCTGTGAGTCGCGGGCACAAACCAGGGGAGGACCGCGATGACCTCGCCTCGACCCCAGATGAGGACGAGGATCCCATGGAGCACCGCGAGGCCGACGGTGACGCCGATGATCCAGCGCAGCAACGAGTCGCTAGATTGTCCGGCCCCGTCGTGTCTCACAGCCGAGTCCAAGCGTGGCTTCCGCCACAATCATCCAGATCAATTGCTTTACGCAATCGATATGCCAGTTGGCTGCTATCCAATCGATTGCATGGAGGTCCCGACTGCTCAGGTTCCAGACTGGGTAGCAGCAGGGCTGGGGTGATAAGCAGCTGGGCAGACACTAGATCGCAGCAATAATCGGACCGCCTACCCCTGCAGCTCCTTCAGCCGCCTCCGGATCTCCTGCACCTCGGCCTCCAACAGCGGATCGGTGCCGTAGGCGCTCCGCCCGGCCAGATCGGCCTCGGCCGCGGCCGGGTTGTAGGACATGAAGCCGAGAACCGGCAGCGGGGCCACCTGAGATCGAACGAAGTCGCGATCCCGTTCGTCCCGCACCTTGTTCCCCACCACGAAGCAGCGGCGGATGCCCAGGTCCTGGGCCAGTCGGGCCACGTGGTGGGCCGTCTGCACGCTCCGCTGCCCCGGCTCGACCACCACGATCATGGCGTCCACGTTGCCCGCCGTCCCCCGCCCCAGGTGCTCCACCCCCGCCTCCATGTCCAGGATCAGGGTGTCCTCCCGCTGAAGCAGCAGGTGGGTCACCAGGGTCTTCAGCAGCACGCTCTCCGGGCAGACGCAGCCGCTGCCGCCTCGATCCACGGTGCCCATCACCATCAGCCGCACCCCCTCGTGCCGGAGTGCGTAGCGCTCCGGCAGGTCGTCCACCTTCGGGTTGAGCCGGAAGTAGGCGCCGCTGGTTCCCGGCTTGGCGCCGGTGCGCTCCTCGATCAACTGCTCCATCTCGGCTATGGGGGATATGGTGGCGGCCAGCTCCGGCGGCACGCCCAGGGATGAAGCCAGGTTGGCGTCGGGGTCGGCGTCGATGGCCAGCACCGGCACCCCATCCGCCGCGTACTGGCGGGCCAGCATGCCGGCGAGGGTAGTCTTGCCCACCCCGCCCTTTCCGCTGATGGCGATCTTCGGCATCGTGAGGCTCCCCTTCTACGAGCGAGGATTACGAAGTGTGGGGCGATTCTACCTTATTTCTCATGTAAAACCCTAAGATCTACCCTTCGCCCCTCCTCGGCGGACTGGTAGGCCGCGTACATCACCCGCACCACCTCGCGCCCCAATTCCGCCGTGGACAGCGGCTCGCAACCCTGCAGGTGCGACTCCACGAAATCCCGCAGCTCCTGAGGGTACCCCAGCAGCCACTCCTCGTCGATGCTGGGATTGCTCCAGCCGGCCTTGGTCTCCAGCTTCTCGGCCAGATACTCACCCTCGAACACCCTGGGCGACGGGGCATAGGCCTGCATCATGGTACTGTGGGTCATGTCGCACTTGACCCGACCGTTGGAGAGAAAGAGCTCCAGGGTGTCCTCCATCCCCCCCAGCACGGTATCCGAGGCAAAGATGGTGGCCCGAGCGCCATCCGTGAAGGTCAGCAACACCGTCACCCAGTTCTCCACGTCCTGCCAGTCCGCCACCAGCCACTTCTCCTGCTCCCGCTGGAAGGAGGGTATCTTGCTCAGATCGCCCGTCTCCGCCGTCACTGCGCGAACCCGTATCGGCCGGCCGTTCCGTCGAAGCCCCTCCTGCCACTTCAGGTGCATGGCGCACCCAAGCGGGTGAGGACCCAAGCGCACCAGGGCTCCCCCTCCCGACTGCCTCCAGCTCTTGGCGTAGGAGGCGTGAGAGCCGCTGTGACACTCCTGGGCACGGATCTCCAGGATGGTGCCTCCACTCGTTTCGGCCAGACGCGCCGCCTTCTGCACCGCCGGGGAGTACAGCCAGTTCTCGGCGTACATCAACCGCACCCCGTGCTCGGAGGCCGCCGCCAGCATCCGGTCGGCGCTGCGCAGGGCAGCCTCTAGCATCAGCTTCTTCGGCGTCGCCCCCACCGGATCCGAGGCCTCCGGCCCGCCGAAGTAGCCGGTGAGGGGTTTCTCGCAGATGACCTGCTTGCCCGCCCGGGCCGCCTCGATGGCGAAGGGCTCGTGCAGGTGGTTCGGGACGCAGAGGTCCACCAGGTCGACGTCCTCCCGCGCCAGGATCTGGCGGTAGTCCTCGTAGACCGACGGGATGCCGAACTCTCCGGCCAGCGCCTCGGCCTGGCTCAAAGGGACCGCGGCCACGGCCACCAGGTCGATGCCCAGGTCGGCCAGCCGCGAGTAGGACCGTGCGTGGATGTGTGCCACGAAGCCGGCGCCGATCAGGCCGATGCGAACTCTCTTGCCTTCCATGGCCCCTACCCTCGGGCCGCCAGGTAGAGGGCCGCCGAGTCCCTATCCACGTAGAGATGGGCGTCGGGATGGCGGCGCATGGCGGTGGCTGGGCAGGCCGTGGCGATGGGGCCCAGCAGGGTATCCCGCACGGCCTCGGCCTTGGTGGGGCCGGGGACCATGCAGTAGATCCGGTCCGCCCCCATCAGGGCCGGCACGGTCAGGGAGAGGGCCTGCCGGGGGACGGCGTCCAGGTTGGGGAAGCAGCCGTCGTGGACCTGCTGCTCCCGGGACCGCGGGGTCAGGTCCACCACCTTCACCGTCTTCGGATCCTCGAAGTCGGCCACCGGCGGGTCGTTGAAGGCCAGGTGGCCGTTCTCTCCGATGCCGGCACAGACGATGTCGATGGGGGCCTCCGCCAGCAGCGCCCTGTAGCGGCGACACTCCCCCTCGGGGTCGACCGCCAGACCGTTCAGGGGGTGGAAGGCCCCGGGCTTCACCCGGTCGAAGAGACTCTCCACCAGGAAGCGGGAGAAGCTCTGGGGCGCCTCCGGGCCGAGCCCCACGTACTCGTCCATGTGGAAGGCGGTGACCCGCCTCCAATCCAGCCCCGGCGTCGAGCCCAGCTCCGCCAGGAACTCGTTCTGGGAGGAGGCCGAGGCGAAGACGATCCGCACCCTATCCCGTCGGGCCAGGAGGGCCTTCATCCGCCCGGCCATGGCCCTGGCGGCGGCGACTCCCAACTCCTTCCGGTTGTTGTAGATCTCCGTTATTAGCTGATCAGTCTGGATCCTCTCCACCAGGGTTGGACATTCTCCGGCAGCCACCGCATCTCCTCCTCGAAATCCTAAGCTTGAGCCCCCCTCATCTCGGCCAGCTGGGCGAAGGACTCCCGAACGTAGCGAACGGTGCCTCGCACCGCTGCCGCCAGGACTGCCTCCCCCAGGGAGGCCGTAGCCAGGCTGGGGTGTCCCCAGACCCCCGATGGGCTGATCTGAGAGAAGGGCAGGTAGTCCAGGTACTCCTTGCTGAGAGAGGGAACGTGATCGGTTCCCTTGCCCTTCACCCGGTCGGCCTGGAGGTGAAGCAGCACCGCCGTCTCCAGCGCACCTGCGTGGACCTCCTCTGCTGCCGAGGGAAGAAGGCCAAGCAACTCATCCCTGGCCACGGTGAAGGGCTGCACCCAGATGGCGTGCAGGTCGGGATGGTCGTAGTTCAGCTGCCGCACGGTGCTCTTCACGACGTAGTTGCCCAGCGGCTTGACCGTGGACTCCCCCGCCCCACCGTGGCTGTTGATCACCACCACCCGATGGATGTTCTGGTCGAGGAGCGCTTCCGTGATGTCCCTCACCGCATGCATCAGGGTGAGGGGTGCAAGCCAGAGGGTGCCCGACGCCCCACCCTGGTTCGCCGAGGTCCCGTAGGGCAGGGTGGGTAGCAGGTAGAATCCCTCGCCCAGGGTCTCCGCGGCCCGGCGAGCGATGGCGTCCACGATCATCCAGTCGGCGCCGACCGGCAGGTGAGACCCATGCCGCTCGATGGTGGCCAGTGGCAGGATGGCGGTGTGAGGCCCGGCGGCCTCAATCTCGAAGGTGGTGTTCTGATGATCAAGCATCCTGCCCTCGCGCCCCCTTCACCCTGTCCAGTTCGGCAAAAACCCTCCGCACGTGGGCGACGGTCGCCTCGACCTGGCGGATGGCAGCTTTCTCTCCCTTGTCAGCGGTGGCTTTGCTGGGAGTACCCCACACCCCGTGAGGGCTGATGTGGGAGATGAATGCGTAGTCCAGGAACTCCCGGCCTACCGGCGGGATGTAGTCCACCCGCTCCTCCTTCACATGCTCGCCGTTCAAGTAAAGCTGGCTGGAGGTCTCGCTCTCGCCGGCGTGCACCTCCAGCCCGACCGTCTCGAAGATCGGCTCTTCGCCCGGCGCCGTCAGCACCAGGGGGGGCACCAGGATCACCTGCAGGTCGGGGTGCGCCAGGTTCAACTCCTGGATGGCGACCTCCAGCATGAAGTTGCCACCGTGGCTGTTGATCACCACCACCTTGCGAACGCCCCACTGGGCCAGGGAGAGCACCAGGTCCCGGACTACCTCGGCCAGAGTCTCGGGCTTGAGCCAGACGGTGCCAGCCATGGGGCCGTGGCACTGGCTCATACTGAAGGGCAGCGCCGGCACCCAGAAAGCACCGAGCTTCTCGGCTACCCGGCGCGACATCTCCGATGCCCCGATCCAGTCGGTGCCCACGGGGAGGTGGTGGCTGTGCTGCTCCACCGCGCCCACGCCCAGCACCGCCATCTCCGGGGCCGCGGCTGCCAGTTCATCCGAAGTGCAATAAGCATCTAGCATGGCATTCACTTCCAACATTATAGAAGATTGTCCTCCTAGTTCCTTTGGCGCGGATCCAGGGCGTCCCGCAGGCCGTCACCCACGAAGTTGATGCACATCACCGTGAGGGAGATCAGCACACCGGGGTAGATAGCCACGACCGGGGCGTTGCGCAGGTAACGCTGGGCGTTCTGCAGCATGTTGCCCCAGGAGGCTGTGGGCGGTTGGATGCCGTAGCCCAGGTAGCTGAGAGCCGATTCCGTCAGGATAGCCGTGGCCACCAGCAGGGTGGCCGAGACTATGATCAGCGGGACCGCGTTGGGCAGGATGTGGCGCACGATGATCCGGGGATCCCCGGCACCCAGCACTCGGGCCGCCATCACATACTCCCGCTCTCTCAGAGATAGGAACTCGGCGCGGATAAGCCGCGCCGATCCGGTCCATGTGATCAACCCCAGGATCAGGATCAGGAAGACCAGGTTGGTCTCCAGAAAGGCGCCCAGCACCATGGCCAGCGGCAGCATCGGAATGGAGAGCATCACGTTGATGAAACCGGAGAGCAACCCGTCGACCCTCCCGCCATAGTAGCCGGCAAGACACCCGACGATAGTGCCGATGGTCACCGTAAGAAGGGAGACGGTAACCCCGAGAGTGAGGGAGACCCGAGAGGCGAAGATCAGCCGGCTGAGCATGTCCCGCCCCACGTCGTCGGTGCCCAGCCAGTGCTGGGGGCTGGGAGGGGCGAGCAGGCTGTAGCTAACCGCGTCGGGGTCGAAGGGCGCCACCAACGACGCGAAGATGGCCGCCGCCACCAGCAGCCCCAGCGTCACCAGGCTCGCCAGAGCCAGCCGGTTGCGCCGAAAGCGCTGCCATGGAGTGACCCGCCGGCTCCGACGGCCGAGAGACATCGGCGGCGCGGACGTAGAAGCACCGGCAGCTATAGCGGCCATAGCCAACACCTTGAGAAGATCATCGTCATTCCAGCCGGATGCGGGGATCGGCCAGTGCGTAGCCGACGTCGGCCAGCAGATTCCCCAGGACGACCAGGACAGACATCAGCATGAAGGCCGCCATCAGCACCGGATAATCGCGGGCCAGCAGCGACTCGGCCAGCAGCCGGCCCATCCCCGGCCAGGAGAAGACCACCTCGGTCACCATAGCGCCGCCAAGCAAGCTTCCCCCCTGCAGCCCGACCATAGTGATCAGGGGCAGGAGGGCGTTCCGGAGGGCGTGGCCATACAGCACCACCCGCTCGGCAAGCCCCTTTGACCGGGCAGTACGGATGTAGTCCTGGGAGACCACCTCCAGCATGCTGGAGCGCACGTAGCGGCTCCAGCCCGCGATCTGCAGGGTGGACAAGACCAGCGCAGGGGCGATCAGGTGGCTGAATCGATCACCCAGATCGAAATCCCTCCCGATTGTCTCCATGCCACCCGAAGGGAGAACCCCCAGCTGAACCGAGAACAGCAACAGGATCATCATCCCCAGCCAGAAGGTGGGGATCGATATGCCCAGCATGGAGAAGCTGCTGGCGCCGTACTGCACCACGCGGCGGCGGCTGATAGCCGAGGCCACGCCGAGTGGGATCGAGAGGACTGCCGCCAGGATCAGGGAGGCGATCATCAACTCCAGGCTGGGCAGGACACGCTCGCCCACCACCACTCCCACGGGGCGAGCGTACTTGTACGACACTCCCCAGTCGCCGGTGGCCATGCCTGCCAGCCACTTCGCATATTGCACCGGCAGGGGATCGCGAAGCCCCAGCCTCTGCTCGATGGCCGCCAACTGGGCAGGGTCGGCCCCAGGGGCGTTGGCGTAGATTGCCATGGGTCCGCCTGGGGCCAGGTGCAACAGCCCGAACAGTATGATGGAGACGGCCAGCAGCGTGGGTATCGCCAGCAGCAGCCTCCGAAGAACGTAGCGCGTCATGTGGTCCGTTTCCCCCAGTCGTGCCGAGCGGGGCGAAGCATCCCTCGCCTGGTGGCCGAGACGCTTCGCCTCGCCCAGAGTGACGCTCAGGAAGATGCTACTGGCTCAGCCACCACTCGTCGGCGTTCCAGAACTCCACGTAGCCTGGACCCGGCTTGTAGCCCTGGACTCGGTTGTTCAACGCCGTATGGTTGGCCAGCCAGAACAGGAACAGGTAGACCACATCGTCGGCCACGATCTCCTGCACCTTGAAGTACAACTCCTTGCGCTTGTTCCGATCGACGGTCTGGAGCGCCTGCGTGAGAAGATCGTCCACCTGCGGGTTGGAGTAGCCGGCGAAGTTGTAGGCAGGCTTCCTGTCCGGTGACATGTACCAGCCGGCCACGTCGGGGTCGGCCTGGCGGCCGGTGTAGGAGTAGGCCATCTGGTAGTCGCGCTTGGGCAGGGCGTTGCCCCACATGGTACCCACATCCACCGCCTTGATCTTAGCGTCTACCCCGATATCCTTCCACTGAGCCTGGATGAAGGAGAGGATCTGCACCCGCTCCTGCTCTCCCGCGATGTTCAGGATCTCGAAGCTCAGCTTGTTGCCGTCCTTCTCCCGGATCCCATCGGAGCCGGGCTTCCAGCCGGCGCCGTCGAGTATCTGCTTCGCCTTGTTGGGATCGTACTTGTGCTTGACCACGTTGGGGTTGTAGGCCCAGGAAAGGGGCGAGACCAGCTGCCAGGCCGGCTCCACGTAGCCCTTCAGCAGCGTCTTGGCGATCCCCTGCTTGTCGAAACCGTAGGCCAGGGCCTGGCGAACGCTCTCGTCGTTGAAGGGAGGCTTCGTGTTGTTCATCCAGAGCAGCCACGGAGTGACGGAGGGGACGGAAACCAGATGTACGTTCTTCATCCCCTTCACGATGTCCACGTGCTCGTTGTTCAGCCGAACCCGGGAATCGATCTCCCCGGTCTGCAACTGATTCAGCAGGGAATTGGCATCCGGGACGATCTTGTAGATCACCGCATCGAAGTAGGGCTGTCCCTTCTTGAAGTAGTCCGGGTTCTTCACCAGGGATATGTAGCTGCCCGGGACCCACTCCTTGAACTTGTAGGGCCCCACCCCGACCGGCGCCCGGAACCACTGGTGCTTGTTGATGGCATCGCCGGATAGCCCGCCCAGGATGTGCTGGGGAAGGACATTGGCGATGACCACCCTGCCGAGGAAGGGAGCGTCGATGCTCTTGAAATGGTACACCACGGTGTAGTCGTCCGGGGTGTCCACCTTGTCGATCTGGTCCCAGCCCACACGACCTCGGACGTCCACCCCCTGCATCATGATGACGTCGTAGGTGAACTTGACGTCCTTGGAAGTGAAGGGCTGCCCGTCGTGCCACCTCACGTTCTTGCGTAGCTTGAAGGTGTAGGTGAGACCATCCTTGGAGATCCCACCATTCTCCAGGGTCGGCACCTCGGTAGCCAGGTACGGAACGTACTGAAGCTTGTCGTCGATCCTCACCAGGGACCCATTGACCAGCTGTTCGATCTCGTTGGACACCGTCAGCCCCGTGATCGGTCCCCAGATGCGGTCCGGCTCCTGCTGGGAGCCATGGGTATAGGTACCTCCTGCCCTCGGTTGGGCGGCAGCCGGAGCGGCCGTCGCTCCCAAAGCAGGAGCGGCAGGAGCAGCTCCAGAAGCGGAGGTGGCTGCCGGCGCAGCCTGGGAGGGTTGGGAGGGCGCTGGGGCGCACGCCTCCAGGAGCGGGCCGGCTACCGAGACACCTCCAATCAGAAACGCAACTCGGCGCAGAAGGTCGCGACGGGAGATAAGGTATCGCTCGCGGTCGTCCGTGGATCGGCTGACTTCGTCGCCCATTCTGATCTCCCCCCTGTCTTGATTTGGCTACAACACACCACTAGCTTCTGCCAGGTCGGTAACCGTACGCCTTGAAGGAGAGGGCCCCGCTGGGGCAGATGGCCACGCACACCCCACAGCCCATGCACTTCTCCGTGTCGATCACGGGCAACCCGTCCTGCATCTCGATGGCGTAGCAGTGGCCCGGCTTGAGGCAGACCTCACACCCGGTGCACAGGTTCTCGTCCAAGACGGGCACCTCCGGGATCATCTCCAGATCGGAGGCCGGGCGGATGTTGTGGAGCGCCTTGCCCACCATCTGGTCGTAGGAGGTGAAGCCCATCTCCTTCATGTACTTCTCCATCCCCTCGAGGATCTCAGGGATCAGATCGAAGCCGTGCCACATTAGCGAGGTGCAGGCGGTGACCAGGGTCGAGCCCCACAGCATGTACTGGGTGGCATCCTTCCAGTCGAAGATGCCGCCCCCGCCGACGATGGGCAGCGGCACCCGCTCGGCCGTCTGGGCCACCATGGCGTAGCCCTGCAGCTGGCAGGATTGGCCTCCCAGACTGCCGAAGCTGCCCCCGACGGACAGATCGTAGACGTGATTCAGATCGTAAAGATCCACCGGCGGCAAACTGAGCTGGGCTCCCGCCAGGGTGAGTCCGTCGGCGCCACCTTCCATGCAGGCGGCGGCTACGGCGGTGACGTCCGCCACGTTGGGGGTTAGCTTCGGGACCACGGGGATCTTCACCGCGCTCTTGAGGATCTTCACCACCTCCCGGGCCAGGTCGGGGTCCTGGCCGGTGAGGGCGCCCCCCTGTCCCTGCTTCTTCCCCAAACGGGTCGCCGTCAGGGAGAGGTTGGGGCAGATGAAGTTGGGCTCGATCAGGTCGGCCCCGGCTTCCTCCATCGCCTTCGCCAGCACCTCCCAGGACTCCAGGTCGGCGCCCTCGTGGGTGATGTTGGAGAAGAGGATCAGGTCGGGGACCAGCTTCTTGGTCTCCTCGATCAGCCGCACCCCCTCCTCCAGGTCGAGGCGGCGATCGACGCAGACGATGCTGCCCAGCTGGGGGTCGTGGTACATCCGGCACTTCTTGTAGAAGGGCTGCTTTATCAACGTGAGCTTGGTGCTGGCCGCAGCCGCGCCGCAGTCGTAGGCCTTCTTCAGCAGGAAAGACTTGGCCGTCAGCGGGCTGGACGCCACCACGAAGGGGTTGCGGAACTTGATCCCTGCGAACTCGATCACGATGTATCCTCCGTTTTACCCACGCCGAGAGATTGGGAGTAGGGCGCATTCTTGGCATCGACCGGTCGTCGGCCAATTGGACACATCTCGCAAGATGACAGCACACACCAACAAGTAGCTACAATCGAATGCGCTGCCCTTCCTCTGCCGAGCAGTACAGGGCGTAGGCCGTACGCACCGACTCCAGGGCGAGATCCAGCCCGGACAGCGGCTCACGGTCTCCCGCCACCGCCTCCACAAAGTCCTGGATCTCCTGGGCGTATCCGGCTTCCCAGATGGGGTCCACACTCGGAAAGTTCCAGCCCGCCCCCGTTTCCAGCTTCTCGTTCAGGAAGGCTCCTCCGAACAGCTCGGGGTCCGGGGTGAAGCTCTCACAGACGTCGTTGGGATGGATGTGGCAGCGCAAACGGGCGTTGGTCAGGAACAGCTCCATGCCGCTGGTGATCCCCCCCAGCGAGACGTCGGAGCAGGAGATCACGGCGGTGGAGTTGTCGTCGAAGGTGAGGACCCCGGTGGCCCAGTTCTCCACGTCGACCCAGCCGGAGGCCAGACGGGTTTGGGCCGGTGAGAACCCGGAAACCTGCGTAAGGTCGGCCGTTTGGGCCCACACCTCCCGCACCCTTCGAGGCCGCCCCTCCCTCTGGATTCCCTCCCGCTGCTTCAGGTAGATGGCCGCGCCGATCGGGTGGATCCCCAACCGCAGCAGTGCACCCCCGCCCGAGGTCTCCCATCGCTTGGAGAACTCGCTGGTGGAGCCGCTGTGGGCCTCGCTCCCCCGCATCTCCAGGATGATGCCCCCGCTGGCCTGCACCAGGTCGGCCATGCGGCGAAAGGCCGGGGCGTAGACCCAGTTCTCCGCGTACATCAACCGGCGACCGGACCGATGGAAGGCCTCCCGGACCCCCTCCAACTCCCGCAGCACCACCTGGTACATCTCGGTCCGAGGGATCGCCCCCGTGCGGCCCTCTCCGGCAAACCCCAGTAGGGGCTTCTCGCAGACGACGTCCTTGCCGGCCCGGGCCGCCTGGACGGCCATGGGCTGGTGCAGGTGGACCGGAACGCACAGGTCCACCAGGTCGATGGCCGGGTCGGACAGCATCGTGGGAAGGTCCGGATAGATCCGCTGGACCCCGTGCTCGCGAGCCAGGGCGACGGCCCTGGAGGCCGTCCGCGAGGTGATGCCCGCCAACTCCACTGGGACCTGGAGAACCCGCCGATAGGCGGCCAGGTGAAAGCTCGCCGCGAAGCCGGCGCCGACCATTCCTACACGAACCGCTCTAGACATCCCTGAACCTTTGCTAACTCCAGCGATCGGAGGGGCTCTGTTTCGTGGTCGCCAGGGGATACGAACGTCGCGATGGTCCTGGTGGTCGCCACAAGCCTGATGCCAGGAGGCGGTTCCGCCTGAACCGGAAAGCCTCAACCGTTAGACGAGACCGGTGGGTGTCCGTTGGCCGGCGGAGAGCCGGCAGAGATGGCGGAGATCTTTCGTGAGATCTCCGCCTTGGCATTCCGCAGGTGGACGCGGAGGGCCGACCGTGCCGCCGCGGCGTCGCCGCGACGGATGGCGGCGAGTATGGCCTCGTGCTCGGAAAGGGTATCGGAGGCCCGTTGATCGCTGGCGCTGTAGAGCGCCAGCGCCACCAGGGTGTGGCTGCGCAGCCCGGCGTAGATCTCCGAGAGGGTCCGGTTGCCGACACAGTCGATCAGGCACTGGTGGAAGCGCTGATCCAGCCGGACGTAGGCGAGGTAGTCGGAGTGGGATTCGCCTACAGTGCTCTCCACGATCTGCTCCACAACCCGCTCCAGTTCCCGAAGGATGTCCCCGCCCTCCTGGACCACGAAGTCGACGGCGGCGCACTCCAGGATCTCTCGGGTCTGGTAGACCTCTTCGATCAGGCTAGGGGTGGGCTGGGTGACGAAGGCCCCCCGTCGGGGTTGCAGCTCGACCAGCCCCTCGGCAGACAGCAATCGAAGGGCATCCCTGACCGGCGTGATGCTGACCCGGAAGCGCTGAGCGAACTCCTCCAGGGAGAGCCGCTGGCCGGGCGCCAGCTTGCCGGAGAGGATCTCCGTCCGGAGGACCTGGTAGACGCGATCGGAAAGGTCCCGGCGATCGATCTCGTAGTGGTCGTCGGTGAGTTCCACGCTGACCCCCCAGAGTAGCCGCCCCAGACGGCGATAGACTTTTGTAAGATATATCTTGCTTCTTACAATCAACGGCCGAGGCGCGCCCATTATTGCCCCGGCCGCGCCCCCTGTCAAGGGGTCTTTTCGAACCCTGTCGGGGGGACTTCCGATGCCCCGCCGCCGGGTGCGCGTCACGTTTCCGGGAAACCCTTGAGCTGGCTGTAGCCGTTCCTCCCGGAGCCCGCTGACTAGCTCACGCCCATTTGCCGCTTTTCGCCCTACAGGCTGGCGGCCACCCGGAAACGTGA